>CAYWPB010000262.1:468-5848 GCA_964458725.1 uncultured Nevskia sp. | reverse complement strand
ACGCGCAGGCCCAGGGCGCGCAAACGCGCCACGGTCTCCGGCGGCGTGCCGCCGTCCCAGGCCAGCACCAGGTCGGGCTTGAGTCCGAGCACCGCCTCGAGGTTGACGGTGGTGGCGTCGCTGACCTGCGGCAGCCTGCGCACCTGCGGCGGGTAGTCGCTGTAGGCGGAAACGCCGACCAGACGGTCGCAGCCGCCCACGGCGCAGGCCAGCTCGGTCAGGTGCGGCGCCAGGGTCACCACGCGCTGCGGTGCCGGCCGGTCCTGGGCCGGCGCCCCGCCGCAGAGCAGCGCGCCGCACAGGGCGGCGAGCACGGTAAGGAATCTCATGCGATCCAGATTCCGGCGGTGAGCAGCGCGGTCAGGGCCAGCAGGATCAGCAGCGCGCGCAGCTGCATGCGCAGCACTTCGGCCAGCGCCGCGTCGAGCGAGGAGGCCACCACCGGGCCGCCGCCGTCTTCCCAATCCAGCGCCGCGCTGGCCACGGTGGCGAGCACCGTCCAGGTCTGGCGCTGCCAGTCGGCGGCCACGCTCTCGCGCAGGTGGTGCCAGTCGGCGAGGGCGTCGTCCATGCTGCCGGCCAGGGCATAGAGCAGGGCGGTGAGGCGCACCGGAATCCAGGCCAGCGCCGAGTGGATCTGGTTGGCCAGCCGCGCGGCCGGCGTGTCCACCTCCTCCACCAGGTTCGGCAGGCGGCTGGCGAGGCGGTACAGCACCGCGCCGGCGGGGCCGGCGGCGAGGAACCACCACAGCATGCCGAACAGCCGCTCGTGCGACTGGATGAACAGCGCGCCGAGCAGGCTGCGGTGATCGGCGTCGGGCGCCGGGCCCATCTGCAGGCTGGCGCTGAGCCGCGTCACCGTCGCCGAATCGCCGGCCGAGCGGGCGCTGCGCAGGCGTTGCACGTCGTCGGCGAGATCGCGCGGGCCCAGGCACAGGAACAGCATCAGGGCCTGATAGGGCAGGCGCAGCAGCTCATCCTGAATCTGGCGCTGGATCAGGTACACCAGCACCGCCGGCAGCAGCACGAACAGCGGCGGCAGCAGCGCCGAGCGCCAGAACGCCGGCAGCGGCAGCGCCTTTTGCAGCGCCGGCCAGATGCCGCCGCGGGTTGCAGCATCGCGGTGCGGCGAGAACAGCCGCTCCGCCACCAGGGCCAGCAGCATCGCCAGCAGCTTCATGCCGCCAGCCCGGCGCGGTAACGCGCCCAGTCGAAGTGCGGGCCCGGGTCAGTCTTGCGCGCCGGCGCGATGTCGCTGTGGCCGGTGATGCGTGCCGGGGTGATGCGCGGGTAGCGCGTCAGGATCGCCCGCGTCGCCGCGCTCAGCGCCGCGTACTGCGCGTCGGTGAAGGCCTGCGTGTCGCAGCCTTCCAGCTCGATGCCGATGGAGAAGTCGTTGCAGCGCGTGCGTCCCTCGTAGAAAGACTCGCCGGCGTGCCAGGCGCGGCGGTCGAAAGGCACGTACTGGGTGATGGCGCCGCCGCGGAAGATGCACAGGTGGGCTGAGACCTTGCGCGTGTGGATGGTGGCGAAATAGGGGTGGGCGTCCGGGTCGAGCCGGTTGAGGAACAGGTCGCTGATCCAGGGCCCGCCGAACTGGTCCGGTGGCAGCGAGATGGCATGGATCACCAGCAGCGAGATGTCGGCGGGGTCGGGACGCTCGTCGTGGTTGGGCGAGGGCAGCGGGGTGGCGCCGGACAGCAGATGGTGTCCATCCACCGACAATTGCGGAACGCCCGGCCCGGCCGTGCGGTCAGATGGCAGCCCTTTCCCGGCACCCGGCATCTAATACACTGCCTAAAACAAGAACGGAGTATCCATGCGCTTCATTCTCCCATTCGCCGCGGCTTTTTGCCTGTCGGCCTGCGCCGCCCAGGGCCCCCAAGCCGGTGCCGCAGCGGATAGCCCCGCCGCGAACGCGGCGGCACTGCCGGACATCGACATCCCCTACACCCGCTTCACCCTGGCCAACGGCCTGACGGTGATCGTGCACGAGGATCACAAGACTCCGGTGGTGGCGCTCAACGTCTGGTATCACGTCGGCTCCAAGAACGAGCCGGCCGGGCGTCACGGCTTCGCCCACCTGTTCGAGCACCTGATGTTCGAGGGCTCGCTGCACTTCGACAGGGATTACTTCCAGGCGCTGGAGCCGGCCGGCGCCACCGACATGAACGGCACCACCAACGTCGACCGCACCAACTACTTCGAAACGGTGCCGACCTCGGCGCTGGACCGCGCGCTGTGGCTGGAGTCCGACCGCATGGGTTACATGGCCCAGTCCATCACCCAGGCCAAGCTCGACCAGCAGCGCGGCGTGGTCGAGAACGAGAAGCGCCAGGACGAGAACAAGCCCTACGGCAAGGTCGACGACCTCATTGCCGGGCAGACCTATCCGCCCGGCCACCCCTATTCCTGGACCACCATTGGCAGCGAGGAGGACCTCAACGCCGCCACCCTGGCCGACGTGAAGAAGTGGTTCGCCACCTACTACGGCCCCAACAACGCCGTGCTGGTGATCGCCGGCGACGTCGACACCGCCGCGGTGAAGCAGAAGGTCGAGCACTACTTCGTCAGCCTGCCGCCGGGGCCGCCGGTGCAACACCTGCGCAACTGGCCGGCGCCGCTGCAGGGCGACAAGCGCCTGAGTATCGTCGACCAGGTGCCGCTGCCGCGCCTGTACCTGGTGTGGAACGTGCCCGGCGACGGCGAACGCGACAACGTGCTGCTCTCGGCCCTGGGCCAAGTGCTCGGCGGCGGCAAGGACAGCCGCCTGTTCCAGCGCCTGGTCTACCGCGACCAGAGCGCCACCTCGATCGAGGCCGGCGTCGACGGCAACGAGGCCGGCGGCCAGTTCCAGATCGTGGCGACGCTCAAGCCCGACACCGATCCGGCCGCCGCCGAACAGGCGATCCGCGAGGAGTTGCAGCGCCTGAGCAGCGAGGGGCCGACCGCGGCCGAACTGGAGCGGGTGCGCAGCACCACCTACGCCGGCATGGTGCAGGGCGTGGACAAGGTCGGCGGCTTCAGCGGCAAGGCCGGACTGCTCGCCGCCAACCAGACCTTCCACGACGACCCGGCGCACTACCGCATCGAGATCGGCTACGAGCGCGATGCCACTCCGGCGGACATCGCCGCCGCCGGCCGGCGCTGGCTCGGCCAGGGCAGCTTCACCCTCGAGGTCGAGCCGCAGCAGGATCTGCGCGCCGCCGCCGGCAAGGGCGCCGACCGCAGCCACCTGCCGGCGTTGAGCCAGACGCCGCCGCTGAAGCTGCCGCCGTTCCAGCACGACGTGCTGTCCAACGGCCTCAAGCTGGTGCTGGTGGAGCGCCACGGCGTGCCGGCGGTCAGCATGAACCTGATCTTCAACGCCGGCCGCGCCGCCGATGCCGGCGGCCGCTCCGGCACCGCCGCGCTGGCTCTGGACATGCTCGACGAAGGCGCCGGCAAGCGCAGCTCGCTGGAGATCGCGCAGCGCGAGGCCGAGCTTGGCGCCAGCATCGCCAGCGCCAACGTCCGGGACGTGTCGATGGTCGGCCTGACCGCGATCACGCCCAAGCTGTCCGATTCGCTGGAGCTGTACGCCAGCCTGGTCAGCGAGCCGACCTTCCCCGACGCCGAGCTGGCGCGGGTCAAGCAGCGCCTGCTGGCGGCGATCACGCAGGAGAAGTCGGAGCCCTTCGGCATGGCGCGGCGCGTGCTGTCGCGGCTGCTGTTCGGCGAAGGGCATCCCTATGCCTACGCCGGGCTGGGCTTGGAGAGCGACGTCAAGGCGATCAGCCGCGACGACCTGGTCGGCTTCCAGCGCCGCTGGCTGCGGCCCGACAACGCCACCCTGGTGGTGGTCGGCGATACCACCCTGGCGCAGATCAAGCCGCTGCTGGAGCGGGGGCTCGCCGGCTGGCACGCGCCGGCCGAGCCGTTGCCGTTGAAGAACATCGCGCCGCCGCCGCCGCAGACGGCGCCGCGCGTGTTCCTGATCGACAAGCCCGGCGCGGCGCAGTCGCTGGTCATGGCCGCCAACCTCGCGCCGGCGGCGGCGGACCCGGACCAGGAGGCGATGCACACGGTGAACACCGCGCTCGGCGGCATGTTCGGTTCGCGCCTCAACCGCAACCTGCGCGAGGACAAGCACTGGAGCTACGGCGCCAGCTCGAGCCTGCTGGAGGCGCGCGATCCGCAGGTCTACCTGGCCTACGCCAACGTTGAAGAGCCGCACACCGCCGACTCGATGCGCGAGATGCGCAGCGAGCTGGTCGAGATCCTCGGACCGCGGCCGCTCGGCGCAGCCGAGATCGACACCGCCAAGCAGGCCCAGGTGCGTGCCCTGCCGGGCAATTTCGAAAGCGTGGGCGAAGTGGCGGGGGCGGTGGGCCACTTGATCGAGTTCGGCCTGCCGGACGACTACTGGAACAGCTATGTGCCGAAGGTGGAGTCGCTCGATGCGGCGCAGCTGAAGACGGCGGCGGCCAAGCTGATCAAGCCGGAGCAGCTGACCTGGATCGTGGTCGGCGACCTGGCCAAGGTCGAAGCGCCGGTGCGCGCCCTCAAGCTGGGCGAGGTCAAGGTGCTGGATACCGACGGCAAGCCGGTCCGCTAGGCCAAACTAAAACGGGCACCCGGCGTAAGGCCCGGGTGCCCGTGACGCTTGTTTCAACAGACCCGGCATGGATGCCGGGTCCCCAGTGTCCCTATTCGTTGCGGCCGCCGGTGTCGCCCAGCGGACGGCTGAAAGTGAACTTGGCCGGCTCCACCACCAGGCGCTTGGCCGGGCCGGAGACGTCACCGGCAATCGCTTCGAACGGCAGGCCGGCGACGAACACCACGGTGCCCAGCACGGTGCCGACGAAGCTCAGCGGCCGCAGCAGCAGGATGTCCGCGGCGATGGCGCCGGAGGACGGGGTGGTGTCGTTCTCGCTGCTGAAGCTGGCGTTGTTGCTCCCGCCGGCAGCGGCGGCAGTCGACAGCAGCAGCAGGGTAGCGGCGGCGAGGCTCAAAGCCGTGGACTTCTTGGACATGGCGGCGCGGACCTTCAGTATTTCCCCAGAGTGACGAGCCTAGGCGCGGGGTATAGTCCTGTCAACTTTTCATCTTGCTTGAGACATGTTCGGTATCGTCCTGTACCAGCCGGAAATTCCCCCTAATACCGGCAACATCATCCGGCTCTGCGCCAACACCGGAGCGCGCCTGCACCTGGTGCGGCCGCTGGGCTTCAGCCTGGACGATGCGCAGCTGCGCCGCGCCGGGCTGGACTACCACGAGTACGCCGACCTGCAGGTTTACGACAGCCTCGAACAGATCCGCGCCGAGCGGCCGCAGGCGCGCTGGCTGGCCCTGAGCACCCGCGGCCGGGTGCGTTACGACGCCATGCGCTACAGCGCCG
>CAYWPB010000262.1:0-458 GCA_964458725.1 uncultured Nevskia sp. | reverse complement strand
GACCGGCTGCTGTTCGGGGCGGCACCACGCGGCCTGCCCGACGAGGTGCTGGAATCGATTCCGCCGGAGCAGCGCCTGGTGCTGCCGCAGCAGCCGGGGGTGCGCAGTCTCAACCTGTCCAACGCGGTGGCGGTGACGGCTTACGAGGCTTGGCGACAGCTGGGCTTTGCCGGCAGCGCGGCTTTGTAGGGCGGGCCGTGCCCGCCGCTGCTGTGCAACTGGTGAAGTGTGCCGGCGGCCACGGGCCGCCCTACGGGGCCGCGGTCCCCGGCGGTAACGCGATCGCCCGCCAGGCCTGCCTGAAACTCTTCGCCCGCCCCAGCTCACGGAACATCGCCGCCCATTCATGGAAGGCGATGCGGAACGGGTTGTAGGTGTGGATGTTCTTGGTCAGCCCGTAGATCACCGGCTCGTCCTCCGGCTCGAAGCTGCCGAACAGCCGGTCCCAGATGATCAGG
>CAYWPB010000261.1:0-5852 GCA_964458725.1 uncultured Nevskia sp. | reverse complement strand
AGGGTGGTCTTGCCATGATCGACGTGGGCGATGATGGCGATGTTGCGAAGATTCTGAATCACGGGAAGCACCAGGGAAAAAAACGAAAACCGCCAAAAACCACTAGAGATGTCCGGGGGCGGTGCGGCGGCCCCGCCGACAGTCCGCGCCGGGACGGCGCGGAACACAGCAGGATGCCACAACTCACGAACCCAAAAAAGATCGCGGATTGTACGCGCACGAACATGAAAACGCATCAATTTCCGTGCAAAGTGGCGTCTTCGCGGGCTGCCTGGACCAGCCTGACCAGCCATCGCAGGGAAGCGCTCATGAACCGGAAACCCGCCCGCTACACCCTCGCCGCCACCCTGGGCCTGGCCCTGCTGGCCGCCGCCGGCAGCCGCGCCGACCAGCTTTCCGACCTGGCCAAGGATCTGATGCAGCAGCCGGCGGCGCAGAGCGCGCTGTCCGATTCGGACATCGGCGCCGGCCTCAAGCAGGCCCTGGCCAAGGGCACCCACCAGGCGGTGCTGGACCTGGGCCGCAGCGGCGGCTTCTGGGACAACCCGCGCTTCCGCATCCCCCTACCCGGACCGGTGCAGCAGCTGGAAGGCCTGTTGCAAGGCTCAGGCATGGGCGGACAGCTGGACCAGCTGCACCTGTCCTTCAACCAGGCCGCCGAGAAGGCGGTGCCGGTGGCGGCCGATGTGTTCAGCGAGGCGGTGCAGAAACTGACCCTGAACGACGTGCGCGGCATCCTCAACGGCCCGCAGGACGCCGCCACGCAGTACTTCCGACGCGCCACCAGCGACACCCTGACCGCCAGGTTCAAGCCCATCGTCGCGGGCGTCACCGCCAAGGTCGGCCTAGCGCAGCAGTACAACAGCCTGGTCAGCTCCGCCGGGCCGATGGCCTCGATGCTGGGCGAGCCGACCGACCTCAACGGCTACGTCACGCAGAAGGCGCTGGACGGCCTGTTCCTGCGGGTGGGCGACGAGGAGAAGGCGATCCGCACCGATCCGGCGGCGCGCACCACCGACCTGATGAAGAAGGTGTTCGGCTCCAAGTAAGGCTTGTCATCCCACCCCGGATCAAGTCCGAGGGTTGGTGGGTATATTCATATTTCGTCTTACTGGATTACGTTTTATACCTTCCAGTTCTTTATCCAAGGCCCCAGACTTGCGCGCATCGGATGAAGGACTGGAAGCGATGAGCGTATTCGGCAGTTTCAAACTCGATGGCCTGGAGTGGAAAGGCCCGGTGCTGGTGGTACCCGGCCTGCACGGCAGCGGCCATGCCCATTGGCAGACCCTGTGGGAACGCAAGTACCCGCGCTTCCGGCGGGTCCACCAGGACGACTGGAGCGCACCGGACCTGGACCGCTGGGCGCGCCGCATCGTCGAAACCGCGCTGGATCTGGACGGCCCGGCCCTGGTGGTGGCGCACAGCTTCGGCTGCCTCGCCGCGGTGCGCGCCGATAGCTTCCAGTCCAACCTGATCGCCGGCGCCCTGTTGGTGGCCCCTGCCAACCCGGAGCGCTTCGGCATCGAGCGCACGCTGCCGGCCAGGCCCCTGCTGTTTCCATCCACCGTGGTGGCCAGCGCCAACGACCCCTGGATGCCGCTGGAGCGCGCGCGCCATTGGGCCGAGCGCTGGGGCAGCGAATTCCTCGACTTCGGCGCGCAAGGCCACATCAACGCCGACTCCGGCCTCGGCGAGTGGGCCGAGGGACAGCGCCTGATGCACCAGCTTTGTCGCCGCATGACGCGGCGGCCGCCGTCCGCGCGGCCGGCGCCGGGGCAGTACGCGCCACTGGGGTTCGCGATCTAGGGAGCCTCTGAATCCGCTAAAGTCCGGGCATGAACGCCCGGACTTTCAACACCCGGCAGCGCGGCGGCGCGCTCAGCCTGCTGCTGGCGCTGGCGATCATCGGCCTGTTGGCGTACTTCGCCCTGCGCGGCACCGGCACCGCCATCCTGAGCAGCGGCAGCCAGCAGCAGCTAGTGAGCTGCGAGAAGGTGCTGAGCGACCTGATCCAGCGCACCGGCGGCATCGGCCCGGACTACAAGGCGGGCTACGACGCCGCGCCGGCCGCGTGCAAGCACATGCTGCCGCCACCCGCGGCGATCGAGCCGCGCCAGAACGGCGATCAGTAGAACCCTTACAAATCCTCGAAAGAGCCGCCGCGGCCCTTGCCCGACGCAAAGCGCGCCGCGCCGCGCAGCGTTTCGCCGCTGTTCAGCGTCTGCAGTCCGCGCCGCGTTTCGTTGAGCAAGGCTTCCGGCATGCCCAGGTCGTGCTGCTCGTAGGCGCTGAGCCGGTCGTTGCGCATGCAACGCTGGGGGAAGCGCACCAGCTCCGCCGCCAGGGCCTCGGCCGCTGCGCGCGCATCGCCCTTGGGTACCACGCGGTTGGCCAGGCCGATGTGCAGCGCCTCGGCCGCCGGCACCGGCCGGCCGGTGAGGATCAGATCCATGGCGTGCGACAGGCCGATCAGGCGCGGCAGGCGGATGGTGCCGCCGTCGATCAGCGGCACGCCCCAGCGGCGGCAGAACACGCCGAACACCGCGTCCTCCTCCGCCACCCGCAGGTCGCACCACAGCGCCAGCTCCAGGCCGCCGGCCACGGCGTAGCCGGATACGGCGGCGATCACCGGCTTCCCCAGGCGCATGCGGGTGGGGCCGAGCGGGCCGTCGCCGCGCTCCTCGACCCGGTTCGGCTGACGCCCCTCGGCCAGGGCCTTGAGGTCGGCGCCGGCGCAGAAATGGCCGCCGGCGCCCCACAGCACCGCCACGTCGGACTCCGCATCGGCATCGAACGCGAGGAAGGCCTCGGCCAGCGCCTCGGCGGTGGCGCGATCGATGGCGTTGCGCAGATGCGGGCGGTCGATGATGACGGTGGTGACGCGGTCCAGCTTCTCGATGCGTACGCTCATGCGCGGACTCCGGCGCGGGATTTGCGCCTCATCGTAAACTGGCGGCACCGGAAAGGGAGCTTGTCATGATCATCGTCACCACCGAGAACATCGCCGGCCATCGCGTGCGCGAGACCAAGGGCCAGGTCTTCGGCGTGGTGGTGCGCAGCCGCGGCATCGGCGGCAACATCATGGCAGGCCTGCGCTCGCTCGGCGGCGGCGAGATTCCCGAGTACACCCAGCTGCTGGAGGAAGCGCGGCGCCATGCCATCGACCGCCTGCGCCTCAACGC
Organism: uncultured Nevskia sp.; assembly: GCA_964458725.1. Classification (GTDB taxonomy): domain Bacteria; phylum Pseudomonadota; class Gammaproteobacteria; order Nevskiales; family Nevskiaceae; genus Nevskia. Next base: position 2,667 of record CAYWPB010000261.1, on the reverse strand, counting down.
CACCAAGATGGGCGCCAACGCCGTGATCATGATGCGCTTCGACTCGGCCGAGATCGGACAGACCATGTCGGAAATCGTGGCCTACGGCACCGCTGTCGTGATCGAGCCGGTGAGCTGAACATGCTCGGGAAGGTGCTGGTCGTGATCGGCGTGCTGCTGCTCATCACGGCCGCGGTGTTCTTGGCGCTGGGCCTCTATCCGTTCCTGCCGCACCTGCTGGTACTGGGCCTGATGCTCAGCGCCGGCATCGTCTGGGAACGCTGGCAGTACAAGAAACCACAGGCCGGCGGGCCGGACCCGCACTGGCGCGCCACCGGCGAGCGCTTCGTCGACCCGCAGAGCGGCAAGACGCTGGAGGTGTACTTCGATCCGCGCAGTGGCGAGAGCCATTACGTCGAGGCACAGCGGCAGTAAGTGCGGCCCCAAAGAAGGGTGGTCCGTCATACCGGCGAAAGCCGGTATGACGAATGTCTTTGAAGGCAGGCGCTCTTTACTCCGCCAGCTTCACCGCAGCCGCCACCCGACGCGCCTTGGCGCGCGCCTCTTCGATGTCCTTGCCCAGCGCCAGACCCACGCCCATGCGGCGCTTGCCGACAATCTCGGGTTTGCCGAACAGGCGCAGCTGGGTGTCCGGTTCGGCCAGCGCTTCGTTCAAACCGGCAAACACCGGCGCCTTGCGGTCGCCCTCGAACAGGATGGCACACGACGCTGCCGGGCCGCGCTGCCGGATATTCGGAATCGGCAGGCCGAGAATGGCCCGCGCGTGCAGCGAGAACTGCGGCAGATCCTGGCCGATCAGGGTGACGAGTCCGGTGTCATGCGGGCGTGGCGAGACCTCGCTGAAGATCGCTTCCTCGCCGCGGATGAACAACTCCACCCCGAACACGCCGCGGCCGCCGAGCGCGGCGGTGACCTTGGCCGCGATCTCCTGCGACTGTTGCAGGGCCTTGGGCGACATCGGGTGCGGCTGCCAGGACTCGCGGTAGTCGCCGTCGATCTGTAGGTGGCCGATCGGCTCGCAGAAGCTGGTGCCGCCAGCATGACGCACCGTCAGCATGGTGATCTCGTAGTCGAACGGCACGAAGCCTTCGACGATGACGCGGCCGGCGCCGGCGCGACCGCCGGCCTGGGCATAGGCCCAGGCCTTGGCGATGTCGGCCTCGGTCTTGATCGTGCTCTGGCCCTTGCCGGAGGAGGACATCACCGGCTTGACCACGCAGGGCAGGCCGATTTCCCTGACCGCGGCGCGGTAGTCCTCCTCGCTGCCGGCAAATCGATACGGCGAGGTCGGCAGCTTCAGCTCCTCGGCGGCGAGGCGGCGGATGCCTTCGCGGTCCATGGTCAACCGCGCCGCCAGGGCGGTGGGGATGACGGTGTAACCCTCTTTCTCCAGCTCCTGCAGGGTCGGAGTGTGGATCGCCTCGATCTCCGGCACGATCAGGTGCGGCTTTTCCTGCTCGATGACGCGGCGGATCGCCGTACCGTCCAGCATGTTGATGATGTGGCAGCGATGCGCCACCTGCATCGCCGGAGCGTCAGGGTAACGATCCACGGCGATGGTCTCGACGCCGTAGCGTTGCAGCTCGATCACCACTTCCTTGCCCAGCTCGCCGGAGCCGAGCAGCAGGACACGGGTGGCCTTGGGGCTGAGGGGAGTGCCGAGAGTGGTCATGGGACGGATACAGGAGGAGAATAGACTGCGTATTCTGCGTTGCGTCCAGCCACGGGCGCAAAGACCGCCGACCCCAAACAAGAACTCACGCCCCAGATGAACCGCCGCACCAAGATTCTCGCCACCCTCGGCCCCTCCACCGACGACCCCGCCGTGCTGCAGCGCATCCTGCTTGCCGGGGTCGACGCGGTCCGCCTCAACTACTCGCATGGCAAGGCCGACGACCACGCCCGCCGCGCCGCAGCGGTGCGCAAGGTGGCCGAGGAGATGGGTCTGGACATCGGCATCCTGGCCGACTTGCAGGGCCCCAAGATCCGCGTCGAAAGCTTCGCCAACGGCCCGGTGGAGCTGGTCGAAGGCCAGCCCTTCGCCCTCGACACCGCGCTCGGCGCCAACGCCGGCGACCAGCACATCGTCGGCTGCGCCTACCCCGAGCTGCCGCGCGACGTGAAGGCCGGCGACGTGCTGCTGCTCAACGACGGCGCCATCTCGTTGCGGGTCGAGAAATCCGAGGGCACGCGCATCGACACCACGGTGCTGATCGGCGGCGTGCTGTCCAACCGCAAGGGCATCAACAAGCAGGGCGGCGGCCTCTCCGCCGCGGCCCTCACCGACAAGGACCGCGAGGACCTGCGTCACGCCGTGTCGATCGAGGCCGACTTCATCGCCATCTCCTTCCCGCGCAGCGCCGCGGACATGGAGGAGGCGCGCAAGCTGATGAAGGCGGCCGGCGGCAGCGCCGCGCTGGTGGCCAAGATCGAGCGCGCCGAGGCCCTGCCGGCGCTGGACGAGATCGTCGCCGCTTCCGACGTGGTGATGGTGGCGCGCGGCGACCTCGGCGTGGAGATCGGCGACGCCGAGCTGCCGGGCTGGCAGAAGCGCATCATCGCCGTGTCGCGCGAAGCCAACCGCATGGTCATCACCGCGACGCAGATGATGGAATCGATGATCACCAATCCGCTGCCGACCCGCGCCGAGGTCTCCGACGTCGCCAA
>CAYWPB010000260.1:0-5863 GCA_964458725.1 uncultured Nevskia sp. | reverse complement strand
ATGAAGCCGGAGAACCTGCGCTACCACCGCATCATCATCATGACCGATGCGGACGTCGACGGCGCGCACATTCGTACCCTGCTGCTGACCTTCTTCTACCGCCACATGTACAGCCTGGTGGAGCGCGGCCACGTCTACATCGCGCAGCCGCCGCTGTACAAGCTCAAGGCCGGCAAGCACGAGACCTACGTCAAGGACGACCGCGAGCTGGAGGACTGGCAGCTCAAGACCGCGCTGGACGAGGCCGCGCTGGTGCCGGCGGCCGGCAAGCCGGCGGTGAGCCAGGCTACCCTGTCGCAGCTGATGCGCGACCACGCCAACATCTCCGGCAGCGTCGCCCGCCTCAGCCGCCACTCCGACTACGAGCTGCTGGAACAGCTGCGCAAACTGGCTCCGGCGCCGGCCGATGCCGCGGCCCTGCCGGCCTGGACGGTGAAGCTGGAAGCGGCGCTCAACGACGGCCATACCGCCGCGCGTTACAAACTGGATGTGCGCCTCGGCGAGCAGGGCCTGACCCTGGTGGCCGATCGCATGCTGCACGGTCTCAGCCACCGCTACACCCTGGGCCACGACTTCTTCGCCGGCGTCGACTACCTCCAGATGGCGCGCTTCAACACCCAGCTGGCCGGGCTGATGGGCGAGGGCGCCACGGTCAGCCGCGGCGAGCGCGGCCAGCCGGTGGCCGACTTCGATGCCGCCTACGAGTGGCTGATCAACGAGACCCGCCGCGGCCTCAACATCCAGCGCTACAAGGGCCTGGGCGAGATGAATCCGGGCCAGCTGTGGGAGACCACGCTGGATCCGGAAGTGCGGCGCCTGGTGAAGGTGCAGGTGGAGGACGTGGTCGCGGCCGACCAGATGTTCACCACCCTGATGGGCGAGGACGTGGAGCCGCGCCGCGATTTCATCGAGCGCCACGCGCTGCTGGTCAGCAATCTGGACGTCTGAATCCTGAGCGGAGCGAAGGATCTGGTTCCGTCACCGGACCAGGCTTCGCCCCGTCTTGGTTTCTGAACAGGCAAATCTTTGATTTTGTTGAAGTACTTGGCGAAGTTGCTCCCCCTGCATTACTGCATTTCGCCAAGTCCGTGAAATTGTTCTAAATTCCGCTATCGCTGCGTGGAACGCCGCGAGCGTTCCGCGCGTCAGCCGTGCAATGAACGGGAGCCCACGAGGGCTCGGGGGAGTGCGCGCATGAAGACCCTCGCGGTCTACAACCTCAAGGGCGGCGTCGGCAAGACCGCCGCCGCGGTGAACCTGGCCTACCTGGCCTCGCAGTCCGGGTTGCGGACGCTGCTGTGGGATCTCGATCCGCAGGGCGCCGCGAGCTGGTATCTCCAGGCCAAGGAAAGCGAAGGCGCCGACAAGTCGCTGTGGAAGACTGGCGCCGATCTCGAGTCCGCGATCCAGAGCACTGCTTACGACAAGCTGAATCTGATCCCCGCCGATCTGCACGCGCGCCACGTCGACGTGTGGCTGCGCAAGGACGAGGGCAACGGCGCACTGCTCGAAAAGCTGAAGACGGTGAGCCGACGCTACGACCTGGCGATCCTCGACTGCCCGCCATCACTGTCGCACCTGGCGGACAACGTCTTCATCGCCGCCGAGCTGGTGCTGGTGCCGACGGTGCCGACGCACCTGTCGCTGCGGGCGCTGAAGACGGTGATCGACTACTTCGCCGAACTCGACTATCCGCGCAACACGCTCAAGCCGTTCTGGTCGCTGGCCGACCGCCGGCGCTTGCTGCACCGCATGCTGATCGAGCAGCCGCCGAAGCTGATCAAGGACGTGTGCAAGACCGTGATTCCCTACGCCTCGGCGGTCGAGCGCATGGGCGAGCACCGCGCGCCGGTGGAGGTGTTCGAATCCTACGGCTATGCCGCCGAGGCCTACCGCGAGCTGTGGAAGGAAGTGAACGCGCTGCTGAAGAAGTTCTGAGCAGTACCACCGGATTCAAGCCGGGGCCGGCGTGGTGTCACGCCGGCCCCTTTGCTTTCAGCGCTCCTGCTCGCGCTCGCCTTCGCGCGGCCGTTGCGGCGGGTATTGCGGCTTGCCGCGCTGCTGGCCCTGGGCATTGACCGGGGGCGGCGGCGGACGGCTGAACGGAGGCTGTTGCCCTTGCGGCGGCCGCTGCGGCATCTGCTGCGGCTGGCCCTGCTGCTGACGTTGCTGCATCTGCTCGCGGTACTGGTCCTGCCGCTGCTGCTGCTGCTGCTGGTACTGCTGCTGCTCGCGCTGTTGCTCCTGCTGCATCTGCTGCTGCTGGCGCTGCTGGTCGATCTGCCGCTGCTGTTGCTGGCGCATCTGCTCCTGCTGCTGGAACTGCTGCTGCCGCTGTTGTTCCTGCTGCTGCCGTAGCTGCTCTTGCTGCTGTTGCACCTGCTGCTGGTGCATCTGCTCCTGCTGTTGTTGCTGCAGCACCTGCTGCTGGCGTAGCCGATCCTGCTGCTGCATCTGCTGGCGCTGCTGCTCGAGCACGGGCGGCTGCTGGAAGTTCTGCCCGCCGTTCGAGGTGCTGAACAGGCCCGGGCGCGGCATCGCCGCCACCGGCGGGCGGCCCTGGTTCTCGGACGCGTAGAAGGAATGGTTGCCGCTGGCGCCCTGCTGGTGCTGGATCTGCTCCGGTGTCGGATGGAAGCGCTGCTGGTTGTGCCAGGCCTGCTCCTGCTGCGTGGGCCGGTCGTTGAGACCGCCGTTGCCGCCGTTGTAGCTGGTATTGTTGACCGTGACGTTGTTGATCACGGTGGTGTTGTAAGTGTTGTGGATGTTGGTGACGTTGACGTTGTTGACCGTGCGGTTGTAGTGGAAATCACCGCCTTCCCAGCGCCCGCCGTCATAGCCGTGGCCGCCGTAGCCATAGCCGTAATTCACGCCGCCGTAATAGCCGACGTGTGAGCCCCAGTAGCCGACATGGAAGATGTAGGCGCTGCCGCCCCAGCCCCACCAGCCCGGGGTCCAGTACACGCCGGGCTGCGGCGCCAGCACCCAGGTGCCCGGCACCCAGTAGTAGCCGCCGTTATAGGCCCAGTAGCCGGGAGTCCAGAGGTAGCCTGGGCCCGGGCATTCCGGCTGCTCGTATTCGGGCAGCGGCGGCGGCGGTTGCGGCGCGCTGACCTGGTAGCTGGAGTCCTGCGGATAGCTGTCCTGCGGAGAGCTATCCTGGGGATAGGTCTGCTGCTGGGGATAGCTGTCCTGCGGATAAGCCGAGGCGTCCGGGGGCGGCGTGGTGTACACCGGCTGCGGCTGCTGGTCATACGGCGTGTCGGCGACCACGCAGGCGCCGAGCGGCAGGACCAGGCCCAGCGCGAGCGTGCGTGCCAGCAGGGCGATGGGGAAGCTGGAGAGGCTTGTTCCGCGCATGACTTTGTTCTCCCTGGACGGGCCGCAGGCCCGCATGGGGCGGGCACGGCCAAGCTACAGGATAGAAGCTTAAGGGCAGCTGAGTAACAGATGGGTTACTCGGCCCCAATCGCTCAGGAGTTGGCGGGCAGCAAGGGCAGCAGGCAGGCCAGGCGCCGGTCCAGGGTCGCGCTGTCGGCGGCGGTCAGGGTGGCGTGGCCGATCTTGCGCTGCGGCTTGGGCGCCTTGCCGTAAAGGTGGACGTGCACGCCTTCCAGCCCGGCCAGCAGCGCGGTGTCGGGGGCGCTGCCGATGAAATTGACCATCACTGACTCGCCGCGCAGCGTGGTGCTGCCCAGCGGCAGGCCGGCAATGGCGCGCAGGTGATTCTCGAACTGCGAGCACTCCGCGCCCTCGATGCTCCAGTGGCCGGAGTTGTGCACGCGCGGCGCGATCTCGTTGGCCAGCAGGGCGCCATCGACGGCAAAGAACTCGAAGGCCAGCACACCGACGTAGTCGAGCTTCTCCAGCACGCGCCGCGCGTAGTCCTCGCCGAGCTGCTGCAGCGGGTCGTTGGCGCGCGGGCGCGCGGTGCGCAGGATGCCGCTGCGGTGCACGTTCTCCACCAGCGGGTAGAAGCGCACCGCGCCGTCGCGGCCGCGCACCGACAGGCAGGACACCTCGCGCTGGAATGGCACGAAGGCTTCCAGGATCAGCGGCTGCGAGCCGAGCGCCGTCCAGGCCGCATCGATATCGGCGGCGCTGCGCAGCACGAACTGGCCCTTGCCGTCGTAGCCCATGCGCCGCGTTTTCAGCACCGCCGGCAGGCCGGTCTGCTGCACCGCCTTGGCCAGGCCCTCGCGCGAACTGACCGCGACGAAGGTTGGCACCGGGATACCGAGGTCGACGAACATCTGCTTCTCGCTGAGCCGGTCCTGGCCGGCGGTCAGCGCCTGCGGGCGCGGCAGCAGCGGCACCCGCGCGGCGACGAAATCGGCGGCGGCCTGCGGCACGTTCTCGAACTCGTAAGTGGCCAGGTCAATCCCGGCGCAGAATTGCGCCAGTGCGCTTTCGTCGAGATATTCGGCCTTGATGCGCTCGCCGAGGGGTTCGGCACAGGCTTCCTCCGCCGGGTCGAGGAACGCGAACTCCAGGCCCAGCGGATAACCCGCCAGGGCCAGCATGCGGCCGAGCTGGCCGGCGCCGAGGATGCCGATCTTCACGGTGTGCGATTCGTTAGACGGGAACGCTGGGGTCGGGATGCTCGAGCACCTGCGCCGTCTGCGCCGCGCGGAACTGCTCCAGGCGCGTTGCCAGTGCGGCATCGTTCAGCGCCAGGATCGAGCAGGCCAGCAGGGCCGCGTTGGCGGCGCCGGCGTGGCCGATGGCCAGGGTGCCGACCGGCACGCCGGCCGGCATCTGCACGATCGACAGCAGCGAGTCCAGGCCGTTGAGCGCCTTGGACTGCACCGGCACGCCCAGAACCGGCAGGCGCGTCTTCGACGCCGCCATGCCCGGCAAGTGGGCGGCGCCGCCGGCGCCGGCGATGATTACCTGCAGGCCGCGGCCGGCTGCGGCGGCGGTGTATTCGAACAGCAGGTCGGGGGTGCGGTGGGCCGAGACCACCCGCGTTTCATACGGGACGCCGAGCTTGTCGAGCATGCTGGCGGCGTGGGCCATCGTCTCCCAGTCGGAGCGGGAGCCCATGATGATGCCGACCAGGGGCTTGGACGGCGGCGGGTTCTGCGGCACTTTCGGTCCCGAATGAGGGAGGAAAGTGGCGAATTATCGCATAAAGCGGTTTCAAGCACGTAGGGCGGGCCGCGCCCGCCGGCGCATCCCGATGTCGCGGTGCACCGGCGGCCATGGGCCGCCCTACGGCACCAGGTCGAACTCCGCCGTCAGCGTGCTGCTGTACTTGACCTCGCCGGCGGCGAAACCCATGTCCTCGTTGCCGCCGGGCGCGGCGGCGGCCATCGCCATCATGCGCGGCTGCGGGCCGGGCGGGCGGATTGCTTCGGTACTGGCGTTGATGGTGTGCACCGTGCCGAGCTTCACGCCCAGAGTGTCGGCCAGGGCCTTGGCCTTGGCCTGGGCGTCGAGCGCAGCCTTGGCCAGGGCTTGGCGCTGCAGCTCGTCGGCCTTGGACGACTCGAGCTGCGGGTTGGAGATGTTGTTGATGCCGGCATCGGTGGCGCGCTGCAGGTAGTCGCCGATCTTGTCGAGGTCGCGCACCACCACGCTGATGCTGCGGGTGACGTGATAACCGAGGAACTTGCGGCCCTTGCCGCCGGAGTAGTCGTATTCGGCGTTGATGCTCAGGCCGGCGGTGGAGATGTCCTCGTCCCTGACGCCGAGCGTACGCGCCTGCGCCAGGTAGGCGCGGACGATGCCGTTGACCTTGGTCTGCGCCGCCTTGAGGTCGGGGTCGGTCTGTTCCACCGCCATGCTCAGGCGCGCGCGGTCCGGCGCGGCGCTGACCTCGCCCTCCCCGCTCACGGTCACCGCGCGGCGGTCCGGCGCC
>CAYWPB010000259.1:0-5864 GCA_964458725.1 uncultured Nevskia sp. | reverse complement strand
CTGCCGGTGCAGGTGGCGGTGGACCGCTTCACCCAGCCGCTGGCCGAGCTGGAGCGGCAGCTGCCGGCGGTGCTGCCGCCGGCCTATCGCGAGGACTGGGACAACACCGTCACCAACCTCAACAAGGACGGCGTCCCCGACGACCTGGCGCTGCGCCTGGCCAACACCCGCGCGCTGGGCGGGGCGCTGGACATCGCCGAGCTGGCCGAGGGCGCCGGCGTCTCGCTGGCCGACGCCGCCATCGTGTACTACCTGTGCGGCGAGCGTTTCCGCATGCTGTGGCTGTATGCGGCGATCAACGAGATGCCGACCCTGGGCAAGTGGCAGTCGCTGGCGCGCGTCAACCTGCGCGACGACGCCTACCGCATCCACCGCCAGCTGGCAGGCCGCGTGCTGGCCCAGCCGGGCGAGACGGCGCAGGCTCGCTTCGAGAACTGGATCAAGGCCAACGAGCGCCGCGTCAAGTTCTCATCCGAGCGCCTGGCGGAGCTGCAGGCCACCGGCAGCCGCGAGTTCACCACCCTGGCGGTGGCGGTCAGGGAGATCAGGAAGTTGCGCAGGCTGTAGTCCGCCGGCCCCCTTTGCGTGCGAGTGAGGGGCGAAGACAGCGCTGCCTGGCGTACCTACTCTTGCTCGCGAAGTACGGCGAGCGCGGTCCCGTTGCTCCGAGGGCTCCGCCTGAACTGCCGTCCCACAGCGATGAACGGCTTTTCCACATAACGGTTGGCGAGTGTCGCCAGTATGAACGCAGTCAGGAATACAGCAGCGGCAAATAGCAGGAAATGCGGCATTCCTGTCTGTGGGGCGAGCTCCCGACGCAAGAAATCAATAATGGCGAAGTGGACCAAGTAGAGGGAAAACGATATTTCGCCGAGCCTCACCGTCAATCGATTTACGAAGACTGCGCTTGGAGCGCTTTGCAGCGATTTGAGAAACAGGGCGAACAAGGCGCCGAAATAGAATGCCGATATTTTCACTGGGAACTGTTCGACCAGGCAGGAGCCGAATATGGCGAGGGCGATGAGCAGCGCGCCGAGACGCCCGGCAAAGGCTGTCGGCTTGGTCTTTGCCGCTATCAGACCGCAGAGAAACACGGGCAACTGAGTTACGATCCCGTAGTAAATGGTGATGGACGTTACAAAGTCGGCGACCATCTTTCCAGTTCTGTCGCCGAGGAAGTCTATCTGCGTAGGGCTGCGGTAGTCCCAATGATACGAAGCGAACATTTCGGCGCATATCGACAACGCAAGGGCCAGAACTGCTTCTCGCGGCCTTCTCAAGCGCAGGTACAGCAGGGGGAACAGGAAGTAGGAAGCCGCTTCGGCCACAATCGACCAGCCGCCGGGTGGTAGTCCGGATTGTACCCATGCGGGGCTTAGATAATTGAGAAACAGTAGACTTGCAAGGGCTCTGGGACGCCAATCTGCTGGCAGCCCCTCATGGAAATCAATTAGGAGGTAGACGCAGATTGAGAGCCAGTATGCAGGCACGATTCGGAGGAAACGCCGCACGAAGAAGCCGGTCGTATCGAACCGGTCTATGCCACCAGAGCGGTCGGCCGACTGGATCAAAGTGAAGGCACTCACCACGAAGAACAGCTGAACGCCGAGGCGCCCATGGTTGAGGAGGACGGCTAGCCAGCCGGGCAGATTCTTCGCTTCTCCGCCAATATGGACCGCCATTACGGCCAGGATGGCCATCCCGCGCAGCGCATCAAGGTAGTCGTCGCGTTGCGGCTCCGCCTCGAGCCGTGGGGCGTTATTCATCGGGCGCGGCTTTGTCTGCGCGGATGCGAGAAAATAAGCTTCGCAGAAGCGCCGGAGTGCGTAAAGTGGTAATGCGGGGTCCGCCAGCGGTGGCGGCCTGGTGCCGCTGGCGTGCGTCAATCTGCGCAACGATGCCTACCGCATCCATCGCCAGCGACCCTGGCGGTGGCGGTACGCGAGATCCGCATGCTGCGGCTGTAGCGGACACGCGCCCCTCCCTTTCCCCGCCAGCCGGGAAAGGGAGGGCCCGCCTCGTACCGTCAATACGATGCGGTGAGGCTCTCTCCCGAAATGGCGCCGTAGGCGTACACGATCACGAAGTAGGTTCCCGCCGCGGGCGCCGTATAGGTACAGGTGCCGGTGGTGTTGCCGTTGTACATGCGGCAGTCGTAGGAACCGGCCGCGGTGGAGTTCGGGTTGGGCACTGTTCCGAACTTGGTCAAGAGGATGGACTGGCCGGTGCCGCCGGAGGTCTGGAAGGTCAGCGTCGACGCGCCGGCCGGCACCGTGATCTGGTAGATCAGGCCCTGGCCGGGGATGCCGGTGAGACCGGTCTGCGCCACCTTGTCGACCAGCTTGGTCAGCGTCTTCTCGGTCGATGCGGTCAGACTCAGCCCGGAGAAGCTGCCGTAGGCGTAGACGATCACGTAATAGGTTCCCGCCGCCGGCGTCTGGTAAGTACAGACGCCGGCGGTGTTGCCGTTGTAGATGCGGCAGTCGTAGGACCCGGCGGCGGTGGAGTTCGGATTGGGGGCCGAGCCGAACTTGACGAAGAGGATGGACTGGCCGGTGCCGCTGGAGGTCTGGAAGGCCAGCGCCTGGGTGCCGGCTGGAATGGTGATCTCGTAGATCAGGCCCTGGCCGGGAATACCGGCGAGACCGGTCTGCGCCACGCCGTCGGTGAGCTTGGGCAGCCCCTTTTCGGTCGACGCGGTCAGGCTCACTCCGGAGAAGGCGCCATAGCCGTAGACCATCACGAAGTAGTTTCCAGCCGCGGGCGACTGGTAGGTACAGACACCGGCAGTGTTGCCGTTGTAGATACGGCATTCGTAGGAGCCGGCGGCGGTGGAGTTCGGGTTGGGCGCGGTTCCGGACTTGGCGAAGAGGATGGTCTGGCCGGTGCCGCCGGAGGTCTGCAAGGTCAGCGTCTGCGTACCGGCTGGGACCGAGATCACGTAGATCAAGGCTTGGCCCGGCACGCCGGCCAGATTGGTCTGCGCCACGCCGTCGGTGAGCTTGGGCAGTCCCTTTTCGGTCGACGCGGTGAGGCTCACTCCGGAGAAGCTGCCGTAGCCGTAGACCATCACAAAGTAGTTTCCGGCCGCGGGCGACTGGTAGGTACAGACACCGGCAGTGTTGCCGTTGTAGATGCGGCACTCGTACGAGCCGGCCGCGGTGGAGTTCGGGTTGGGCGCGGTTGCGGACTTGGCGTAGAGGATGGTCTGGCCGGTGCCGCCGGAGGTCTGGAAGGTGAGCGCCTCGGTCCCCGCTGGCACCGTAATCTCGTAGATCAAGGCCTGGCCGGGCACACCAGCGAGATTGGTCTGTGCCACGCCGTCGGTGAGCTTGGGAAGCCCCTTTTCGGTCGATGCGATCAGGCTTACTCCGGAGAAGCTGCCGTAGCCGTAGAGCATCACGAAATAGTTTCCGGCCGCGGGCGACTGGTAGGTACAGACACCGGCGGTGTTGCCGTTGTAGATACGGCACTCGTACGAGCCAGCGGCAGTGGAGTTCGGGTTGGGCGCGGTTCCGGACTTGGCGAAGAGGATGGTCTGGCCGGTGCCGCCGGAGGTCTGCAAGGTCAGCGTCTGGGTGCCGGCCGGCACCGTGATCTCGTAGATCAGCCCCTGCCCAGGAATGCCGCTGAGGCCGGTCTTGGCCACCCCGTCGGTGAGCTTGGGCAAGCCCTTTTCGGTCGACCCGGTGAGGCTCACCCCGGAGAAGGCGCCGTAGCCGTAGACCATCACGTAATAGGTTCCGGCCGCGGGCGATTGGTAGGTGCAGACGCTGGCGGTGTTGCCGTTGTAGATGCGGCAGTCGTAGGTGCCGGCGGCGGTGGTGGGCGGCGAGCCGAAACGGGTGAAGAGGATGATCGCGCCGGTGCCGCCGGAGGTCTGGAAGGTCAGTGTCTGGGTGCCGGCCGGGACCGCGATTGCGTACATGTGCGATGACCCGGCTGGTTCGGCAATTCCAGTCACGGGGATGCCGTCCAGCAGGCCCGGCTGGGCATTGACCTCCGCTGACTGCGCGCTGGTACCGCCGGCGTTGACCGCGGCGATCTTGAAATAGTAAACCGTGCCGTCGATCAGCCCGGTGATCGTCACCGAGGTGGCGCTGACGGTCTGGACCGGCGTTGCGGCTTCACCTCCTGACGTCGTGCCCTGGTACACCTTGTAGCTCGTCGCCCCGGCGGACGCGGTCCAGCTCAGGCTGACCTGGGCTTCGCCGAACTTCGCCACCACGCCGGTGGGCACGGGCGGAATCAGGGTGACGACCGCCTCGTTCGACAGCGAGCTGATGCCGGATGCGTTCACCGCCGCCATCTTGAAGTAGTACGTGCTGCCCGCCGCAAGACCGGTCACGTTGACACTGGTTCCGGTGACGCCGGTCAGCACCGGCGTGGTGGCCTCACCGCCGGCCGTGGTGCCCTTGTAGACGTTGTAGCTGGTGGCCCCGGCTACCGCGCTCCACTTCAAGGTCACCGTGGTGCCGGCGGCGCTGCCGGTGATCGCGGGCGCCGCCATGGGCGTGGCGCTGGCTTCGTTGGACAGCGGCCCGGCACCGGCCGCATCCACGGCGGCGAACTTGAAGTAGGCCGCCGCGCCGTTGGCGAGGCCGGTTGCCGTGTAGCTGGTAGTGGCGATTCCGCTGGCCAGAAGTGTCTCCGCTCCGGAGGCCGCTCCCTTGTAGACGTTGTAGCTGGTGGCGCCGGCGACGGCCGGCCAGCCCAGTTTGGCCTGCGCCGTTCCCGCGGTGGCGGTGAGACCGGCGGGGGCGGACACGGCGTAGGCCGCGCTGGCCGCCGTGCTGGTGGTGAAGCCGGACTCGGCGGCAATCGCCTGGATGGTGGTGGCCTTGGTGACGTTGATCGGCGTCGAGTATTTGGTCGACGCGGTGGTGGGCACGGTGCCGTCGGTGGTGTAGTAGATCGAAGCGCCTGCCGTCGCGTCGCTGAGCGTGACCGATTGCGCAACCACATAGGTGCCCGCGGCGGGGCTGAACGTGGGTGCCGCAGCGGTCAGGGTGTAAGCGGCGGAAGCCACTGTGCTGTTGGTGTATCCGGCCAGAACGCCGATCGCCTTGAGCGTCGAGGTGGCCTTGACGCTCACTGGCGCCGTGTACTTGGTTGAAGCGGTGGTCGGCGTGGTCCCGTCGGTGGTGTAGTAGATCGCGGCCCCGGTGGTGGCATCGGCGAGGGTCACATTCTGGGCGTTGTTGTAGGTGCCGGCGGCCGGGCTGAAAGTCGGCGTCGAAACGACCAGGGTATAGGTCGCCGAAGCCACCGCACTGCTGGTGTATCCGGTCAGGACGCCGATCGCCTTGAGCGTCATCGTGCTGCTTACACTCACCGGCGTGCTGTACTTGGTCGAAGCGGTGGTCGGCGTGGTCCCATCGGTGGTGTAGTAGATCGCCGCCCCGGTGGTGGCGTCGCTGAGGGATACGCTCTGGGCGTTGTGGTAGGTGCCGGCGGCAAGGCTGAACGTGGGTGCTGCAACGGTCAGGGTATAAGTCGCCGAGGCCACGGCGCTATTGGTGTACCCGGTGAGGACGCCAATCGCTTTGATGGTCGAGCTGGCCGTGACGGGCACCGGCGCGGTGTACTTGGTCGATGCGGTCGTCGGTGTGGTGCCGTCGGTGGTGTAGTAGATCGCGGCTCCGGTGGTCGCGTCGGTGAGGGTTACGCTCTGCGCGTTGTTGTAGGTACCGGCGGCCGGGCTGAACGTGGGTGCTGCCACAGTCAAGGTATAAGTGGCCGACGCCACCGCACTGTTGGCATATCCGGCGAGGACGCCGATCGCCTTGAGCGTCATCGTGGCCTTGATGGCCACCGGCGCGGTGTACTTGGTAGAAGCGGTGGTCGGCGTGGACCCGTCGGTG
>CAYWPB010000258.1:2273-5901 GCA_964458725.1 uncultured Nevskia sp. | reverse complement strand
TCCAGTTCCTGCCAGGGGAAGGTCCCGCGACATTGAGTCTCACGGGCCAGGAAGTCTTCGACATCAGCGGGGTGGGCGAGATCCTGAGCGAGGGATTCCCGCGCGGCAAGGAGCTGACAATCACAGCGCTCGCGGCCGACGGCTCGAGCACCCAGTTCCGCGCGACGGTGCGGATCGACACTGCCCAGGAGTTGCTCTACTACCGGCATGGTGGGATCCTCGAGTACGTGCTGCGACAGCTGCGTGACCGCGACGCGGCTCGTGGCACCGTGCGGCCGCGCGCGGCGCGATCGACGCTGCGGAGCCCGAGGTGACTATGATCGGACGGAGGTCGACGGACATGCGGGAGGCCGTCAGGCAGCTGTGGCCGGAGCTCGACTGGATCCAGGACGCCGCATTACGCGAGCAGGTGACAGATACGTGGAGCAACGCGCTGCAGCGCAGCGCTCTCACGGCGGCCGATCTCGACCAGATCCCGTTCACCCTGCTGATCCCGAACTGCCCCGTCACGTTCATGAAGCACAAACGGTGCGTCGTGCATCTTGCGCGCGACAGCGCCAGGACGATCGCTGCGTTCATGGGGCAGGCGCTCCCCATCGACCTGGACACGGTCGTCGCCGGTGCGATACTGGCCGATGTCGGCAAGTTGTTGGAATACGAGCGAGGGCCCGATGGCCGCGCCCGCCAGAGCGAGGCCGGCCAAGCGCTCCGCCACCCCTTCATCGGCGTCGCCCTGGCGCTCGAGTCAGAGGTGCCGGCTGCTGTCTGCCACGTCATCGCCGCACACGCCGCGGAGGGCGATCTCGTGAACCGCAGCACCGAAGCGTACATCGTCCACTACGCTGACTTCATGGCATACATGCCGTTCAAGAATCCCAAGCGCCTCCAGGCGACGTGAGAACGACGCAGGCTGCGGCCGGGGAAGCGTCCCCGAACCAGGAAGCCCTCACCGCAACAATGTCCCGTTGGGCCGCGGGGCTCGAATTCCGGCATCTATCGCCGGACGCAGTGCACCACGCCAAACGGCTGTTGCTCGATTCAGTTGGCTGCGCCCTGGGCGGCTATCACCGGGACCACGTCACGATCGCGTTGGAGGTGTTGGAAGAGCTCGCCGGTCGGGGTGACGCCACCATGATCGGCAGCGGCAAAAGGATGGACGCGGTCTCCGCCGCGTTCGCCAACGCGCTGATGATCCGCGCGATGGACTATAACGACATCTACTGGAACCAAGATCCCTCGCATCCCTCCGACATCTTCCCCGCGGCCCTGGCGTGCTGCGAGCGATCCCACAGCGATGGGAACGAGCTGATCGTCGGCCTGGTACTCGGGCACGAGGTCGAGATGCGCCTGTGTGAGGTGGCCTTTCCGGGCATACGCGAGCGTGGGTGGCACCACGCGACGTTGACCGCGTTTGCCGCTCCCATTGTGGCGGGACGCGCCCTTCGATTGACCGGAGAGCAAATCCAACACGCCCTCGGCATTTCGGCGAGTCCCCCGTGTACGTTGGGGCGGGGGGCCACGGGCCAGCCACCGCAGATGAGAAAAAGAGGCCAGACGCAAGGGCAGCGCAGGCGGCCGGCACGATAGCCTAGAATCAGCCGCTCAAGCGAGGTCCGGCACCACGGGAGCAGGCATGTCCATCGTAACGATCTTTCTGGTTGTGGTCGGCGTCGCGGTGTTCGCCATCCTCTACCGCAGCATCGTGATCGTGCCGCAGGGCATGGAGTACACGATCGAGCGCTTCGGCAAGTACAAGGAAACCATCAAGCCAGGCTTCCACCAGCTGGTGCCGGTGTTCGACCGCGTCGGCCGGCGCCTCTCGCTGATGGAGCAGGTGCTGGACGTGCCGAGCCAGGAGGTCATCACCAAGGACAACGCCATGGTCGGGGTCGACGGCGTCGTGTTCTACCAGGTGCTGGACGCGGCCAAGGCGGCGTACGAGGTGCAGAACCTCGAATACGCCATTCTCAACCTGACCATGACCAACCTGCGCACGGTGATGGGTTCGATGGACCTGGACGAGCTGCTGTCGCAGCGCGACCACATCAACTCGCGCCTGCTGTCGGTGGTGGACCAGGCCACCTCGCCCTGGGGCCTCAAGGTCACGCGCATCGAGATCAAGGACATCCGCCCGCCGGCCGACCTGATCGACTCGATGGCACGGCAGATGAAAGCCGAGCGCGACAAGCGCGCCTCGATCCTCGAAGCCGAGGGCGCGCGGCAGTCGGCGATTCTCAAGGCCGAGGGCGCGCGCCAGGCCGAGATCCTCGCCGCGGAAGCCGAGAAGCAGAAACGCATCCTGGAGGCGGAAGGCCTGAAGGAAGCGGCATTCCGCACCGCCGAGGCGCGCGAGCGCTCGGCCGAGGCAGAGGCCAAGGCAACGCAGGTGGTGTCCGAGGCCATCGCCAAGGGCAGCCCGCAGGCGCTCAACTACTTCATCGCGCAGAAATACGTGGAGGCGCTGGCGCAAGTCGCGACCAGCCCGAACCAGAAGCTGGTGCTGATGCCGCTGGAAGCCGGCAACGTCATCGGTGCCCTCGGCGGCATCGCCGAGCTGACCAAGGAAGCCCTGGCCAAGGGCAAATGAGCGGAGCCATGCACCCTCTCTATTGGCACTGGTGGGCGATCGGCCTGGCGCTGATGGCCGTGGAAGCCTTCTTCCCCGGCGCCTTTTTCCTGTGGCTCGGCCTGGCGGCCTTGGTGGTGGGCGTGGTGCTGCTGCCGCTGCCCGGGTTGGGACTGGAGTTGCAGGTGGCGCTGTTCGCGGTGGCCGCGGTGGGCTCGATCCTCATCGGGCGCCAGCTGCGCGGCGCGCGCCGGGGCGCCGTGGTCGACAGCGGCCTCAACGATCGCGCGCGGCGCTACGCCGGGCGCACCTTCACCCTGGACGCCGCCATCGTCAACGGCATCGGCAGCATGCGGGTCGACGACGGCCAGTGGCGCATCGCCGGCCCCGACCTGCCGGCGGGGAGCTGCGTGCGGGTGGTGGCGGTGGACGGCGCCACCCTGACGGTGGAGAAGGTCAATTAACAGTCCCAGCAACAATGTGGGCGAATCCGGAGCGCCCGTGTCCGACAGCGGTGTGCCCACGCTGGAGCAGGTGCGCGAGACGGTCCGCGAAACCATCTACACCTTCGGCGAGGAACTGGCCCACGGCCTGACCCACGGCATCGGCGCGCTGCTGTCGATCGCCGGCCTGACCATCCTCGTCGCCAAGGCTTCGGTATGGGGGCATGCGCTCGACATCACCGCCGCCGCCATCTTCGGCAGCGCCCTGGTGCTGATGTACACCGCCAGCACCCTGTTCCACAGCATCCCGCTGCCGGCGACCAAGCGGGTGCTGCGCATCATCGACCACTCGCTGATCTACGTGCTGATCGCCGGCACCTACACGCCGTTCACCCTGGTGGCGCTGCACGGGGTCTGGGGTTGGAGCCTGTTCGGCTTCACCTGGGGCCTGGCGGTGATCGGCGTCGGCTTCAAGATCTTTACCACCGGCCGCTTCGAGGCCCTGTCCCTGGTGGTCTACCTGCTGATGGGCTGGTGCGGCCTGGTCGCGGCCAAACCCATCATCCATGCCATGGACGCCGGCGGCCTGTGGCTCCTTGTGGCGGGGTGCCTCATCCAC
>CAYWPB010000258.1:0-2263 GCA_964458725.1 uncultured Nevskia sp. | reverse complement strand
CGCAGATGCCCGTCGGCCTGGACGTCGTGGCGGGGGGCCTCAGGTACGGCTTCGTGTTGATTGTTTACGCCTGGGAGCGCCGGTCCTAGCCTCACGCCATCTGGCACGGCTTCGTACTGGCGGGCAGCGTGTTCCACTACTTTTCGGTACTGTTCTACGTCATTCCCGGCCCACACTAGCTAAGGAAGGCGCATGGCCAAGGACCAGGCGGACAAGAACCTGTTCAAGGCGGTGGACAGCCCCTGGCGGGTGGACTACGACGGCGGCTTCAAGATCAAGAAGGCGCGCACCGCGCCGCCCAAGGGCGCGCCCGACAAGGCTGGCAACAAGCAGGCGCTGGATGAGCTGACGCGGCGGCTCGATACCCTGCAGCACATCCTCTACGCCCACGACCACCGCGCGCTGCTGCTGATCTTCCAGGCGATGGACGCGGCTGGCAAGGACTCGACCATCCGCGCCGTGCTGTCCGGGGTCGATCCGGCCGGCTGCCAGGTGCACTCGTTCAAGCAGCCCAGCGTCGAGGAGCTGGACCACGACTTCCTCTGGCGCAGCGTGGTGCGTCTGCCCGAGCGCGGCCGGATCGGCGTGTTCAACCGCAGCTATTACGAGGAAGTGCTGATCGTGAAGGTCCACCCCTCGATCCTCGACAAGCAGAAACTGCCCGCTGGCGTGGACCGCGAACTGCTGTGGGAGCACCGCTACGCTTCGATCCGCGACCACGAGAAGCACTTGGCGCGCAACGGCACCGTAGTGCTCAAGTTCTGGCTCAACGTATCGAAGGAGGAACAGCGCCGGCGCTTCCTGGCGCGGCTGGAGGAGCCGCAGAAAAACTGGAAGTTCGAGGCCGGCGACGCGGCCGAGCGCGGCTACTGGAAGGATTACATGCGCGCCTACGAGGCGGCGCTGAACCAGACCTCCCGCCCCTGGGCGCCGTGGTACGCGATCCCGGCCGACGACAAGCCCTACATGCGCGCCGCGGTGGCGGACATCATCGTCCGCACCCTCGAGGGCCTGGGGCTGAAGTACCCGCGGCCGGCCAAGGCCGAGCGCGAGCATTTCGACGCCATCCGTACACGGCTGGAGGCGGAGCGGGACTAGAACGGAGCCCCTGGTTGGCCGGCGACGGCCTGTCACGCCGCAGCCACGGCCCGTCCCAGCCGCCTCGCCGCGCCGGCGACCCCGCGTCAGGCTTGAAATGCGGCGGTCTGCGCCGCGCATGTCAACAGGCCTAAACTGGGCCGAACCTGCCGATGGCCGCCGTCAACTTGAGCACCACTACCACCGCCGCACCCGACAGCACCGCTGAAGGCGGCGTGCTGCGCTGGAGCACCGCCGCCTGGGTGGTGCTGTTCTGGTTCGGCTTCTATGGCCTGATGCTGCCCTCGGACATGATCGAGGACATGCAGACCGCCGGCGGCGCCAACGTCGGCCGCGACCTGTTCGGCTCGCTGCTGCAGGCCGCACTGTGGTGCCTGGTGTCGCCGCTGATCCTGTCGGTGGTGCAGCGCTTCGAGGTGATGGGCACGCAGCGCTGGCGCAACCTGGGTGTGCACGCGATCTGCGGTGTCGTCATCGCCGCGTCGATCGATGCGCTGGTCTACCTGGCGGTCCACGCCGTCTTCGGCCAGCGCGTCGGCGCCATGATGCACTGGACCCTGACGCAGAGCGTGATCGTCTCCACGCCCTACCTGCTGATCATCTACCTGGCCTTCGTCGCCATCGTCCACTCGATCCGCCTGGTGCGCCGCTACGAGGAGCGCGAGCGCCTGCTGGCGCAGGCCCAGGTGCGCGCGCTGAAGGCGCAGCTCAACCCGCACTTCCTCTACAACACGCTCAACGCGGTGTCGGAGTTCGCCTACAAAGACGCCGCCGTGGCCGAGCGCCTGATCACCATGCTCAGCGACCTGCTGCGCCTGTCCTTCGCCGGCGGCGACGCCGCCAAGGTGCCGCTGGCCGACGAGCTGGCCTTCGTGCGCCGTTACCTCGACATCCAGCAGCTGCTGCTGGAGGACCGCCTGCAGGTGCGCTACGCCATCGAGCCGGAAGCGTTGGACGCGCAGGTGCCCAACTTCATCCTGCAGCCGCTGGTGGAGAATGCCGTGGTGCACGGCATCTCGCGCCGCGCCGCCACCGGCCACATCGAGGTCGGCGGCAAGGTTGTCGACGGCCGCCTGCGGCTGTGGGTCAGCGACGACGGCCCCGGCCTGTTCGGCGCCTCGCCGCGCCGCCACGGCATCGGCCTGTCGCACACCCGCGAGCGCCT
>CAYWPB010000257.1:0-5902 GCA_964458725.1 uncultured Nevskia sp. | reverse complement strand
AGATCGAGTTCGACGAGTCGGAGCCGCAGTTCTACTTCCTGAACCTCGGCGAGACGCACTACCCGTTCATGCTCGATCCGAAGAGCCTGCCGCACATTTCCGGCGTGCACGGCGTGTTCAAGCGCATGGACGACGAGCTTGGCAAGAGCAGCGAGGACAAGTTCTTCGACGACGAGCAGATGCGCTCGCTGCACGACCAGCAGGTGCGCTGCGTCGAGCACATCGACGGCGTGCTCGGCGCGCTGATCGACAAGGCGCCGAAGAACACCCACTTCATCATCACCGCCGACCACGGCGAGTGCTTCGGCGAAGGCGGCTATTTCGGCCACGGCCCGATCGTGCACGAGAAGGTGCTGGAAGTGCCGTTCCTCGAGGGCCGCAAGCCCTGAAGTGAAGCGGCACGGCGGCGGGCGGTTGCCAGGAACAGCGTCAAGGCTCAAGGGGAGTAGCGGCGTGGACAACAACAAACAATTCGAAGTGCTGGGCCTGACGCCCGCGGACGCGACCCATCCGGGCATCGCCGTGGCGCTGGCGCGTTGCGCCGGCATCGGCCTGCTGGACCTGGAGTTCTGCCGCGACGAGCCGCGCGCGCTGGCCAATTTCCGCCGTCTGCTGGATGCCGCTGAAGCCCGCATCGGCTTGCGTCTGACAGCCGGTAGCGCCGCACTGGCCGGACGGCTCCTGGCACAGGTGACGGATGGCCGCGCGCTGGTGCTGCTGTTCGCCGGCAGCGCCACCGAGCAGGCCCACGCCCACGCCCGGTTGCAGCCAGCGGCGCAGCACCGCGTGCTGGCGGAGATCAGCGATGCGGCCGCGCTGGCCGCGCTCGCCTACCCGCACCAGGGCCTGGTGGCCAAGGGCCACGAGGCCGGCGGCTGGGTTGGCGCCGACACCAGCTACATCCTGCTGCAGAAGCTGGCCGGCAATACCGCGCTGCCGATCTACGTGCAGGGCGGCGTCGGCGTGCACAGCGCCGCCGCCTGCCGCATTCTCGGCGCCGCCGGCGCGGTGCTGGACGACCAGTTGCTGCTGTTGGCCGAGTCACCGCTGCCGGAGGCGCAGCAGAATGAGCTTGCCCGCCTCAACGGCGCCGAGACGCGCCTCTATGGCGAGTTGATCGACGCGCCCTGCCGCGTCTATTCGCGCCCCGGCACTCCAGCACTGAAGGCCGCCGACGAGGACAGCCGTGGCGCCGAAGCCGGAGTGCTGGAACTGCCGCAATGGCGCAGCCGGCTGCAGGCGCGCCTGGGCTGGAGCGGCGGTGCCGACAGCCTGATGCCGCTGGGCCAGGGCATCGGCGTGGCCGCCCTCTACCGCAATCAGTACCGCAGCGTCGGCCGCCTGGTGCAGGCGCTGCGGAAGTCCAGCCTGCGCCACATCGAGACCGCGGCGCAGCTCGGCTTCATGGCGCCGGGCGGTGCGCTCGCTGCTTCGCACGGCACGCGCTATCCGCTGGCGCAGGGCCCGATGACCCGCGTCTCCGACAGCCCCGAGTTCGCCTATCAGGTATCGCTGCAGGGCGGCCTGCCGTTCCTCGCCCTGGCGCTGATGCGCGGGCCGCAGGTGCTGGAGATGCTGCAGCAGACCCAGGCGAAGATGGGCAACCTGCCGTGGGGCGTGGGCATGCTCGGCTTCGTTCCGCACTCGCTGCGTGAGGAGCAGTGCCAGGCGATCTGGCAGTGCAAGCCCAGCTATGCCCTGATCGCCGGCGGCCGTCCGGACCAGGCGGCGGAGTTCGAGAAGCGCGGCATCCCCACCTACATCCACGCCCCGGCGCCGGCGCTGCTGAAGATGTACGTCGAGCAGGGCGCCAAGCGCTTCGTGTTCGAAGGCCGCGAGTGCGGCGGCCACATCGGCCCGCTCGCCAGCTTCCCGCTGTGGGAGCAGATGGTCGAAACCCTGCTGGCGGAAGTGAAGCCCGGCAGCGAGGGCGACTACCACGTGCTGTTCGCCGGCGGCCTGCACGATGCACGCTCCGGCGCCATGCTCGCCGCGCTGACCGCGCCGCTGGCGGCACGCGGCATGAAGGTTGGCGGCCTGATGGGCACCGCTTACCTGTTTACCAAGGAGATCGTGCAGTCCGGCGCCATCGTCGAAGGCTTCCAGGCCCAGGCCCTGGCCTGCGCCCGCACCGTCAACCTCGAATCCGGCCCCGGCCACTCCACCCGCTGCGCCGACACCCAGTTCGCGCGCGACTTCTACGACACGCGCCGTGGCCTGTTGCGCGAGAACCGCTCCGCCGACGAGATCCGCGACACGCTGGAAGATCTCAACATGGGCCGCCTGCGCATCGCCTCCAAGGGCGTCAACCGAGACGCCAGCGGCGCCATCGTCGCGGTCGAGGCGCAGCAGCAGGTCAGCGACGGCATGTACATGATCGGCCAGGTCGCCACCCTGCGTAACCAGACCCAGGGAATCACCGAGCTGCACGAGGACGTCAGCGCCGGCGGCCAGGCGCTGCTGGCGCAGCATCTCGAACAGCGCACCGAGCGCGTCGAGGCGGCGCGGCCCTCCGACATCGCCATCGTCGGTCTCGGCACCCTGCTGCCGCGGGCCCACGACGCCGACCAGTACTGGCACAACATCGTCGACCAGGTCTGCGCCCTCGGCGAAGTGCCGGAGTCGCGCTGGGACTGGAAGCTGTACTTCGACGCCGACCGCCGCGCCCGCGACAAGGTCTATTCGCGCTGGGGCGGCTTCCTCGACGAGGTGGCCTTCGACCCCATCGCCTACGGCATCCCACCGAAGTCGATGAAGGTGATCGACCCGATGCAGCTGCTGACGCTGGAAGTGACCAAACGCGCCCTCGCCGACGCCGGCTACGCCTCCGGCGACTTCGACCGCGAGAACACCTCCATCATCCTCGGCGCCAGCGGCGGCCTCGGCGATATCGGCACGCAGTACGCGGTGCGCTCGGAAATTCCGCGCTTCGTCGAGAACCCGGACGAGGGTGTGTGGGAGCGCCTGCCGGAGTGGAGCGAGGAATCCTTCGCCGGCTCGTTGATCAACGTCGCCGCCGGCCGCGTCGCCAACCGCATGGACTTCGGCGGCCTCAACTTCACCGTGGATGCCGCCTGCGCCTCGTCGCTGACCGCCATCGCCATGGCCGTGCACGAGTTGGAGAGCGGCCGCAGCAACTTCGCCATCGCCGGCGGCGTCGACACCGTGCAGAGTCCATTCGGCTTCCTCTGCTTCTCCAAGACCCAGGCCCTGTCCCCCACCGGCAAGCCCAAGACCTTCGACACGGCGGCCGACGGCATCGCCATCAGCGAGGGCCTGGCGGTGATCGCGCTGAAGCGCCTGGCCGACGCCGAGCGTGACGGCGACCGCATCTACGCGGTGATCAAGTCGGTCGCCGGCTCCTCCGACGGCAAGGCGCTCGGCATGACCGCGCCGCGCCCGGAAGGACAGAAGCGCGCCCTGCGCCGCGCCTATGCCCGCGCCGGCTTCTCGCCGGCGACCCTGGGCCTGGTCGAGGCGCATGGCACCGGCACGCCGGTCGGCGACCGCGCCGAGGCGCAGACCATCACCGAGTCCCTGCTGGCCGAAGGCGCGGCGCCGCGCAGCGCCGCCATCGGCTCGGTCAAGACCCTGCTCGGTCATACCAAGGCCAGCGCCGGCGTCGCCGGCCTGATCAAGGTGGCGCTGGCCCTGCACCACCGCACCCTGCCCGCGCACTACGGCGTGGATAAGCCGATCGACACCATCGCCGACGACAAGTCGCCGGTGTACCTGCTGAAGGACGCGCGCCCCTGGCTGGCGCACCCGGACCATCCGCGCCGTGGCGGCGTCTCGGCCTTCGGCTTCGGCGGCACCAATTTCCACGCCGTGCTGGAGGAATACCGCGGCGGTTTCGGCAGCAGCGCGCCTGGCAGCAAGCGCTGGCCGCAGGAGCTGTTCCTGCTGCGCGCCAAGGACGAAGCGGCGCTGGCCACCGAGATCGGCCTTCTGGTCACCGCGCTGCGCCAGGGCACCAACCTCAAGCTGCGCGACCTCGCCTACAGCCTGGCGCGCCAGGCCGAGACCCGCCGCGGCAGCGCGGTGACGCTCGCCATCGTCGCCAAGGACTTCGCCGGCCTGCTGGCCGACCTGGAAGCGGTGCAGGCGCACCTCGGCGGCAACGGCAAGCCGCTGCCGGCCAGCGTGCGCCTGGGCCGCGGCCTCAAAGCCGAAGCGCCGAAACTGGCCTTCCTGTTCCCGGGCCAGGGCGCGCAGTACGTCAACATGGGCCGCGAGCCGGCGCTGTACCTGGAAGAGCTGCGCAGCGCGCTGGAGCTTGCCGACGTCAGCCTGCGCGGCGACTTCGCGCAGCCGCTGTCGCGCAGCATCCTGCCGCAGGCCGCCTTCGACGCCGAAACCGAGAAGGCGCAGGCCGCCGCACTGACCGACACGCGCGTGGCCCAGCCGGCGATCGGCGCGCTCGCCTTAGGCTATCTGCGCCTGGCCGAACGCCTCGGCCTGGAGCCGATGGCCGCGGCCGGCCACAGCTACGGCGAATACGCCGCGCTGCTCGCCGCCGGCGTGTTGTCGCCCCAGGACTTCCTGCGCTTGTCAGCGGTGCGCGGCCGCTGCATGGCCGAGGCCGCGCGCAGCAGCGCGCCCGGCGCGATGGCCGCGGTGCAGGCCAAACGCGAAACCGTGGCCGAGGCGATCAAGCCTTATGCCGGGGTGAAGATCGCCAACCACAATTCGCCGGAGCAGTCGGTGATCTCCGGCGCCGCCGCCGAAGTCGAGCAGGCGGCGAAGAAACTCGAAGCCGCCGGCGTGCGCGTGTCGCGCCTGCCGGTGTCCGGCGCCTTCCACACCGAGCTGGTGGCGGGCGCGCAGCAGGGGCTTTCGGCCGCGATCCAGGCGGCGGAGCTGCGCGAGCCGCGCTTCGCGGTCTATTCCAACACCAGCGGCCAGCCCTACCCGGCCGATGTCGCCGGCATCCGCCGCACCCTCGACGGCCACCTGCTGAACAGCGTGGAGTTCGTCGCCGAGATCGAGGCGATGTACGCCGCCGGCGTGCGCATCTTCGTCGAGCTCGGCCCCAAGGGCGTGTGCTCCAACATGACCAAGGCGACCCTGGCCGGCCGCGACGCCGTGGCGGTTTCGCTCGATGGCCAGGGCGGCGGCCTGCGCGGCTTGCTGCTGGGCCTCGCCGAGCTGTGCGCGGCCGGCGTGGAGCTGGAGCTGACGCGCCTGTTCGACGGACGCGAGGCGCAGGCGCTGGACCTCAACCGCCTGGCCGATCTGGTCAAGCCGGCCGAGCTGCCCAAACACATCTGGTGGGTCAGCGGCGGCTGCGCCCGTCCGCTGGACGACCCGATGCTGCGCACCGGCAAGCAGCCCGCGCTGAACCTGGAGCGTGTCACCGCTGCCCGCTCCAAAGCGCGGCAGGCGCCGCAGGCTGCGCCTGTACCCTCGCCCACGCAGATCGTGGTGCAGAATCCGCCGGCCGCGCCACAACTGCTCGCAGCCCCGGTCATGCCGGTCAACCCCGCGCTCGGCGCCGAGGCTCTGAACGCTTACCAGCAGACCATGCGCCAGTTCCTGAGCTTGCAGGAACGCGTGATCCAGCAGTTCCTCGGCGGTAGCGCCGTCGCTGCACCGGTGGTGATGCCGGCGCCGCAGCCGGTGTTTACCGCGACCGCTCCAGCCATTCCGGCCGCGGCACCGGCGCAGATCGTCGTCGCCGCTCCGCCGCCGCCCGCGCCTGAAGCGAAGCCGGTCGTGCAGGCGCCTGCGCCTGCCGCCGCTCCGACGCTGAACCGCGCGGCCTTGCAGGCACAGCTGCTCGGCATCGTCGCCGAGCGCACCGGCTACCCGACCGAGATGCTCGGCCTGGACCAGGATCTGGAAGCCGAGCTGGGCATCGACTCGATCAAGCGCGTCGAAATCCTCGGCGCCCTGCAGAAAG
>CAYWPB010000256.1:0-5964 GCA_964458725.1 uncultured Nevskia sp. | reverse complement strand
CCGCCCTGGCGCTGGATGGCGAGATGGCCACGGAACTCGTTCTCGAAGAAATTGACGATCGAGCCGTGCACCGGCTGCAGGTGGGTGCAGTCGGCGATGTTGTCGATGATCTCCTGCTGGTGGCACTTGATCTGCCCAAGGTGGTCCCACTTGTGGCGCACCCAGCCAGCGTCGTCCCACTCCGCCAGGTTCGGCGCATCCCACTCCGGCTCGCCGCCTTCCGGGTCGTGCCAGACGAACACCGCGCCGAGCCGCTCCACCACCGGCCAGGAGCGCACGCAGGCGGCCTTGGGGATCGGCAGGTTGGAGAACGGGATCTCGTTGCACTTGCCGTCCGCACCAAACCGCCAGCCGTGGTAGGGGCAGCGGATCGAGTCGCCTTCGATCTGGCCGTCGTGGATGACGTAGGAGGTGCTGTTCTTGGCCAGGTGAGTGCCCATGTGCGGGCAGAAGGCGTCGAGCAGCACGATCTTGCCGCTCTTGCCGCGATACAGAGCGAAATCCTGGCCGAAGAACTTCAGCGGCAGGGGCTTGTCCTTCACCTCGGCCGCGTCCGCGACCATGAACCAGCCTCGCGGATAGGTGAATTCCCCGAGCCCGTAATCCTTGGTGCCAGCCATGCTGGTCTCCTGCCGTGACTTATCCAGAATTGAGGGCTCAATTCTTGGGCCAAACAAGGGGGCAAGCATCGTCCAATGGGGTGAAACCGGCCGCGCCTGGCGCCGGCACCTACCGACCCCCGGTCTGGCGCCGGAAAACCCCTGAACGGCAAGGTTTTCCGGCTGGCGGCTCAGCAGCTGGTGCCGTTCTGCAACAGTTGCCCGACCTCGCTGGCGCTGATGGTGCCGGAGACGCCGCCCGACAGGGTGGCGCTGCCGTCGGCGTTGAAGGTATAGCTGAGGCTGTTGCGGCCGGAATCGACAGTGAGCGTGCCGCTCACCGGCAAGCCACTGCCGGCGCTGGTGCTGCCCAAACCCAGGATGTCCGGTGTGCTGACCGTGACGGCGCCGCCGAGACAGGCGGTGCTGGCGTAGGCATAGGTGCCACCGACGCTGAGGCTGGTGCTGCTGCGGATCACCTCGTAGACGCCGACGCTTCTGTCGTCGCCGATCTGGAAGCTGCCGTCGTAGTCCGGCTGGTTGGGCTGCGAGGCGAACAGGGTGGAGTACAGGCTGGAGCGCATGTCCAGGCTGGACGAGGCGGCACCGCTGCCCTCGATCAGGCCGAAGAAATCCTGCTGCGTGTGCAGCCCGCTGGGGTCGCCGTCGCTGAATTCGGTGAGCGTATTGTTGGCGTTGAAGTCGCCCAGGGCGACGTACTGGTAGGGCGTGGCCGAGGCCGTGCTGTTGCCGGTCTCGAGCCGGCCGTCGAGCGTGGTGGTGATACCGCTGGCGGTATTGGCGCAGCCGGCGTAGAGGTCGACCCGGTAGTCGACGTTGGTGGTGACATTGTTGAAGTAGCTGAACGTCCGCGAGCTGCTGCCGGTGCTGACCATATCGCTGCCGCCGGAGCCGCAGTTGGGGTCGGTGGCATGCAGCATCTGCGCCGCCCGTGCCTGCTGGCCGGGCGCGGCGAAGCTGCGCACGGCGGCATGGCCCGGTCCAAGGGCGCGCGGCGCGGCGATGCCGGCGACGGCGCCGTCCGGCGCGCCGGCGCTGATGTCGGTCAGGTCGATGGTGGTGGAAATGTTCGCCAGCTCGCGCTCGGCGTCGCTCAAGGTGACCAGGGACACCGGGTCCCAGCTCGGCGGGATCGGTTCGAAGCCCCAGTCATGGTTGTCGTGACCGCTGCAGGCCGTCAGCAGCGACGCGGCCACGCCCGCCGCAACGAGCCCGAGGTGTTTGCCCATGGTGATCTCCGTGACTCCGTTCCGGTGCGCCGCCGCGCGTTTCCCTGCCACGGATGGCGGCAACTTGGCCGGTCCGGGCTCGCAGCGGACTATGCTGCGGAGAAAATGAACCGCGACTGAACAGCCCGCAGCCCGGCGCGCCGCAACCACCGGGACTTAAAACTGGACTATAATGAGATTAATTCTCACTTAGAGACCCATCCCATTCTCGTGTGCCAGCTCATCGACCTGCCCCGCGACACCGACGCGACGATCCGCGAAGTGGTGGCGCAGAGCGCCAACGATCCGATCGCGGTACGCCTGGCGGAACTCGGCTTCGTCCAGGGCGAGCCGGTGCGGGTGGTGGCGAAAGGCCCGGTTGGCGGCGATCCGCTGCTGGTGCAGATCGGCTACACCCGCTTCGCACTGCGCCGCGCCGAGGCGGCGCGCGTGGTGGTGGTGCAGGCGGAAGCGGCGTGAGCAACGAGGCAACGCTGGCCGCCGCACCGCTGTCGATCGCCCTGGTCGGCAACCCCAATTGCGGCAAAACCGCGCTGTTCAACCGCCTTACTGGCAGCCGCCAGAAGGTGGCCAACTACGCCGGCGTCACGGTGGAGCGCAAGGAAGGCCGCTTCTTCGCGCCAAGCGGGCGGCTGGTGCGGGTGCTGGACCTGCCCGGCGCCTACAGCCTGCGGCCGACCAGCGCCGACGAGGCGATCACCCGCGACGTCTGCCTCGGCCGCCACGCGGTGGAGAAGACGCCGGACCTGCTGGTTTGCGTCGCCGACGCCACCAACCTGCGCCTGCACCTGCGCTTCGTGCTGGAGCTGATGGCCATCGGCCGGCCGATGCTGCTGGCCCTGAACATGAGCGACGCCGCCGCGCGCCGCGGCATCGTCATCGACCGCGACAAACTCTCGCGCGAACTGGGCATCCCCATCGTCTCGACCGTGGCGGTGCAGCGCAACGGCGTGCGCGAGCTGGTGGCGCGCATCGACGCCGCGCCGCCCGCCGCGCCGGCAGCGCCGCCGGCCAACCTGCACGCCGAGGTACGCCGCCTGCTGGCGGACTGCGTCAGCATGCCGCGCCATACCGCGGCGATCGACGACGCGCTCGACCGCCTGGTGCTGCACCCAGTGTGGGGCCTGGCGATCCTCGGCGTACTGATGTTCGCCATGTTCCAGGCGGTGTTCACCGGCGCGCGGCCATTCATGGACGGCATCGGCACCTTCATGCAGGGGCTCGGCGACTGGCTCGGCGCGGTCCTGCCGGCCGGCCCGCTGCGTAGCCTGGTGCAGGACGGCATCGTCGCCGGCGCCGGCACCGTCATCACCTTCCTGCCGCAGATCCTGCTGCTGTTCCTGTTCATCCTGGTGCTGGAGGAAAGCGGCTACCTGCCGCGCGCCGCGTTCCTGCTCGACCGCCTGATGGTTGGCGCCGGCCTTACCGGCCGCTCCTTCATCCCACTGCTGTCGAGCTTCGCCTGCGCCATCCCCGGCATCATGGCCACGCGCACCATCAGCGACCGGCGCGACCGCCTCGCCACCATCCTGGTGGCGCCGCTGATGACCTGCTCGGCGCGGCTGCCGGTGTACACCCTGCTGATCGCCGCATTTGTCGCCGAACGCAAGGTCTGGGGCCTGCTCAGCCTGCAGGGGCTGGTGTTGTTCGGCCTCTACGCCGCCGGCATCGTCTCGGCGCTGGCGGTGTCCTTCACCATGAAGCTGTGGCGCCATCGCCGCGGCCACGACGTGGAGGAACATGCGCTGCTGCTGGAGCTGCCCTCCTACCGCGTGCCGCACGTCTACGACGTGGCCATCGGCCTGTGGGAGCGCGCCTGGGTGTTCCTGCGCCGCGTCGGCACGGTGATCCTGTCGCTCACCGTGGTGCTGTGGCTGCTGTCCAGCTTCCCGGTGCCGCCACCGGGTTTCGCCGGGCCGGCGATCGACTACAGCCTGGCCGGCCGCATCGGTCACGCCCTTCAGCATGTGTTCGCACCGATCGGCTTCAACTGGCAGATCTGCGTCGCCTTGATCCCGGGCCTGGCGGCGCGCGAGGTGGCGGTGAGCTCGCTCGCCACCGTCTACGCGCTGTCGGCCCCGGCCGAAGAGGCGGCGAATCAGTTGCAGCCGCTGATCGCGGCGCAGTGGCCGCTGGCTACGGCGCTGTCGCTGCTGGCCTGGTATGTCTATGCCCCGCAGTGCCTGTCGACCCTGGCGGTGATCCGCCGCGAGACCAATTCGCTGCGCACCGTGGCGATCGCGGCGGGCTACCTGTTCGGCCTGGCCTACCTCGCCTCGTTGCTGACTTACCAGATCGCGAGCGCACTGTCGTGAGCGCCGCGCTGCAATATCTGATCGTTGCGTTGATCGTGCTGCCTTGCGCGTTTTACGCTGTCGGCGTGTTCTCGCCGCAGCTGAAGCGGCGCACGCTGCGCACTGCTGCACTGTGGCTGCTCGGGCCACGGCGCGCACCGGCCCTGCGCCGCCTCGGCCTGCGCCTGCTGCCGCCGGAACAGGCCGCGGGCTGCGGCGCCGGCTGCAGCGATTGCAACAACTGCGCTCCGCCGCAGAGCGCCGAGCAGCCCCTGCTCGACCTGCGCACGACGCCGCGCCGCTGAGGCGCCGGTTCCCTACAGGCGATCGAGGTCGACCGCGTCGGCCATGCGCGAATAGCCGGCGGCGCTCAGATGCAGGCCGTCGCCGCCGTCGTACTCCGCTGCGATCACACCCGGATTGGCCGGATCGCGCACCGCGGCGTCGAAGTCGACGATCGCATCGGCCGGGCTGCTGCTGCGGATCCAGGTGTTGACCACCTCCCGCTCCGCCACCACCGCCGCGCTGGAAAAACCGGGACCGGCATTGCCGGTCGGCGTCAGCGTAGCCTGCACCACGCGCAGGCCGGCGCCGTGCAGCTTCGCGATCAGCGCGGTGTAGGCCTGCTCCAGCTGGTCCGCCGGCACGCCCGGCGCCAGCGCGATGTCGTTGAGCCCCTCAGCCAGGATCACCGTGCGCACGCCAGCCTGTTGCAGCACGTCGGCGTCAACGCGGGTCAGAGCCATCGGCCCGAATGCGGGCAGCGCGCCGTCCTGGCTGACGCGGTTGCCGCTGATGCCGGCGTTGGAAACCGCCAGGACCAGGCCGGCAGCGGCGATGCGACGCTGCAGGAAGTCGGGATAGCGCTGATTGAGGTCGAGCGTCGTGGTGTCCTCGGGCAGGGTCGAAGGCGGCCCCTGGAAGCCGTCGGTGAGGGAATCGCCCAGGGTCACCACCGCCGCGCCGGCCGGGGGCGCCAGCACGTCCAGGCCGGTGACGAAGGGACGGGAACTGCTGCTCTGGACGAAAGCGGTAGGCGCATCGTCGGCTGCGTGATCGCCAGCGCCGGGCATGGTGAGCCAGGCATGCTGGCGCGCGACGTAGTGCCGCGTCGGCGCGGCGCCGGGATCGGTAGCGGCGATGCTCA
The DNA here is from genome assembly GCA_964458725.1 of uncultured Nevskia sp. Classification (GTDB taxonomy): domain Bacteria; phylum Pseudomonadota; class Gammaproteobacteria; order Nevskiales; family Nevskiaceae; genus Nevskia. Next base: position 674 of record CAYWPB010000256.1, on the reverse strand, counting down.
CCGCCACATCCTCCAGCGCGCTCACCGCAAAGCGCACCGGATCGCTGAGCCGCTCCTCGCCGGCGGCGAGCGTTACCGCGGACTGCCCCGAGAACAGCACCGGGGTATCGCTGGCTGGATCGATCGCGGCGCCGGCGAGGCGGCGCGCCAGGCGCACCCGGCTGAAGCTCACTGGCGTCGCGCCGAAGCGGTTGGACAGACGCAGGCGCACGGTGCAGCCGCTGCCGAGCGGGGAAATGATCACGCGCAGGGTTTGCGCCGCTCCATAGGCCGGTGTCGCCAGGCCCGGGTCCTCGCTGCCGGCATCGGTCGGCGGCGCCTGCCAGGCCGAAACCCAATGGTCCGAGCCGCAGCTGTTTGCGGTGGTCGCGACCACCGGCACCGGCTGCGCGGTGCTGTCCTCGGTGGCGGTGGCGCCACCACCGCCGCCACAGGCCGCGGCCAGCAGACCCATGGTGCAGGCGGGCAGGATGCGGATTCCACGAAAATTCATGACGGCACCGATGCGGCAAACCGGCACGCATCATCCGTCCTGACTCAGGCCGCAGACATCGGTCAAAGGCACGACCGGAGCCCTGGTCCCGGCGAACGGTAGCCGGGCCAGTCCGAACGCGGCCGCTAGGTGTGGACTCTCAATAGGTTGTTCATCCGGGCCTGAACCCGGAAGCTGATGG
>CAYWPB010000255.1:0-5983 GCA_964458725.1 uncultured Nevskia sp. | reverse complement strand
GCCGAGGAAACCACAAGACCCAGCAGCGCGCTGCCGCCACGGATCATCGCCTGGTGTTTCATCTCGCCTTGCCTCCAAACCGCCTGGACCGACGGTCGTACATGCTAATTCAGTGTAGCCGTTTCGACCACTACCGGCGGGCGGAATTGAGCTTTCCGCCCGGTCCCAGCAGGGCGGTTCCCTGCTCGCGGAGGTAGTCGCGGTCCTCGTCATGGGAACCGGCAATGCCTGCCACGGCCGTCGCCAACTGGTGGCGCGACGCCTCGGACGGATCATCGAGGTAATCCATCTCCGCTTTCAGCAAGGCCAGGCGCGCCGGCCAGTCATTGCCGGGCTCGACCGAGTCGAGCGCCTCAGCCGCCAGCCCGCTGGCCGCCGCGCGCGCTTCGGCGGCATGTCCCAGGGCCACGTCGGCATAGGCCAGCATATAGGCGATAGCCTGAGTGGTCGGCGCATTCCTGCCCAGGTTGGCCTGGGCCTGTTGCAGCGCCTCGCCCAGGCGGGTGCGGGCCTCGGCGTAGCGGCCGGCACGCTCCAGCACGTAGCCGAGGTTGAAGGCCTCGCCCAGGGTGCGCTGATGCTGCGCGCCGCGCAGGCGCGCGGTCAGGTCGTGGGCCTGGCCGAAGACTTCCACCGCCCGTGCCCAGTCCCTGCGATTCATGGCCCAGAAGCCGAGCTCGTCCAACGCCTGCACCTTGTGCACGTTGTCCGGCCCCAGCGCCTGGTCGAGGGCGGGCAGCGCTTCCTCGATCAGGGTTTCGCCGGCGGGATCCGGCGGCGACTGGGTGTCCATCGCCTCGGCCAGTTCCAGCTTGTCGATCAGCACCTGGGTGTGGGCGGGGCCGAATGCCGCCTGGTCGGCGGCGAGCCGGTCGCGCATCACCGCCACGGCCTTGGCGGCGTCCCCGGTCTGCTCCAGGGTGAACGCGTAATCCTTGCGCAGCGCGGCCAGCAGCTCGAGGCTTTCCTGCGGCAGCTCGGTGGCGTCCTGGGAGCGCTCGGCCGCGGCCAGGGCGACCTCGTCGTACTTGCGAGCGGCGCGGTAGTCGCCGGCCTGGATGGCGAGCTTGCCGCGCACGAAGTTCAGCAGCTTCTGGATCTCCGGCGAGCTGGAAGGGGCTCCGCTCAGCGCCGCCTCAATCTGCCCGAGGCGCTCGGTGGCCGGCTTGATCTGGCCGTCGTCGATCAGGCTCACCACCCGCAGAATGTCCGCCGCCACCGCCTCGCCGGCGAGAGGGCTGCCGAGCCGGCGGAACAGGTCGGCGGCACGGGCGTATTGATCCGCGGCCTCTTTGTAGACGCCGATGTGGCCGTAGGCCCGTGCCGCGGTCATATGCACCACCGCCGCGACCTGCGGCTGGTCGGCCAGCTTGCGATCGATGTCGGCGGTGGACTTGCGCACCGCCTCGAGCACAGTGACGTCGCGCTTGCCGGTCAGCACCGGGTCGGCGGCGGACAGCAGGTCGCTGACCAGGAAGCCGTTGATGACCTCGGCGCGCTGGCGCTCGGCATCGGCGTTGCGCTCGGCCTGCACCGCCCGGTGCAGGTAGACCGCGCCGGTGGCCACGCCGATGATCACCGAGACCGCCAGGCCCAGCACCCAGGGCTTGCGCACGCGCGCCAGCTCCAGCTCGCGCCGCAGGCGCGCCGCCTCCTGCGCCGCCGCCTGCTCGGCACTGACCTGCTGGCGGCGCTGCTGCAGGTTTTCCAGACGCGCCACCAGGTCGAGCGCGGTCTGCATGCGCCGCGCCGGGTTGCCGTGGGTCGCGGCGGCGATGTCTTCGCGCAGCAGCGGGTCGTCGATGTCGTGTTCCCAGCCGGTGGCCAACGGCTTGCGCAGATCGCCCACCAGCAGCTGGTACATCAGGATGCCGAGCGCGTAGACATCCGCCGAAGGCATCGGCAGATGCCCGGCCAGCACCTCCGGCGGCATATACAGCAGGGTACCGGACTGGGTTTCGCCGAGCGCCGGCAGAGTAGCGCCGAGGCGGGTCATGCCCAGCGCCTCGATCTGCTGCGGGTCGAGCATGCGGCCGCAGCCGAAGTCGGTCAGGCGCACGCGCCAGCCGCCGGCCTCGTCCGGCTCGATCAGCAGGTTGCTCGGCTTGAGGTCCTTGTGCATGACGCCGACGGCGTGCGCCACGGCAACGGCGCGCACCGCCTGCAGCAGCAGGCCGAGGCGCTGGTCGCGCGGCATCTTCTCCAGGTTGCCGCCATCCTCGGCCCATTCCAGCCAGTTGCGACCGCCGTATTCGCACTCGAGGAAGAACGGCGGCTCTTCGAAGTTCCACTCGCTGATGCGGATGATGCCCGGATGCGGCCCGGCCAGCTCGAGCAGCACCCGCGCCAGGGTGGCCTCGCGTTTGAGCGCCGCCAGGCGGTAACCGCTGTGGGCAAATTTGAACACCTGCGGCTTGCGCGTCTTCTCGTGCTGCGCCAGCCACACGTCGGATCCGTCGGCGCTGGCCAGCAGGCGCTCCAGCTTCCATTGCGGCCGCCCGGGCACTGCCTCACCGGCACGCAGCCGCAGCTGCGGCTGCTCCTCGCGCTGCACCGCCTTGCGCGTGGCCGGCGCCATGAAGCGGTAGCCGACCCGGTGCACGGTGACGATGACGCGCTGGTCGCCGTCGCCGATGGCCCGGCGCAGCTTGCTGACGGCATTGGTAAGGGCCTTCTCGACCACGATCACGCCGGGCCAGAGGAAGGCCAGCAGCTCTTCCTTGGTCACCACCTCGCCGGCGTGGCGCAGCAGCAAGCCGAGCATTTCCAGCGGCTTGGGCTCGATCTCGACCACCGCCTTGCCAACGCGCAGCTCCCAGCGGTTTTCGTCGAACACGACTTCGCCGAAACGCCAGATGTATTCGGCGTCCGCTTCTGCCTTCGGCAGCTTGGCTTGAGCCTCCGCCCCCGGAGGCGTAATCGATTGTTCCATGCCGTCTGTACAGGTGTGTGCGTCGCGAGCCGATGGGTCTGTTGGCGTGGATTCACTTCCCCGGGGGGCATGCGCGTGCCCTGGCGGCCCGCCCGTCGCGGCACAATCCCTGTCCCTTGTAAAGGCAAATTAACACACATCGGGGCAGCAATCTGCCGTCTGTTTTCACCGTATTGCCATACAAGCTTCGCGAATCTGCCATCCCGGCTTCGCCAACCTGCCATCCGAGCTGACTAACCTCGCCGGATTCGCGCCAGCCGGCGTCTCTACGGGACCGGTCCCGACGCAGGTCAACTTGGAAATCGCACGATATCTGGTCGCAGCCGTCCTCGGCCTGTTGCTGCTCCGCAAAGCCATCATCCGCCTCCAGCTTTCCCGCGCCAAGCATCCCTCGCTGAGCGGCCATTCGAAGATGTCGCGGCGGATGGCGCGCCTGACCCGCTTCTTCGACTACGGTGCGGAGCGCTACTTCTCCACCGACCTGGCCCCCGCCGAAGTGGCGCAGCGGCGCCGCGCCGGCATGGAGCGGTTGCGCGCACAGATCGCCGCCAAGGCGCCGGAGACGCTGCGCTACAGCCGCTCGCTGGAGAGCGCCATCTCCGACGTGCAGTTCACCAGCCACTACCGCGTGCCGTTCCCGTTCCGCAGCCTGCTGCCGGCCGAGTTCAGGTACGGCAGCGTCGTGACCCAGACCCGCGGCACCCAGCTGCGCGACCTCGACGGCAACTGGAAGTACGACCTCTCCGGCTCCTACGGCGTCAACGTCTTCGGCTACGACTTCTACAAGGAATGCATGGCCGAGGGCTACGCCCGCGTCGCCCAGCTCGGCCCGGTGCTGGGCCCCTACCACCCGCTGATCCGCGACAACGTGCTGGCCCTGAAGGACATCTCCGGACTGGACGAGGTCTCGTTCCACATGTCGGGCACCGAAGCGGTGATGCAGGCGGTGCGGCTGGCCCGGTACCACACCGGCCGCACCCACCTGGTGCGCCTGTGCGGCGCCTATCACGGCTGGTGGGACGGCGTGCAACCGGGCGTAGGCAACCAGCGCAAGGTCGACGACGTCTACACGCTGTCCGACCTGAACCCGAAGACGCTGGGCATCCTCGACTCGCGCCAGGACATCGCCTGCGTCCTGATCAACCCGTTCCAGGCGCTGCACCCGAATGCCGACGCGCCGGGTGACGCCTCGCTGGTCAACAGCGAACGCCGCACCGCCTTCGACCGCGCCGCCTACAGCGCCTGGCTCAAGCAGATCCGCGAGGTCTGCAGCCGCCGCGGCATCGTGCTGATCTTCGACGAGGTCTTCGCCGGCTTCCGCCTCGGCTACCGCGGCGCGCAGGAGTACTTCGGCGTGCAGGCCGACCTGGTCACCTACGGCAAGACGCTGGGCGGCGGCCTGCCGGTGGGCGTTCTGTGCGGCCGCGCCGATCTGATGAAACGCTTCAAGACCGAGGAGCCGGCGAACATCTCCTTCGCCCGCGGCACCTTCAACTCGCACCCGCACGTGATGGCCTGCATGGCGGTGTTCCTGGAGCGCATCCGCGCGGCGGAAATCCAGGAAATCTATGCCAAGGCCGACGGTTTGTGGAACGAGCGTGTGGCCGGGCTGAACGCCGGGCTGGAAGCGGCCGGCCTGCCGGTGCGGGTGGCCAACATGCACAGCATCCTCACCATCCTCTACCGCGTGCCCTCGCGCTACAACTGGATGTTCCAGTTCTACCTGCGCGCCCAGGGCCTGGAGCTGAGCTGGATCGGCAGCGGCCGCCTGATCATGAGCCTCAATTACACGGACGCGGACTTCGCCGAGGTGGCGCGGCGCTTCGTCGAGGCGGCGCGGCAGATGCAGGCGGACGGCTGGTGGTGGGCCGCGCCGCACCTGACCAACCAGTGGATCAAGCGACAGATGCTCAAGGACATGCTGGCGGCGCGTTTCGGCCGGCGTGGCAGCCCACCGTCCCCGGTGCCGGCGGCAGCCGCGGTGCCGGCCGAGGAGATGCACTGACATGCCCAACCGCAACAGTCTCGAACACTCCTCCTTCCGCGACGACCTGCACGCGGAGTTCAACCGCTACCTGATGGTGGAAGCGGCGCGCTTCCCGCGCGCCGAGGCGCTGCGCATCGACTTCCACTGCCACGACCGCAATAGCGACGTGCCGGACGAGCTGTGGGGCCGCATCCTCAGCCTGCCGGAAACCTGGCTCAAGCCGGGCAAGCTGGTGAAGGTGCTGCGCGCCAACGGCAGCGACGTCATCACCGTCACCAACCACAACAACGCGCGCTCCTGCTGGAAGTTGCTGAACAAGGGCCACGACGTGCTGGTCGGCGCCGAGTTCACCTGCTTCTTCCAGGAATACGACCTCTACATCCACGTGCTGACCTTCGGCTTCACGCCGGAACAGGAAGCCGTGCTCAACCGCAAGCGCCAGGACGTCTACGAGTTCCTGCGCTACACCGCCGAGCACGACATCCCGGTGATCATGCCGCACCCGCTGTACTTCTATACGCGCAACCCCGGCATCGGCCCGGAGCTGTTCGAGAAGCTGGCGGTGCTGTTCCAGCGCTTCGAGGTGCTCAACGGCCAGCGCGACGTGTGGCAGAGCATCCTGACCCTGCACTGGGCGCGCGGCCTGGACCAGGAGAAGATCGAGCGCTACGCCTTCAAGCACAAGCTCGACCCGGCCGACTTCGGCGTCGACCCGCGCCGGCCCAAGGTGCTGACCGGCGGCTCGGACGATCACCTGGGCGTTTTCGCCGGCCAGTGCGGCTCCTACCTGTGGGTGCCGGATCTGGCGCAGCGCCGCCAGAACACGCCGCTGTCGAAGCTGGCACTGGAGGCGATCCGCGCCGGCAACATCGCGCCGTTCGGCGATGTCGGCGAGAACCAGAAGCTGGGCATCGCCCTGCTCGACTACTTCACCCAGGTCGCCACCCGCATCGAGGACCCGGGCCTGCTGCGCATGGCGTTCCATCGCGGCGAGCTGTCGGACAAGCTGGCCTGCTTCGCCATCGCCAACGGCCTGCTGGAGATGAAGAAGCACAAGAAGACCC
>CAYWPB010000254.1:0-5987 GCA_964458725.1 uncultured Nevskia sp. | reverse complement strand
TGTTTGTGGAACTGGCGGCGGGGCCGCTTCCTCGACGCGGTCAACCCGGCCGTGCCCAGGGCGGCCGGTGTGCTGATCCAGTTCCCGCTGTATGGAGGCATCGCCGCGATCCTCACGGGCGCGAAAGGCGCCGATGGGCAAACGCTGGCACAAGAACTGGCCGGCTTCTTCACGCATATCGCCACACCGGGCAGCTTCCCGGTGGTGATGGGCGGCTACTCGGCATTGCTCGGCTTCTTCGTGCCCTCGGGCGGCGGCAAGTGGCTGATCGAGGCGCCGTACGTGATGCAGGCGGCCAACGAGCTGCACGTGCACCTGGGCTGGGCGGTGCAGGTCTACAATGCGGCCGAGGCCCTGCCCAACCTGGTCAATCCGTTCTGGATGCTGCCGCTGCTCGGCATCCTCGGCCTCAAGGCGCGCGACCTGGTCGGCTTCAGTGCGCTGCAGTTCGCGGTGCATCTGCCCATGGTGCTGGTGCTGCTGTGGGCACTGGGACTGACGCTCGACTATCACCCACCGGTGGTGCCTGCGCCGCATTGAAAAGCGCTGGTCTCATGGGGACTCATCGGCGAAGATACGCGCAACGACCCGCTACATTGCCGAGACCCGCAACCGAGATGATTGGCTTATCCCTGGAGTCCGCCGCGCGGCTCCTGCGCAGTTCCCTGCCCGGCCTGGCCGGCGCCCTCATCGTCTCCTGCTGTTTCCCGGCCCAGGCCGCCGACTGGGAGGCTCTGCGCAAGCTCCAGGCCGGCGGCGCGCTGATCAGCGCCCAGGCCGTGGATCTCGACAGGAACGCGGTGATCGAGCAGCTCAATCCTGCCGACCGCCTGACCCCGGCCTCGTTGACCAAGCTGGTGACGGCCGCCGCCGCGCTCGACGTGTGGGCCGCGGACAAAGCGTTCCAGACGCGACTGCTCGGCGTCGGTCCATTCAAGAACGGCGCCATCAACGGCGACCTGGTGCTGCAGGGCGGCGGCGATTCGACCTTCGACCACCTGGCGCTGTGGTCGCTGGCGGCGCAGCTCAAGAGCACCGGCGTGACCGCCATCAACGGCCGCCTGCTGGTGAATACCGCCCCGTTCGGCCCGCTCGGCTGCGAGACTAAAGACCGCTGCGACGCGCTGCAGCGCAGCGATACCGCCTACAACGCGCCGTTGTCGGCGGTGGCGGTGGACTACGGCAACTGGTGCGTGGACATCCGCCCCACCGGCATCGGCTCGCCGGCGGTGGTCAGCACTTGCGGTATGGCGCAGGCGCCGATCCCGGTGCAGGGCAGCATCCGCACCGTCGGCGCCGCGGCCCGGCCGACCTTCTGGGTCGAGCGCGTGACGCAGCCAGACGGCGAGGTGCTGCGCGTCGGCGGCGACGTGCCGCTGAATGGCCCGGTCAGCGTGTTCCGCGCCATGGCCGACCCGGCGTTGGGCACCGGTCTGATGCTGCGCGAGGTGCTGCGCGAGATCGGCATTACCGTCACCGGCACGGTCGACGTGGTGCACACGCCCTCGCCGATCAACGCCTATCCACTGGCGACCAACGAGGGCCTGTCGCTGAAGGAGCAGCTCGGTCGCATGCTGCGCTTCTCCAACAACTATGTCGCCGACATGCTGACCCTCAACCTAGCCGCGTCGCAACGCGGCCAGGCGCCGGCGCAGCTGGCGGACGCCGGCCGCGCCCTGTCGGACTTCGTGCTGAGGACCAAGACCGCGGCCCGCAACGGCAAGCTGACGCCGCCGCCGCTATACAGCGGCAGCGGCCTGACACCGGAGAACGAGTTGTCCGCCGAGGACCTGACCACGGTGCTGGCGGCGCAGTACCGCGACACCCGCAACTTCCCCGCTTACTACGGCAGCCTGGTGGTGCCGCGCCAGGCGCCGTTCGCCTTCCTGCGCATGGGCAGCCCGGAGTGGCTGGACCGCGTCGCATTGAAGCCGGGCACCATGGACGATCCACACTCGGTCTGCGGCATCGCCGGCTACCTGCGCAAGAAGGATGGCGGCTGGATGGCCTTCGCCGCGATCGTCAACGGCGGTCCGCGGGTGCGCCACGTGCCGCTGTACAAGTCGATGGAGGCGATCCGCGCCGACGTCGACTCGCTCCTGGCACGGTACTAGGCTCCAGCGGCAACCGCGTTATAGTGATCACCGGATTCCAAGACCCAAGCGGAGGAGCGCGAACATGAAAACCCTGGCCCGCCTGTTGTTGCCGGCGCTGCTGCTCAGCTGCTCCGCCGCCGCCTTCGCGCAGCAGCAAAGCCCGGTGTTGATCACCACGCCGCAACCGGCGGCCGACAGCAACATCAACCTGCAGACCAACACCGGCTCGGCCTGCGCCGCGCCCTCGGTCGGCAACTGCGGCTCCTGCTCGGTGACCTGCCCGACCGGCCATGCGGCGATGTGCAAGCCGGGGCTGGCGGTGAACAACCAGTCCGGTGCCTCCTGCCTCAATCCACCGGAATGCAAGTGCCAGTAGGCACTTAACAAATCTTGACGCGGGGGTTCAGGCTCCGTTCAGTCGCTGCGGCCTAGTCTGGCGACGTACTTCGAACGGAGTCACGCCATGCGTATGTCCCTGCGGAACCTGCTGCGCCTGGGCCTGCTGGCCGCGGTGGCCGGCGCCGCCAGCGGCTGCGTGGTCGACCCCGGCTACGGTTATGGCTACTACGGCCCGGCCTACTACGGCCCTTCGGTCTACGTAGCGCCCGGCCCGGTGTACTACGGCGGCTATTACGGCGGCTACTACCACGGCGGCGGCTACTATCACGGCGGCTACGGCTACCACCACTGGCACTGAGTATTCAGTTCCAATTCAGCTGGGCTGGCCGATGATGGCTCCTGAATTCAGGAGCCCGTCATGAGTCTTCACGTGAAGCGCGCGATTCTCACCCTGGCCCTGCTGGGCGCCGCCGCCGTCCCTGGCCTGGCCAGCGCCGGCCACGTCTCGGTCGGCGTCGGCATCAACCTAGGTGCGCCTGGCTACTACGCGCCGCCCCCGGTCTACGCCGCGCCGCCCCCGGTCTACTACTACGATCCGCCTCCGGTGGTCTACGGACCGCCGCCGATGGTGTACGGACCACCGGCGCCGGTGTACCGGCCCTACTACCGCTACCCGCAGTGCTGGTGGGAGAACGGCTACCGCGTCTGCCGGTAAGGGCACTTACTTCGCCGGCAGGGGTACACTCGTCGTGTGCTTCCGTGATAGCGCAGGATGAAACCAGCCCCGATTTTCGACGCCGTCACCGCCGTGCTGCTGCATGGCGGTGAACTCTATCTCGCCCGCCGCCACCGCAAGCTCGCCGCCTTTCCCGGCTTTCATGCCTTCGCCGGCGGCAAGGTGGACAAAACCGACAGTAACGAGCCCCTGGCCGAGCCGGTGTTCGCCGGCTTCGAGCCACGCCTGATCCGCGGCCTGTCGCGCGAGCTGCACGAGGAGTTGGCCTACGACCTGATCGCCGACGCCGGCCACGTGCGGGCAGTGCGACAGATGGGCATCGCGCTGACGCCGCCGGCGGCGCCGGTGCGCTTCAACACCTATTTCTTCCGCATCGACCTCGACGCGCGCCCGCGGTTCGAGCTGCACGCGCCGGAGATCGAGGACGGCGAATGGGCCACGCCGGCGGAATGGATGCGGCGCTACCGCCGTGGCGAGCTGCTGCTGGCGCCGCCGACCCTGGCCACGGTGCGCTCGCTGGAGAAGGATCCGCAGGCCACCGATTCCGGCTTCATCGACTTCAACCAGTGGGGCCAGCTGTTCCCGGTGGAGGCAATGCACGGCGTCAGGCAGTTCTTCGTCCGCTCCAACACGCTGCCGCCGGCGATGCACACCAACTGCTTTCTGATCGGCGACGAGGGCGCGACGCGCCTGCTGGTCGATCCCTCGCCCAACTCGCCGGAGGAACTGGAGCGACTCTACGCCGTGGCGACGCAGGCCGGCTTCGACGAAGTGTTCCTCACCCACCACCATCCCGACCATTGCCAGTACGCCGACGAAATCGCGCGCCGCGCCGGCGTGCCGCTGGGCATGAGCGCCTGGACCCTCGGCCACCTGCGCTCGAAGGAAGCGCGCTACGGCGTCGGCCCCGACTACGGTGCCGGCCTGAGCATCAAGACCTACGCCGAGGGCGACATGGTGACGCACTGGCTGGGCCAGCCGGTGCGCGCGCTGGAAGTACCAGGCCACGACGAGGGCCAGCTGGCGCTGATGCCCGACAACCGCGCCTGGTGCATCGTCGGCGACCTGATCCAGGGCATCGGCACGGTGGTGATCGCTCCGCCCGAGGGCGACATGCGCAAGTACTTCGCCACCCTGGAGCGGGTCATCGCGCTGCAGCCCAAGGCGATCTACCCTTCACACGGCCTGGCCCTGGGCGGCACGCATTACCTGGAGCAGGCGCTGGACCACCGCCGCATGCGCGAGGCGCATGTGCTGAACCTGTTCAAGGCCGGGCGCAGCATGCAGGAGATGCTGGCGGAGATCTACAAGGATGTCGACCCGCGCCTGCTGCCGCTGGCGCAGATCAATATCGAGAGTCATCTGACGAAATTACGTCAGGACGGCGTGATCGCCTGATCGTCATTCCGGCGGAAGCCGGATAAATATGTCTGGAACGTATTTGAGCGAGCGCTGCGAGGCCGCAGGCTTCGGCCCAGGGGTGGGCCGAACAATCCAGGGATTCAGTGCAGCGCTATGGGCTCTGGACCCCGGCTTTCGCCGGGGTGACGATTGTTCATGGTTCCCTAGAATTTCAGGTCGTAACGCACTTCGCGCGCTTCCTCGCGCCAGTCCTGGTTGCCCTTGGTCTCGGTGACGGCGAAGCCCAGACTGGTGTAGACCGACTTCGCCCGGTCCAGGCCCTCCACCGTCCACAGGAAGATGCGGACGAAGCCCGCATCCCGGCTGTAGCTCACCGCCTCCTCCACCAGCCAGCGTCCCAGGCCGAGGCCGCGCGCCGACTCGTCGACGAACAGCAGGCGCAACTGCGCCACGCCCTCCTCCGGCTCGCAGATGAAGACCGAGCCGTTGATCACGCCGTCCTTGCGCGTCAGCCAGACGCGCTGGCGGCGGGGCGCAGGATTGAGCATGAAATCGGTGGCGATGCGCGCGCAGTAGGCCTCGTGGATCTCATTGAAGCCGTAGTCCTTGAGGTTCTGCACGCCATGGATGTGGATCAGCCAGCCGAGGTCGCCCGGCTTGAACTGGTGGTCGACGGTGATGCCGGCAGATTTCAGCTTGTCGCTCAGCGCCATGTGCTGCTCCGCTCAACAGAGTTCTTGCGGATTGTAGCGGTGCGGAACCCCTGACTCGTCATTCCCGCGAAAGCGGGAATCCAGCGCAGCGATAGCGTCGTGCCACGACTTGAAACCCAGCGTGGATTCCCGCTTTCGCGGGAATGACGAATCACTATGTCTGGTGACTACTGAATGCGCTCCAACCGCACCGGCAGCCGGTCGCGCGGGATTGGCAGGCTGGTGAAGTCCTGGCGCATCTCGTAGTTCTCCGGCACGCTCCAGCGGTAGCGCAGCAGCAGCTGGTGCAGGATCGCCTTCACCTCCATCTCGCCGAAGTGCAGGCCAATGCACTTGTGGGCACCACCGCCGAAGGGGATCCACTTGAACGGATGGGCGCGGTCTTCGGCGCGGGGCTCGCTGAAGCGCTCCGGGTCGAAGCGCTGCGGCTCGGTCCAGTACAGCGGGCTGGTGTGGGTGAACCAGGCGCTGATCTGCACCATGTGGCCGGCGGGGATGCGGTAGCCCTTGTACTCGCAGTCGCGCACCGCGCGGCGCGGCAGACCCGGCACCGGCGCGCAGATGCGCAGCGCTTCCTTCATCACCCAGCTCATCGCTTCCAGCTTGTGCTGGTCCTCGAAGCCAAGCAGCGGCGTACCGAGGGCGCGGCTTTCCTCGCGCAGCCGCTCCTGCCACTGCGGGTGCTGGGCCAGGCGGTAGATCATGTTCGTGAGGGTGATGGTGCTGGTGTCGTGCGCGGCC
>CAYWPB010000253.1:0-6014 GCA_964458725.1 uncultured Nevskia sp. | reverse complement strand
CGCTGGTCGAGGCCGACGGCCGCGCCCTGGCGCGCGGCATCCGCGCACGCGGCCGGGTCGAGCCGGTGTTCGTCAACAGCGTGGCCGAGGCACCGGCGGCGCTGGCCGGCATGGCGCGCGACGGCGACCTGCTGCTGACGCTAGGTGCCGGCGACATCGGCAATCTCCCCAATCTGCTGGCGCAGGCCGGGGAGGCCAAGTCGTGATGGCTGAAAAGACGCCAAGCACGGTGCGTGGCGTGCTGCGCCTGGACGAGCCCCTGGCGCGCCATACCAGTTGGCGCGTCGGCGGTCCGGCCGACCGTTACTTCGAACCGGCCGACCGCGCCGACCTGGTTGCGTTCGCGCAGCAGCTGCCGCCGCAGGAGCCGGTGCTGTGGCTGGGCCTGGGCAGCAACCTGCTGGTGCGCGACGGCGGCTTCCGCGGCACCGTCATCGCCCTGCACGGCGCGCTCGACGGCCTGTCGCGCGACAGCGAGACTGCGGTGTCGGCCGAGGCTGGCGTCCACTGTGCCCGTCTGGCCAAGTTCGCCGAACGGCAGAGCCTGGCCGGGCTCGGCTTCATGGCCGGCATCCCCGGCACCGTCGGCGGCGCGCTGGCGATGAATGCCGGCGCCTGGGGTGGCGAGACCTGGAACGCGGTGCTGGAAGCGGAGGTCATCTTCCGCGACGGCCGCACCGCCTGGCTCGGCGCGGAGCACTTCGGCATCGCCTACCGCACCGTGATTCCGCCGCGGGACTTCCTCGGCTTCCTCGGTGCCCGCCTGCGCGTCGCGCCGGACGACGGCAGCCACGCCAAGACCACGCGCGAGTCGCTGGCCAAGCGCAAGGCGACGCAGCCGGTGGGCAAGCCCAGCGCCGGCAGCACCTTCCGCAATCCGCCCGGCGACCACGCCGCGCGGCTGATCGAGAGCTGCGGCCTCAAGGGCCATCGCATCGGCGGGGCGCAGGTGTCGGAGCTGCACGCCAATTTCATTCTCACCGACGACGGCGCCAGGGCGGCCGACGTCGAGCAGCTCATTCAAGTGATCCGCGCAACCGTGAAGCAGAAGACTGGAGTGGAGTTGGAACCGGAAGTGAAAGTCGTGGGAGAAGCCACTCGTGCGTAGGCTGACCTCCAACCCCAAGGGTGAGAAGCCCGCATGCTTGGCGAGCGCAGCTCGCCGCGGGCTTCGAACGCCCGGCCAGGACGGCCGGGCCGGGCTCTCCAGCAGTGAAGAGGTCGCGCCAGGGATGGCATTGCAAGCCGCCCGGGGAGCTGCTCATGCGTAAGCTCACCTCCAATTCTAAGGACTTCGGCCGCGTCGCGGTGCTGATGGGCGGCTGGTCGGCAGAGAGACAGGTCTCGCTGTGGAGCGGTGACGGCGTGCTGCAGGCGCTGCAGCGCCGCGGCGTCGACGCCGTCGGCATCGATGCCGACAAGGACACGCTGCTGCAGCTCGGCAAGCAGGGCTATGACCGCGTCTTCAACGTGCTGCACGGCACCGGCGGCGAGGACGGCACGGTGCAGGCGGTGCTGGACCTGCAGGGCATACCCTATACCGGCAGCGGCGTGCTGGCTTCGGCGCTGGCGATGGACAAGCTGCGCAGCAAGCGCATGTGGAAGGCGGAGGGGCTGCCGACGCCGGACTGGATGACCCTGAACGAGCCGGCCGACGCGCTGCGCGCCGCCGAGCAGTTCGGCTATCCGCTGTTCATCAAGCCGGCCGACGAGGGCTCCAGCGTCGGTATCAGCAAGGTCAAGCACGCCACCCAGCTCGGCTCGGCGTTCCGCCGCGCCGCCGGCGACTTCGAGGGGCGGCCGCGGGCGGTGATGGCCGAGCGCTTCGTCGCCGGCGGCGACTATACCTGCGGCATCCTCGACGGCCAGCCGTTGCCGCTGATCCGCATCGAGCCGGAAGGCGAGTTCTACGACTACCACGCCAAGTACATCTCCGACCGCACCAACTACGTCTGCCCGGCCGGTCTCGATCCGCTGCACGAGGCGGAGCTGGCGGCGATGTGCGCACGCGCTTTCGAACTGGTCGGCGGCCGCGGCTGGGGCCGTGTCGACTTCATGCTCGACGCCCAGGGCAAGGCCTGGCTGCTGGAGGTCAACACCATTCCGGGCATGACTTCGCACAGCCTGGTGCCGATGGCGGCGCGCGCCAACGGCATGGACTACGAGTCCCTGTGCTGGGCGGTGCTCGAAACCACCCTTGGGGAGACCTCGTGAGTGCCGGAGCCATGGCCATGCCGGTGAACGACGCGCCGACCTTGCCGCGCGCACTGCTGCCGGCCATCGTCGCGGTGGCGGTGGTGGCGGCGCTGCTGCTGCTCGGCCACGCGCTGCGTCCGGCACTGAACCGCCCGCTGCAGGCGCTGCGCGTCGACGGCCAGTTCGTCCATCTGCAGCCGCGGCAGATTGCCGAGGCGGCGGCGATCGCGCCCGGCGCGCGCCTGTTCGACGTCGATCTCAACGCGGTGCGCGGCCGGGTCGAGGCTCTGCCCTGGGTGGCGCATGCGCGCGTCTCGCGTGTCTGGCCGGGCCGTCTCGCGCTGCGCGTGTGGGAACGCAAGCCCTACGCGCTGTGGGGCGACAAGGGTCTGGTCGACGACGAGGGCCATGCCTTCACGCCGGCGCCCGCCGAGTTGCCGCAGGACCTGCCGCGCCTCGCCGGCCCCGAGGGGCGCGAGGCCGAGGTGATGCAGGACTACCAGGAGATGGCGCAGGCCCTGGCCGGCAGCGCTTTCGCCACCAACGGCCTGCAGCTCGACGCGCGCGGCGCCTGGACCCTGTCCACCGTCGCCGGCATCGAGCTGCGCCTGGGCAGCGAAGACCCGCGCGGCAAGCTCGAGCTGCTGCAGGGCGCGGTGCTGAACACCATCGGCGACAAGCTCGACCAGGTCGCGTATGTCGACCTGCGCTATTCCAACGGCTTTTCGGTCGGCTGGAAGAACACCGCCGGGCCCTGCCCGGCAGCCAAGGGTGCCGCGCCAGGATCGGCGCGGCCGGACTGCGGCCGCAAGGATGCGTCGCAGGCAATGAACGCGCCTGCCAAGCCGAAAGGTGCAGCGGGCGCCCCAGCCGCAGAGGGCAGCAAGCATGAATAAGCGTCAAGCCACCGAATACCTCGTCAGCCTCGACGTCGGCACCTCCAAGGTGACGGCGCTGATCGGCGAGGTGTCCCAGAGCGGGGCGGTGCGCGTCATCGGCCTGGGCAATGCGCCCACCCGCGGCCTGAAGAAGGGCGTGGTGGTCAACATCGAGAACACGGTCGAGTCGATCCGCCGCGCCGTCGAGGCGGCCGAGCTGATGGCCAACTGCCGCGTGCGCGCGGCCCACGTCGGCATCACCGGCAGCCACATCCGCAGCCTCAACTCGGTGGGCGTGGTGCCAATCCGTCATCGCGAGATCGGGCCGCGCGACGTCGATGCGGTGGTCGAAGCCGCCAGCGCGCTGGCGATCCCGGCCGACCAGCAGATCCTGCACGTGATCCCGCAGGAGTTCGTGGTCGACGGCCAGGAAGGCATCCTCGATCCGGTCGGCATGAGCGCGGTGCGGCTGGAGGCCAAGGTGCACATGGTCACCGGCACCCTGTCGGCGGCGCAGAACCTCTACAAGTGCGTCGAGCGCTGCGGCCTGACGGTGGAGAAGCTGGTGCTGCAGCACCTGGCTTCGGCTGACGCGGTGCTGTCGCCGGACGAGCGCGACCTCGGCGTGGCGGTGGTCGACATCGGCGGCGGCACCACCGACATCGCGGTGTTCAAGGGCGGTTCGATCCGCCACACCGCGGTGGTGCCGATCGCCGGCGACCTCGTCACCAGCGACGTCGCGGTGGCGTTCCGCACGCCGGGCCAGCACGCCGAGCAGATCAAGCTCAAGTACGGCTGCGCGCTGCCGGAAATGGTGCAGCACGACCCGGGCATCGAGGTGCCGGGCGTGGGCGAGACGCCGCCGCGGCGGCTGTCGCGGCAGATGCTGGCCGAGGTGATGCGGCCACGCTACGAGGAGCTGTTCCGCTACGTGCGCAAGGAGCTGCACCGCGCCGACGTCTACGACCTCATCGCCGGCGGCGTGGTGCTGACCGGCGGCGCGGCGCAGACCCCCGGCATCCTCGAGCTGGCCGAGGAGGTGCTGGACGTGGCGGTGCGCCTGGGCCTGCCGCACCAGGTCGAAGGCATCGAGGAAGTGACGCGCAGCCCGGCCTACGCCACCAGCGTCGGCCTGCTGCTGTTCGCAAGACAACAGCGTCCGACCGGCGGGCATCTGCCCGGCGCGGCCGGCGTGCAGCACTGGATCGGCAAGGTCCAGGGCTGGTGGAAGGGACACTTTTGATCTTTACGGATTCTGCTTCTGGGGCAGGGACGTTGCTGGAAGGGTTGTTCTCGAAAGTATTTGAAGGAGGTTGACATGGCGAACGTGGTACCGGAGATGTTCGAGTTGGTGGACGGTCAATGCAAGCGCGCCGTGATCCGTGTGATCGGCGTGGGCGGCGGCGGCTGCAATACGGTCAATCAGATGGCGGCGGCGAATATCCAGGGCGTGGAATTCATTTCCGCCAACACGGATCGGGATCATCTGGAGAAGTGCCTGCCGACGCTGCAGCTGCAACTCGGCGCGGAGGTGACGCGCGGTCTCGGCGCCGGCTCCAATCCCAAGCTGGGCCGCGAGGCGGCGGAAGAGGATCGCGACCGCATCCGCGAGATGATGGAGGGCACCGACCTGCTGTTCATCACGGCGGGCATGGGCGGCGGCACCGGCACCGGCGCGGCGCCGGTGATCGCGGAGATCGCCCGCGAGCTGGGCATCCTGACGGTGGCGGTGGTGACCAAGCCGTTCCCGCACGAGGGCAAGAAGCGCCTGGCGGTGGCCCAGGACGGCATCCGCGAGCTGCAACAGCACGTCGACTCGCTGATCCTGATCCCGAACGAGAAGCTGCGCCTGGTGCTGGGCGGCAACGTCACCCTGCTCAACGGCTTCAAGGCCGCCAACGACGTGCTGCAGAATGCGGTGCAGGGCATTTCCGACCTGATCACCCGTCCGGGCATGATGAACGTCGACTTCGCCGACGTGAAGACGGTGATGGCCAACCGCGGCATGGCGATGATGGGCCTGGGCGCCGCCAGCGGCGAGGACCGCGCCAAGAAGGCGGTGGAAGCGGCGCTGTCGAGCCCGCTGCTCGACGACCTCGAGCTGACCGGTGCGCGCGGCATTCTGGTCAACATCACCTGCGACGAGAGCCTGACCCTGGACGAGCTGGAGCTGGTCAACGAGCGCATCAACGAGATCGCCTCGGCCGAAGTCGACATGAAGTGCGGCACCAGCTTCGACCCGGCCCTCAACGGCGAGCTGCGCGTGACGGTGGTCGCCACCGGCCTGGAAGGCACGCGCGCGGCACAGATCGCAGCCAAGGCCAAGGAAGCGGCGGAACATCAGCCGCGTATGAAGTCCCCGGGCGTGGTCACCCCGCTGCGCACGCCGTCGGCCTGGCCGGCGCGCGGGCACGACGTGGAGATCCCGGCGCAGCCGCAGCGCCACGCCCGCCCGGCTACCTCGGCCAGCCTGATGGCGCTGGACTACAACGAGGAGCTGCTGGACATCCCGGCGTTCCTCCGCGCCCAGGCTGATTGACGTCCTGTCAAGCACCGCGCCATCCATGGCGCGGACTGTTCAAACAAGCGGTGCTCCGCTTGTGAGAACAGCGCAGCAACCCGGGCGCGTTACGCCATGGCGCGTCCGTGGTTTTTGGGGCGGCAGGGCTGGCCAAGGAAGGCTGGTCCCGCCGCTGTCGTCCCTGCCGCCCTTGCGGGGGGCATTTACCCTTCGCAACGGGCGGTCCGGAACTCCGTGGTAAAATCCCGGTCCCAGGCCGCTGTAAAGCGGCTGTTCCACCCGCCTGAAGCGGGGCCCAGAACCACCCCTATCCAATGATCCGGCAGCGCACCCTACGCAACCCGATCCGTGCCAGCGGCATCGGGCTCCCCAGCCGTCAAGAAGTCCTCCTGTCCCCGCGGCCCGCCGGCCCCGGCCCC
>CAYWPB010000252.1:0-6026 GCA_964458725.1 uncultured Nevskia sp. | reverse complement strand
CCCGGCCCAAAAAACCTGGAACACTTCGGCCGCGGATTCCGGATGGGCGCAGCCGCGCAGAAGATACCGGTAAAGCGGATCCTTGTGCCGGCGGTAGAGCTGCTCGAACGCCGTCATGTTTCCGCTCCGGTACTGCAACATCAAGTCTTCGTCGGTCGGAGCCGCGGCCGTGGCCGGCGGCTCCGCCGTGAGGCTTGCTTCCAGTCCCTGCCTCCTGGTGATGAGTTTGCCGGCGTTTGCCAGCGTACCCGATACCCGAATAAACGGCGCTATCCCGTAAACAGGGTTAAATGGCTTCTTACCCCAACAGCCCTTGCAACTGTTCCAGGGCGGTCGCGGCGCGCTCGCGGACGCGGTGGCGCACCAGGTGCGACACCTCGCTGCTGCCCGGATTGATCTCGGCGGTGGGCAGGCCGCGCCGCGCGGCGGCGATCACCGGCTGGGCGATGTAGGGGAAGACGCTGGTGGTGCCGATGCTCAGCACCAGGTCGACGCCGCTGTCGATCACCGCGTACAGCCGCTCCAGCTCGGCCCGCGGCAGCGCCTCGCCGAACAGCACCACGCGCGGCCGCACCAGGCCGGCGCAATACGGGCAGGCTGGCGGGATGGCCAGCGCCGCGTAGTCGTCCACTTCGGTCTCGTACGGGCAGAAGCCGCACTGTAGGCGATGCAGGTTGCCGTGGATCTCGATCAGGTCGGTGCTGCCGGCGCGGCGGTGGAAGCCGTCGACGTTCTGCGTCAGCACCGTGAACTGCTCGTAGGCCGGCGCCAGCCTGGCCAGCACGCGGTGGCCGGCGTTGGGCTCGCGGCCGCGGCAGGCACGCTCGATCTCGCCCAGGTATTTCCAGCACAGCTCGGGACGGGCCCGCATCATCTCGCCGGAGAGGGCGTCCTCGATCGCCACGCCGTCGTCAGTGGGACCGCTGTCGTAAAGGCCGCCGACACCGCGGTAGGTGGGCAAGCCGGAGTCGGCCGACAGGCCGGCGCCGGTGATCACCAGCACGCGGCGGGCGCGGCGCAGCTCCGCCGCCAGCGCGCGCAGCGGCGAGTACTCCTTCACGACGCCGGATCGAGCTCGCGCATCATCGCGGCGGTCGCGCGCGCCGCGCCGTCAGCATGGCCGGCCAGCGCCTCGACGATGTTGCGCCGCTCCTGCGGCATGCGGTCCTGGCTCAGCTTCCAGCGCGCCTCCAGGCGCGTCACCTCGATCTCGAAAGCGACAATGCCCTGCAGCTTGAGCTCGAGGAAGTCCTCCGGCAGCTGGGCCAGCGTCGCCAGGTAAGGCGGGTCGCTGATCGCGACCAGCTCGCGCAGGATGCGCAGCTTGTCCTCGCGCTTCTCGCGCAGATGCAGCCTGCCGCGAGCATGAACGGCGGCGTAGTTCCAGGTCGGCACGCTGGGATGACGCTGGTACAGGCTGGGCGAGACGTAGGCGTGCGGACCCTGGAAGATCACCAGCACCTCGGCGCCGTCGGCAAAGTCATGCCACTGCGGATTGGCCCGCGCCTGGTGGCCGAGCAGGCGTACCGCTTCCCCCTCCCCGCTCACCACGAACGGCAGATGGGTGGCCCGCAGCCCGGTCGCGGCGCCGGCCGAGACCAGGGCGGCGAAGCTATACTGGCGCATGAATGCCAGCTGCGCCGCGCGGTCGTCCATGCGGTTGTGGGACGGCACGTACATCCGGATCCTCTCCCGGGGCCAGTGAGGCCCCATCATCGCAAATGCCGCGCAAGCCCGCCCATCAGCAGATCGACACTCTCAAGGTCATCCAGGACAAGGCCTTCGAGCTGTTCGCCCGCTACGGCTACGACGGCGTTTCGATCGGCGACATCGCCGGCGTCACCGGCCTGTCCAAGGGCGCGCTGTACTGGCACTACGACGGCAAGGAGGCGCTGTACCTGGACTGCCTGCGGCGCCTCCACGCCCTGTTCGACCACTACATCTTCGAGCCGATCGCGGCCGAGCCGGACGGCGCCAAGGCGGTGCTGGCGCTGTTCCACGGCCTGGAGCAGTTGCTCGGCGATCCACGCGTGGCCAACGGCGTGGCCGGATACTGGCTGGTCACCTCCGGTCCGGAGACCGCGGCGCTGTCGGAGGCGCAGCGCGCCTTCGAGCAGCGCTCCTGGAAGGTGATCGAGGCGGCGCTGCGGCGCGGCGTCGAGCAGGGTCAGTTCGACCTGGCCGGCGACCTGGAGGAGTTCGCCCGCGCCGTCATGTCGCTGGGCGAGGCGGTGATCCTGCCGCTGCGCCACCAGACCCCGGACGAAGTGCGGCAGATCCTCGGCGTGCTGGCGCGCACCCTGTTCCGCGCCTACGCCAAGACCGCGCTGCCGCCGCGGCTCTAGCCGGTCAAGGCGCCGCGTCCCGCGCCAGCGCGGCAAAGCGCGGATCGGCACGCAGGCTGTCCCATATAGGGTCCTGGCGCAGCAGTGCCGGCGTCAGCGGGGCGCTGTACAGGTAGCTGTAGTAGTGCGCCTGCAAAGACTCGGGCAGCGCTGCGATGGCGGCGTCGCTCCTGCCGCGCAGGACGTTGGCGCGGAGCATGGCCTCGCGCGCGCTGGCGGCGTAGAGGCTGCTGGCCGACGCGGCGGCGGCAACCGCGGCGCAATCCCTGGCCGCGGCGGGTTCATCGCCCTGCCCGGCCGCCGTGAGGCACAGCATGGCGTCGCGGTAAATGGCGATGTCGGGAGACAGCGCCATCGCCGAATATCGCATGATCAAGGCGTGCCCGCCGGCAAAAGCCTGGCGCGCCGCGACGGCATCGCCAGCCGCGCGTTGCGCCACGCCCAGCAGGTACCAGTAGTCGGCCGCCGCGATGCCGGCGTGGCCCAGATCCTGCGCCAGCGCCCCGCGCAACAGGGTGACGGCCTCTGCGGTACGGCGCTGGTACAGCAACTGCAGCGCCTGGTAGTCGAACATCGACGCATCCTGCGGATTGGCCGCCAGCGGCTCCAGCAAACGCTGCGCCTGGGGGAGCTGCCCCTGGGCCTGGTACGTATAGACCTGGATCGCCAGCGCGGCGGTGTCGTCCGGCACCACGTCGAGCGCCCGATCGGCGATCGGGTGGACCTCGTCGAAGCGGCGCAGCTCCACCAGGGTCAGGGCGTAATTGCTCAGCAGCTCCGCATTGCGCGGATCGGAGTCCAAGGCCCGGAGCAGGGTGCCAGCTGCCTGCTCCACGGCGCCGCGGTGACGCTGGACATTGGCCAGCGCCTCGAGCACCGGGGTGCTGCCCGGCAGGCGCAGGCGCGCCTGCTCGAAGGCCGCCTGCGCGGCATCCAGGTCGCCTTTGCACGAGTACAAAAAGTAGCCCTGCGCCCGGAAGGCGTCGCCAAGATCGGGCTTGAGGCGCAGAGCGGTGGCCGCTTCCTCGCCGGCCTTCGCACAGCGGTCGGGAACATCGGCCAGCTGGTTGCCGAGCTGCGCATCGAGCTGGGCCAGCTGGGCCCAGGCCTCGGCGAAGTTCGGGTCCAGCCTCACCGCCTCGCGTAGGAAACGCGCGGCATTCACCAGGTTGACGGAGTCGAAGGAGTGCTGCACCGCCTTCGCACGCAGATACTGGTCGTAAGCGCGGGCATCGGTGGTCGGCGCGCTGTCCAGGTCGCGCCGCTCGGCGCCGCTGAGCGCCGCCTTGAGCGAAGCGGCGATGGCCCGGGCCACCTCGCTTTCCACTCCGAACAGGTCGGTGACCTTGCGGTCGTAGGTCTCAGACCAGAGATTGCTGTTGCTGGCGGCGCGCACCAGCTGCACATTGATGCGCACTTCGTCCTCGTGCCGCTGCACGCTACCTTCGAGGATGTTGTCCACGCCCAGCTCGCGGGCGATCTTCGGCAGGTCGTCGGGGGGGCTGGCATAGCGCGCGGTGGAAGTGCGTGCGATCACGCGCAGGGCTCCGATGCGGGTCAGGCGGGTCAGGATCTCGTCCTGCATGCCTGCCGCGAAGTAGGCATTGTCCGCGCTGGCGCTGAGATTGCGGAACGGCAGTACCGCGATGGACATGCCCGCCGGCGCCGGAACGTCGCTGCGGTGCGGGACCACGAGGGCCGCGATCAGCACGGTCAGGCCGATCGCCGCCGCCGACAGCAGCGCCAGGCGGAACGCCGGTTTGCGCCAGACTCCGCCGGGGACATCCTCGCCGGGCTCCGGCTTGAAGCCGGAAGGAGTCAGCTCGTAAAACCAGGAAATCACCAGGGCGAAGGGGAAGCCGACCAGCACCGCCACCACCACCAGGCGCACTGCCCAGTTGGGGATGTCGAAGAACGGGAAAACCTGGGTCGCGACCTGCACCAGCAGCCAGCCGCCGGCGCCGTACAGGGCAGCGGTACGCAGCACGTTGCGGCGCTTGAGCTCCTCGATCAGCCCGTTCATGCATCAGCCGCTATTGCCCAGCCGTGGATCGGGGCGGCTTACCAGCACGACGCCGCTGCGCCGATCCGGCAAGCGCCGAAACGCGCTTGATCACCCCGCGCTTCGGCTGCCGTGGCAAGCCGAAGCGCGGGACGCAATTCTCCTAGTTTCCGCCGGTGTTCGGCGGAGGCGGAGGACCGGGGATCGGCTGCGTGGTGTCGGCCGGCTTGGGCGACTTGGGGTGGTGGTGGGAATGCTTCTTGGCCGCTGCCGGGGGCGCGGCCGCGGGTGCAGGCGGAGCGGCAGCGGGGGCGGGCGGCGGAGCAGGCTGGGCAGCGGCGATGGCCGGCAGGGTCGCCAGTACCACGGCAGCAAACAGGGTGCGCATGTGTTCTTCTCCCTTTCGCTTCGGCTTCCAGGGCTGAAGCCGGATCCGAGCATAGCAAACCAATACCGGGCAGGTTGCTAAGGAGTTCATGCACCGCGACCTGTCCAGCGGCTTGCCGGAATGAACAAAAACGTCTTTACTGGCGACTAACTATCGACACTTGAACGACATTTTCGAAGGAGCGCGGCGCGCATGACCGCGGAGGGCATCCTGCGAGCGGTAATCCCGCTCATTTACGGCCGGCGCTGGCTGACCTTCAGCCTGCTGATGGCGCTGACCGTGTTCCTCGGCTTCCATGCGCTGAAGCTGCGGCCGGACGCGGGCTTCGAGAAGCAGATCCCGCTCGACCACCCGTACATGAAGGTATTCAAGAAGTACGAGCAAGCCTTCGGCGGCGCCAACCTGATCTCGGTCGCGCTGATGCGCAACGACGGCAAGGACATCTATGACGCCGAGTTCCTCGACCGGCTCAAGAAGCTCACCGACGCCACCTTCTTCCTGCCCGGCGTGGATCGCGCCCACGTCACCTCCCTGTTCACGCCGGACCTGACCTACCTGGAGATCGTCGAGGACGGCATCAACCTCGGCACGGTGATCCCGGCCAACTATTCGCCGACGCCGGAGATGATCGCCAAGGTGCGCGGCAACGTCGGCAAGGCCGAGGGGGTGATCGGCCGCTTCGTCTCGCTCGACCAGCGCGGCGCGATGATCGTGGCCTCGCTGCTGGAGCGCCATCCGGTCACCGGCGAGCGGCTCGACTACGACCGCCTCGCCGGCCAGCTCGAGGACCAGCTGCGCGAGCGCATCCAGAGCCCGGTGGAGTACCAGTATCGGCTCAAGGCCGACCGCGCGCCATACAAGGCTGGCGACGTGGTCTGGACCGGCTATGTCGACTACGGCTGGAAGCTGCCGCTGCAGACCTTCGAGGCGGCGCAACGGGACGAGGACGGCCAGGCCGTCCTGGTCTCCGGCCGCGACGTCACGGTGAGCCAGGCGCCGAACCCGGACTACGCGCCGCATTACCAGGTGCGCATCATCGGCTTCGCCAAGGTGATCGGCGACGTCACCGACGCCAGCGTCGAGGTCACCGGCTTCTTCTTCGTGGCCATGGCGCTGATCGTGGGACTGCTGTGGATGTTCTGCGGCTCGTTCCGATTGTCGCTGCTGCCGCTGTCCGCCGCGGTGACGGCGGTGGTGTGGGAACTGGGCCTGCTGCACCTGGTCGGCTATGGCCTGGACCCCTTCGCCATCCTGGTGCCGTTCCTGATCCTGTCGATCGGCGTGTCGCACG
>CAYWPB010000251.1:0-6052 GCA_964458725.1 uncultured Nevskia sp. | reverse complement strand
TTGATTTAAATGGTGGCTAGAGGCGGGATCGAACCGCCGACCTCAGCATTATGAGTGCCGCGCTCTAACCGTCTGAGCTACCTAGCCACTGAGGGGCCGCAAATTCTATAGAAACCGGGGTTTGGAGTCGAGTTTTTATCCGGGTTCCGGGGCCGCCCGTTCAGCCGCGCTTGCGCACCGGCAGAGGCGTGACCTTGCCGCTGTGGCGATGGCGGCCGTAGAGGTAGTCGCGGGTCAGGGGCAGGCGCTCCAGGCTGCGCTCCATCTGGGCGTGGAACACCACCAGCTCGCCCCAGCGGAAGTTGGCTTCCGACACCTGCAGGTAGAACTCCCACATGCGGCAGAAGCGCTCGCCCAGGCGCTCGGCGAAGCGCGCGCGGTCAGCCTGGAAGCGGCGGTTCCATTCCGCCAGCGTGCGGGCATAGTGCAGGCGCCAGACTTCCAGGTCGGTGAGGATCAGGCCACTCGGTTCCATCGCCGTCATGATCTCCGATGCGGCCGGAATGTAGCCGCCGGGGAAGATGTATTTGCGGATCCAGGGATTGCCGCTGCCGCCCGGGGTGCTGCGGCCGATGCTGTGCAGCAGGGCAGTGCCCTGCGGCGTCAGCAGCTGGTTGACCTGTTCGAAGAAGAAGCGGTACTGCGGACGCCCGACGTGCTCGAACATGCCGATGCTGACCACGGCGTCGAAGTCGCCACGCGTGTCGCGGTAGTCCTCCAGGCGGAACTCCACCTGGCGGTCGAGCTTGCGCTCCAGCGCCCGCTGCCGCGCCACCCTGAGCTGCTCCGGCGAGAGCGTGATGCCGGTGACTCTCACGTCGAAATGTTCGGCCAGATACAGGGCCATGCTGCCCCAGCCGCAGCCGATGTCGAGCACGCGCGCGCCCGGCTTCAAATCCAGCTTGGCGGCGATGTGGGCGCACTTGGCCTGTTGCGCCGCCTCCAGCCCCATGTCGGGATCGGAGAAATAACCGCAGGAGTAGTGCAGTTCGCGGTCGAGGAAGCGCGAGTACAGATCGTGGTCCAGGTCGTAGTGGACGTGGACGTTGCTGCGCGACTTCAGCGGGTTGTTGACCTCGCCGAGCAGGGACAGGCCTTCGCCCAGCAGCTTGCCGACCCGGCCCGTCCTGGCGGAAGCGGCCATGCGCACCGCCGACTCCAGCACCTTGAGCAGGTCGCCGTCCATGGGGTCCCATGCGCCCTCCATATAAGACTCCGGAAAGCGCAGTTTTGGATTGAGGGCGATGCCGGCCAGAGCGGAAGGATCGTGAAGCCGGATCACCGCCCTGGGCTCATTCTGGCCCAGAACCCAGACGCGTCCGTCGGCGGCCCGGAATTCCAGGCTGCCCTGGCTGAACTTGCTGCCGATCCTGGCGAGGATGGATTGCATTGCGCACTTTCCTGCAAAAACTATCCCATTGTTTCGACCCTGCCGCGGGATGGCGGGTTCCGGACTGTGTCCTGCGTCACGGAATGCCCGCCAACCCCTCATCCGGGGCGGCGGACTCCGCGAATTTTTACGACTGTTCAGCAGGGCGGGCAGGAAGCCGTCCCCGGCTGCGGGCACCGGCGGTTGGCCGCGATTGATTGATGCTGCGCGCACCAGCGCGGCCAGGAAAGGAGCTTCACCATGAAAGCATCAGGGAAATCCGGCTTCGCCGCAGGAGCCGTGCTATTGGCGGTGGCCATCGGCGCCGCGCCCGAGGCCTCGGCCCAGCTGCTCGGCGGCAACCTCGCGCCGAACGTCAATGTCGTCAATACGCCCAGCGTCAGCGTGGTCAACCCGGCTTCGGCGCCAGTACCGGTACGCGACGTCGCCGCCGCCGCCCGCCAGCCGGTCACCTTCAGTCTCAATATCGGCATGGCGTTCGGCACCCAGCGCGCAGCCTGCTCGAACTACACCGTCCCTGCCACCGCCCGCCTGGAGATCGACCACGTCTCGGCTTCCAGCGTCGTGCTGTTGCAGGGCAATACCATCCAGGCCAGCTACGTTACGCGCAGCGGCGCGAATCTCAACCAGTTCTACCTGGACTTCCACGACCAGGCTTTCGATCCGACCCAGCCGCTGTTCATCGCCGACCATCCGCAGCTGGCCTTTGCCGATCCCGGCAGCACGGTGGATCTGTGCGCGGTCCTGAAGACCGGTCAGGGTTCCGGCAACGGCGGTTTCACGGCGCTGAGCGCCGCCTTCACCGGCTACCTGATCACGCCCTGAGCGGCGCGGGCAGGGACAGGCCCGCGGCCGGCCAGGGAAGGCCGGTGGCGCGGAGAGGGTGGCCCCGTAAATTGGGGCTTTTCTCGCTCCGGGGGCGGCAGTAACGTCGATCGACGGGCGCCGCTCTGCATGAGCAGGGCGGCCAGTGATTTTGGCGCCACCACGGGAGCTTGATCATGAAACTTCTCACTCAGATTGTCGTCGTCGGGAGCGTAGCCATCGCAGCGTTCGGCGCCGGAACGGTGTGCGCCAAAAGCAAGGCCGAGTTCATCAATCTGGCAGCGGATCAGATGAAGTTCACCGATATGGCCGCGGCCAAGGGTGTTTCGACAATCGACGTGCGGGGCGATTCGAACAAGGGAGCGCACACCAGCCTGGTGAAGTTCGCTGCGGGAACCTCGGTTCCCCTGCACATCCACAGCCATGACGACGAGCTCATCGTGCTCGCCGGCACCATGGTCTTCAGCACCAAGGACGGTACCGAAACCCGCCTGGGACCCGGTTCCTATCGATTCGAGCCGGCCGGCTTGCCGCATGTGACCGCCTGCGCCGCGGGTGCCGACTGCGAACTTGCCAGCATCCAGTCGGCCGCCTTCGACGTGAAGATGGTGGAAGGCGGGAAGTAACCCCGCTCTCTGCCGCCGTCGTCTGGTGGAACAGAAATAAAAAGCCCGGCAATTGCCGGGCTTTTTTGCCGCATTGCCGGTGCCGGGAAGCGACACCTGCAGTTGCGCTACACGTTGAAGCGGAAGTGCATGACGTCGCCTTCGTGAACGACGTAGTCCTTGCCCTCCAGGCGCCAGCGGCCGGCATCCTTGGCGCCGGCTTCGCCGCGGTACTGGATGTAGTCCTCGTAGGCGATGACTTCGGCGCGGATGAAGCCGCGCTCGAAGTCGGTGTGGATCACGCCGGCGGCTTGCGGCGCGGTGGCGCCCACCTTGACGGTCCAGGCGCGCACTTCCTGCACGCCGGCGGTGAAGTAGGTCTGCAGGCCGAGCAGCTTGTAGGCGGTGCGGATGACGCGGTTCAGGCCCGGCTCCTCCAGGCCCAGGTCGGCCAGGAAGGGGATCTTGTCGGCCTCGTCGAGCTGGGCGATCTCGGCTTCGATGGCGGCGCAGACCAGCACCACTTCGGCGTTTTCCTTCGCGGCGAAGCCTTTGACCCGCTCCACCAGCTCGTTGCCGTTCAGGCCCTTCTCGTCCACGTTGGCGATATACAGCGCCGGCTTGGCAGTGATCAGGAACAGCTCGCGCAGCATGGCGCGCTCCTCGGCGTCGAGGCTTAAGCCTCGTACTGCCTGGCCGTCGTTGAGGTGTGCCTGCACCCGCTGCAGCACCGCCTGCTTGGCGGCAGCGGCCTTGTCGCCGGCGCGCACCAGCTTGGCGACACGATCGAGGGCCTTGGTCACCGCTTCGAGGTCGGCCAGGGCCAGCTCGGTGTTGATCACTTCGATGTCGCGCAGCGGGTCGACGCCGCCGGAGACGTGGATCACATCGTCGTTGACGAAGCAGCGCACCACGTGGGCGATGGCATCGGTCTCGCGGATGTGGGCCAGGAACTGGTTGCCCAGGCCTTCGCCCTTGCTGGCGCCGGCGACCAGGCCGGCGATGTCGACGAACTCCACCGCCGCGCCGAGGATGCGCTGCGGCTTGACGATCTCGGCCAGGGCGTCGAGACGCGGGTCCGGCACCGCCACCACGCCGACGTTCGGGTCGATGGTGCAGAACGGATAGTTCTCGGCCGCGATCTGCGCCTTGGTCAGCGCGTTGAACAGAGTGGACTTGCCGACGTTGGGAAGGCCGACGATACCGCACTTGATGCCCATGAAACCGCAACTCCTGCAGCGGCGTCATTCCCGCCAGGGATTGGCGGGAATCCAGTCACAGGGACCTGAACGCCTGAAAGGGCGCATAGCTTAACGGAACTGCCCCCAAGCCTCTATAAAAGCGGGTTTTATGGACAATTCCAGCGGCTGCGGCATGATGCCGTATCACCATCGCCCTTTCCGCCCATGAACCTGAAAACCGCAGGTCTATCCCTGGCTGTTGTCCTGTGTTCCGCCGCGGCGGGCGCCGACCCCGTCCAGCCGCCTCCCGGCGATCACCCGGTGCTGGGCCAGATCGCCGCCGCGGTCAGCGCCGAACAACTGCGCGGCACGATCCAGGCCCTGGTCGGCTTCGGCACCCGTCATACCCTGTCCGACACGCAGTCCGAGGCCCGTGGCATCGGCGCCGCGCGGCGCTGGACCAAGGCGCGTTTCGAAGCGATTTCCAGGGACTGCGGCGGTTGCCTGTCCATCGTCACGCCGAGCCAGACCGTCAGCGGCAAGCGCATTCCGACCCCGACCGAGGTGATGGACGTGGTGGCGATCCAGAAGGGGAGCACCGAGCCGGACCGGGTCATCGTGCTCACCGCCCACATCGATTCCCGCGTCAGCGACGTGATGAACGCCAGCGCCGACGCGCCCGGCGCCGACGACAACGGCTCCGGCACGGCGCTGGTGATCGAAACGGCGCGCATCCTCAGCCGCTACAGGTTCCCGGCCACCATCGTCTACGGCGTCCTCTCCGGCGAAGAGCAGGGGCTCTACGGCGGCAAGGTGCTGGCGCAATATGCCCATGACCAGAACTGGAAGGTCGAGGCCGATCTCAACGACGACATTGTCGGCGCCACCCACGGCCAGAACGGCGTGGTCGACAACACGCGCATCCGCCTTTTCTCCGAGGGCACCCGCGAGGCGGAGACCGCGCAGCAGGCGCGGCTGCGCCGTTACGAAGGAGGCGAGATTGACGGCCCCTCGCGCAACGTCGCGCGCACCATCAAGGACCAGACCGAGCGTTACATTCCCAACTGGCGGGTGGACCTGGTCTACCGTGTCGACCGCTTCGGCCGCGGCAGCGACCACGAGGCGTTCAACGAGCTGGGCTATCCGGCGGTGTGCTTCCGCGAGAGCGCCGAGGACTACCGTCACCAGCACCAGGACCTGCGTACCGAGAACGGGATGGTCTATGGCGACACCATCGACCACGTCGACTTCGACTACCTGGCGCGCGTCACCGCCACCAACGCCATCGGCGCCGCCGGCCTGGCCTGGGCGCCGCCGCCACCGGACGGCTTGAAGATCGCCGGCGGCGTCAGCCCGGACACCACGGTGAGCTGGCAGCCCCTTTCCGGCGCGGCGGCGAAGACCCTGGCCGGCTACCGCATCCACTGGCGCGACACTACGGCTGCGGCGTGGAGTCACTCACGCTGGGTGGGTACCGCCAGCGAGGTGAAGCTGGACGGCGTGGTGATCGACGACTGGGCCTTCGGTGTTGCCAGCGTCTCGACCGACGGCTTCGAAAGCCCGGTGGAATCCCCGGGGCCGGTTGGGGCGTTCTGGCCGGCGCCCGAACCCGTCGAGGAGAAGAAATAGGGCGGTCTATGCCTTCGTTTCCGGCGGCGGCTTCTTCACCGGCTTTGGTGCGTTCGGATCGGTATGCAGCTGCTGGGAAGCCTTGTCCCAGCTCTGGCCGAGCAGGGTGTCCATTGCCGTCTGGGCCCGGCTCAGCGCGTCCTCGATCAGCCGCAGGTCCGGCTGGCTGGGACGACCCAGCACATAGTCGTGCACCAGATCCTTGTTGCCCGGATGGCCGATGCCGATGCGCAGCCGCGCGTACTGCTCGCCGAGGTGCTGGTGCGCGCTGCGCAGGCCGTTGTGGCCGCCGTGGCCGCCGCCGCGCTTGAGGCGTGCGCTGCCCGGCGGCAGGTCCAGCTCGTCGTGGGCGACGAGGATCTCCTCGGGCTTGAACTTGTAGAAGGCGGCGAGGGCCTGGATCGCCTGGCCGCTGCGGTTCA
>CAYWPB010000250.1:0-6060 GCA_964458725.1 uncultured Nevskia sp. | reverse complement strand
GCGCACCACGAAAAAGGCGTCGCGCAGCCAGCAGTAGCGGTAGTCCCAGTTGCGCTGCGTGCCGGGTGCCTCGGGGATGCTGGTGGTGAGCGCCGCGACGATGGCGCCGGTCTCCTCGAAGGTGCATAGCTTGAGGGTGATGGCGGCGCGGATCACCGCCTCCTGCCATTCCAGCGGCAACGCCAGCCGCCGCACCCACTCGCGCCAGTGGCGCTCGGTGGCCTGCTCGAACTCGGCGGCGATGTGCTCCACGCCCTCGCGCAGGGTTTCGTCCGGACCCAGCAGGAAGCTGACCGGCTCATCCAGCAGGAACGGCGTCTCGGCCAGCACGTAGGCGACCGGAGCATTGGTGGTGAGGCGCAGGGTGCGCTCCGGCCCGACAAAGCGGACGTGGTTGCTGCCCTGGGTGAGCTGCGGCGCGCTGCCGCCGTAGTCGAAGCGCGGCCGGACCCGGATGCGCACGCGCGGTGCGCCGGACAGCGCCCGCACCCGCCGCACCAGCTGCAGCGGCCGGAACATGCGCCCGCGCGTCTCGAAGCGCGGCGCGAAATCGACGACCTCCACTGCACCGCCATTGCTGTCATAGAGCCGGGTCACCAGGATCGCGGTGTTCTCGCGATAAGCCTGCTCGGTACGGGTCTGGCCTTCCAGCTCGATCGACCAGTAGCCCTGCTGCTCCCCATCCGTGGCAGGCGCGTTGAGCAGGGCGTGGAACACGGGATCGCCGTCGAAGCGCGGCAGGCAGCACCAGACCAGGCGCGCCTGGCGGTCCAGCAGCGCGCCGTAGCTGCAGTTGCCGATCACGCCGAGATCGAGGGTAGGCCCAGGCGGGCTCGCTGCGGGCATAAGTCATATCGTCCTGATAAGCACCGGGCCGTGCCGGCTAGGCTTTCCTGCTTCGCCGGCAAGACCTGGGTACGCCATCCTGGCGTACCCGTTCACTGTCGCGCGGACCTTTCGGTCCGCAAGCCGCGCCATTGAACCCATGGCCCGGACAGTTGAAAAGCAGACTCTCTTACCGATTCATTCCGGCCAGCCAGGCGCGCACCGCCGCCGGGTCGTCCAGTCGGCAGCGCGCCACGCTGGGTGCGCCGCCAACCTTGATGCCGAGCCCGCCGAGGGCCTGGGCGGCGGCGATGCCGTCCTCGTCGGTGCTGTCGTCGCCGACATAGACCGGGCGGCGCCCGGCGAAAGGCGGCTGGCGCATCAGCGTCCGCAGCGCCTCGCCCTTGTTGACGCCCAGCGGGCGGGCCTCGAACACGTCCTTGCCCGAGATCAGCTCTACATCCAGCCCCTGGACTGCCTCGCGCAGCAGGTGCTCCGCCCGGGCCGCGGCGCCGGCCGCGCCGCGGTAATGGAGCGCCAGGGCCGCGCCTTTGTCCTCCAGCCACAGTTCCGGCTCATGTTCCAGCCGCGCCGCCAACTGCTGGGCCGCGCCGTCGAGCGTGGACGCCGGCGGCGGCGCCGCCTCTCTCGGGTCGGTGCGCAACTCGGCGCCGTGCAGCCCGGCGCCGGAAAAGCGCATCGGCGCCAGCAGCGCGTCGATCGAAGCCAGGCGCCGCCCGCTGACGATGGCCAGGGCCTCGTCCACCGCGGCGGAGGCGGCGGCCAGCAGCGCCGGCAGCTCCGGCGCGATCCGCACCAGCGACGGGCGCTCGGCCAGCTCGACCAGGGTTCCGTCGAAGTCGAGGAACAGCGCGTCAGCAGGACTGGGAAGAGGCGGCCTCACGGCTCATGCACTTGAATTTGTTTGTCTGTCGAAGCTTAGACAAGCGAAAGTGCAAACAGTGCGATTGCCGTAGGTCGGCCTTCAGGCCGACCCTTTTGTCGCCCTGAAGGGCGACCTACCAGACCTCACGCAGCTATCGTGGCCTTGCGCAGCGGCGCGACCTTGGGACTTTCGTTGAGGTGGTCGATCTGCACCCAGCGGATCACCGAGATCTTGCCGTTGAAGTCCTCGGCCAGGGCGGTGCAGCTTTCGACCCAGTCGCCGCAGTTGTGGTAGGTGATGCCGTGCAGCTTGCGGATCTCGGCGTGGTGGATGTGGCCGCAGATCACCCCGTCCAGCTCGCGACGCTCGCACTCGCGCGCCACCGCGTCCTCGAATTCGGAGACCACGTTGACCGCGCCCTTGACCTTGTCCTTGGCGTAGGCCGACAGCGACCAGTACGGCAGGCCCAGCACGCGGCGGGCGCGGTTGAACCAGAAGTTGGCCTGCATGGTGGCTTCGTAGGCGAAGTCGCCGGCCAGGGCCAGCCACTTGTGGTAGCGGGTGATGACGTCGAAGAAGTCGCCGTGCAGCACCAGCAGCTTGCGGCCGTCGGCGGTGGTGTGAACCATCTCGTTCACCACCTTGATGTTGCCCAGCTCGATGTTGAAGCCGACGAACTTGCGCAGGAACTCGTCGTGGTTGCCGGTGACGTAGTAGACCTTGGTGCCGCGCTTGGACTTGGTCAGGACCTTGCGCACCACGTTGGTGTGCTCCTGCGGCCAGAACCAGGTGCTGCGCAGCT
The DNA here is from genome assembly GCA_964458725.1 of uncultured Nevskia sp. Lineage (GTDB taxonomy): Bacteria > Pseudomonadota > Gammaproteobacteria > Nevskiales > Nevskiaceae > Nevskia. The sequence continues at coordinate 3,547 of CAYWPB010000250.1, read as the reverse complement.
TCCAGCCGTCGATGATGTCGCCGACCAGGTAGAGCGTCTCGCACTCGTTGCGCTTGAGGAAGTCGACGAGGAATTCCGCCTTGCACCCCGGCGTGCCAAGATGCACGTCGGAGATCCAGATGGTGCGGTAGCGGTGCGTCTGCTTGTCCAGCTTTGCCGTCTTGGCCATGGGTGGCGACTCCTGCATTTCCACGCCTTTAGCATGGCGGAGTTCTATTAAGGGAACATGACGATTACAGCGGCCAAGGGCCTGAAAATGCTGCGTTATCAGCAGCCCGCCTTGATCCGGCGTGGATCGCGCCAATATTCAGCCCACCGCGGCGCCGGACCCCTGCCGCGGACCGAAGCGGAGGCATGAGGTGGACCTGGACCGGATCAACGCACAGCTGGGCAATCAGCCGGAGCAGCTGCTGGACTGGGCGCTCGGGCTGGGCCGCCGCAACATCGTCACCACCAACTTCGGCCCCTTCGCCGCGGTGCTGCTGCACATGGTGACCCGGGTCCACCCGGACACCCCGGTGCTGATGGTGGACACCGGCTACGGCACCGAGGCCACCTACCGCTACGCCGACGAGCTGACCCGCCTGCTCAAGCTCGACTTGCACACCTATGTGCCGCGCCGCACCCGCGCCATGCGCGAGGCGCTGGAGGGCCCGGCCCCCAACCCGGACGACCCGCGCCATGCCGCCTTCACCGAGGAGGTGAAGCTGGAGCCGTTCCGCCGCGCCCTGGCCGAACTGCGGCCCGAAGTCTGGTTCACCGCCCTGCGCCAGGACCAGACCGAGTTCCGCGCCGGGCTCCAGCCGGTGACCCGGTCCAAGGAAGGCATCCTCAAAGTCTCGCCGGTGTTCCACTGGTCGTCGAAGCAGATGAACGACTACCTGAAGGCGCACGGCCTGCCCAACAACTTCGACTACTTCGACCCGACCAAGGCCGAGGACAAGCGCGAGTGCGGCCTGCACGTCGCCCATTGAGCCCGCCCGAAAATACTTGGTGCGGGACGCGCATTCGGCCCGGAAATAGCGAATAATCCGGAAAAATCTGGGGCTTTGACGCGGGATTCATGGTCGATCCGACACTACCGGAGCCGATGCCGGCTTACTTCAGCGACGAACCGCCGCTGCCGGAAAAGATCGGCAAATACGAAATCCAGACCCTGATCGGCAAGGGTTCCTGCGGCTTCGTCTACAAGGGCTTCGACCCCTTCGTCCGCCGCGACGTCGCGGTCAAGACCTCGCGCGGCTTCACCGAGGACCACACCAGCGACGAGGAGGCGATCAAGCGCGCCTTCTTCACCGAGGCGCGCGCCGCCGGCATGCTCAGCCACCCTCACATCGTCTCGCTGTACGACGCCGGCAGCGAGGAGGGCATGAACTACCTGGTGATGGAGTACGTCGACGGCGACACCCTCGCCCCGGCCTGCGCGCGCAGTGCCACGCGGCTGCCGGTGGACCGGGTGGTGGACGTCATCTTCAAGTGCGCCAAGGCCCTGGAGTACTCGCACAGCAAGGGCGTGCTGCACCGGGACATCAAGCCCACCAACATCATGCTGACCCGCGACGGCGTGCCCAAGGTGATGGACTTCTCCGTCGCCGAGGTCAACGACCCGGGCGTGGCCGAGGAGGATATCCGGCGCAACGCCGTGGGCTCGCCGCTGTACATGTCGCCGGAGCAGGTGCAGCGGCAGAAGCTGGAGCCGGCCAGCGACCTCTATTCCCTCGGCGTGGTGATGTACCAGCTGCTGACCGGCGAGGTGCCCTACACCGGCGTGGACCTGTTGCACCTGTTCGCCGCGATCCGCCACGCGCCGGTGCCGCAGATCGAGCTCAAGCGCCCGGACCTGCCGCGCGAGCTGGCGACCCTGATCAACCGCCTGCTGGCGAAGAAGGTGGGAGAGCGCTACCAGAGCGGGCGCGAGCTGGGCAACGATCTGCTGCGCATCTTCGAGCGACTGAAACAGGCCGACGTGAACCTGAGCCGGCGCGAGAACCGCGACTCGCTGCGCTCCCTGCGCTTCTTCGACTCGTTCAGCGACGACGAGATCAACGAGGTGCTCAACGCCAGCCACCTGCTGACCTATTCCGCCGGCGCCGAGATCGTGCGCGAGGGCGAGATCGACAGCGCCTTCTACCTCATCGCCCGCGGCAACGCCGAGGTGCGCAAGGGCAGCACCCTGATCGACACCCTGATGAAGGGCGACTGCTTCGGCGAGATCGGCTTCCTCACCGCCACCCGCCGCACCGCGACGGTGACGGCGGCCTCGCAGGTGCTGGCGCTGCGGGTCAGCGCCACCCTGCTCGACCAGGTCAGCACCGACTGCCAGCTGCGCTTTTACAAAATCTTCACGCAGACGCTGATCTACCGGCTGTCGCTGACCAACGCCAAGCTGAGCGCGGCCAAGGGCAAGTAAGCCGGCGCACTCCCTGCGGGGATGCCTTTTTTCACCTTCCGGCGGCCCTGCCGCTGGGATAAAACAACAGACGCACGGTTCGTCCCAGGGCTTTGCATTGCCCCCGGGGCATTCCGATATGCTAGGTGAATAAGGGATCCCCGCCTCACTACATGAACGACAAGACCGCGCTGCTCAACCAGCTGCGCATCGACCGCAGCAGCGAGCCGCCGCCGGCCGACCGCGGCTGGCTGAAATGGCTGGCAACAGGCCTGGCAGTACTGCTGCTCGGCGGCGGCCTGTGGTACTGGCTGGGCCGGCCCTCCGGCGTGCCGGTCAAGGTGGCCACGGCGCAGGCGATCCGCAGCGCCAACCCGACGGCCGCGGCCGGTGCCTCCCTGCTCGACGCCTCCGGCTACGTGGTGGCGCGGCGCGCCGCGACCGTCGCCGCCAAGATCACCGGCAAGGTCACCGAGGTGATGATCGAGGAAGGTCAGCACGTCAAGGCCGGCCAGACCGTGGCCACGCTCGACCAGACCAACATCCGCGCCTCCTATGAGCAGGCGGTGGCGCAGCAGCACTATGCCCAGACCTCGCTGGAAGCGGTGAAGGTGCAGCTGGGCAACGCCGAGCGCAATTACAAGCGCGACCAGGGCCTAGTGGCCGAGCACTTCATCAGCGAGTCCGACCTGGATGCGGCCCGCACCAGTTTCGAGAACCTGAGCGCCCAGCTGGCGACCGCCAAAAGCAACGTCGACGTGGCCGAACGCGGCGTGGCGGTGGCGCAGCGCAGCCTCGACGACACCGTGGTGCGGGCGCCGTTCGACGGCGTCGTCACCACCAAGGACGCGCAGCCGGGCGAGATGGTCTCGCCGATCTCCGCCGGCGGCGGCTTCACCCGCACCGGCATCGGCACCATCGTCGACATGGATTCGCTGGAGGTGGAGGTCGACGTCAACGAAAGCTTCATCAACCGCGTCCACCCGGACCAGCCCGCCACGGTGCGGCTCAACGCCTACACCGACTGGGAGATTCCGGCCTACGTCATCGCCGTGATCCCCACCGCCGACCGCAGCAAGGCGACGGTAAAGGTGCGGGTGGGCTTCAAGACCAAGGGCGATCCGCGCATCCTGCCGGAGATGGGCGCGCGCGTCGCCT
>CAYWPB010000249.1:0-6065 GCA_964458725.1 uncultured Nevskia sp. | reverse complement strand
AGTGCTCGTGCTTGTCGCCCCAGGGGTCCTGCCAGTAGTCGAAGATCTGGCTGCCCAGGATGTGGCGGCCGATGCCCCAGGCATGCTTCCAGCCCTTCTCCTTGAGCAGCCTCTGGCCCATGCCGACCGCATCGGCATCGACCACTTCATATGCGCTGTGGCTGTACATGGCGGCAAAGCCCTGCACCAGTGCCAGCGTGTGGTGATCGGCCGGCTTGCCGCCCAAGTCCAGGCGCATGAATGCCACCGCTGGCGAACCGTCCGGCAGCACCTGGATGTCGCTGGGTATGAAGCCGAAGTGCTGCGTGTACCAGGCGCAGGTCGCCTGGTAGTCGGCAAGCTCCAGCACGACATGGCCGATGCGGATCACGTCGGGCGGCGCTACCGGCGGGCGCTGTGTGGCGTTGACGCGCGACGTCTTGTCGGCGGTGTTCCAGGGCAGCGCGGCGCGGTGCGGCAGCGGCTCGGCCAGGTTCTGGCCATGGACGGCATGGACGACGAATCCGGAAGGATCAGTCAGCTCCACGCGCTGCCCACCGCCGGGCCAGGTGACGGCCTGAACAGGGGAAGCGCCCGGTAGCCGCGACAGGACTTCGAGGTCGGCGAGGCCTTGCATTTGCAGGCCGAGGCCAACGAACCGTGCGGTTGGCGCCTTGCGCACGACGTAACAGAACGGCGCCGCCCCGGTCCCGCGCAGGAACAGCAACTCGGAGCTGCTGGACGTCGGGCGCAGTCCAAAATCAGTCAGGAATCGGCTCGCACGATCAAGGTCCGGGCGATCGAAAATGAGATAGGCCAGCGCGCAGGCCCTGGTCGTGGGATTGGCGTGCCGCGCGGGCTGCGCAGTGTTGAGCTTCATGTCATTCCTCAGGCGGATGCGGCCGCCGCGGCAATCCGGCCAGTGGCGGCGGAAACGGGGGTTCCGAGCAGGGCCACGCTTTCGCGTACGAGGTGGTCTGCGTCCACCGCCGGTCCTTCGTGCAGCACCGTCCGATCCGGACGGACCACGGCAGCCCAGCCGAACGGTGCAACAGCGGGGAGGAAAGTGCCGTTGAGGTCTTCCCAGGCGGGACTTGCGGATCGATGCAGGCGTTGGCCGCTGTGCGTGATCTGCACGCATTCGCCGCCGGCGGCTGCGAATGCGTGCGCAGTGCTCTCGGACAGCGCCGCCGACGGGTCGAGGCCGAATCCGACCAGGGTGAGCGAGGCGCCCAGCACGTCGTCGCTCAGGCTGACATCGCCTTCGGCACTGCGGACCCAGCCTTGGGGCAAAAGGCCGCCGCGAACCAGCCTGGATTGAGATCGCCCCTTCACGAACAGGCCGCGGGAGAAGATGTTTTTCGGCTTGATTCCCAACTCGTCGAAATAACGACGCAGAGGCGGGATTGTGCGAAGCAGACGCATCGCACCGTGGGTGATGAAGGCGACGACCACGTTTCTGGGCATCACCAGCTTGCCCATGAACTTGGCCAGCCCGATCATCGCCTTCGCGTGGGGGCGGCGCTCCTGGTCATAGGTGTCCAGGATCGTCGGCGCGGCCTGGCCATGCACCACCCAGGCGAGCTTCCAGCACAGGTTCGCGGCATCGCGCAGGCCTGCGACCAGGCCCTGGCCCACGAATGGTGGCGTGATATGGGCGGCGTCGCCGACCAGAAACACCCGACCCTTGCTGAAGGAATTCACGGCGCGGGCGTGGAAGCGGTAGACCGCCTTGCGCTCAATCGCCATCTGTTTTGGATCTCCCCAGGGAGCGAGCAGCTCGCGGATGCGAACTTCACTCTCCATTTCCTGGCGCGTCTCGCCGGGCTGGAGCATGAATTCCCAGCGCTCACGCGCACCGGGCGCGCACATGTGCGGTGTCGGGCGGCGGTAGTCGCACAGGAATTCGACGTGATCGATCGGCTCGGGTACGTTCTGCGCGTCCACGATCAGCCAGTCCTCGGCGTAAGTTTCGCCCTCAAACTGCTGGCCGATCAGCTGCCGCACCAGCGAGCTGGCACCATCGGCGCCAACCAGATAGCTCGCCTTCACGGATGCGGAACGACCCTCGCCCAGGTCCAGTGTCGCGACGACACCATCACCTTCCTGCTGGAAGCCCATCAGGCTGGCGCCAAGCCAGGTGTGGACCTCGGCGTATTGCCCCACTCGCTTGCGCAGGGCGCGCTCCAACTCCGGCTGGTAGAAGGTCACAAGCTTGGGATGGCCGTCAACGCTGCCCAGGGTGTTGATCCGGCCGAATTCACCGAAGTGCGGGGAGCGCATGCGGACAAAGGGGATGGCGATCCGGTCGAAATCGTCCTCCTCCAAGCCCGCCAGCTGGAGGATTCGCAGCGCCTCATTGTCCAGCGCGATGGCACGGGGAGCGGTGAAGATGGCAGTCGCCTTGTCCACGACCAGACAGCGCACGCCGTAGCGGCCGAGCAGGTTGGCGACGGCCGCACCCACCGGGCCATAGCCAACCACCAGTACATCGACAGCCGGCAGGGTCTGCGCCGGCCGCACCTCTGTGGCGGCGGCTGACGCCGCCGGGGGTAGCTCCGAATTCAGGTTCTTGGTCACCGGCTCTCCATGGCCCAGACTCCCTGGGCTCGTTATGTGGCGATATTAAACTCATAACTGATCATTTTGTCAACTATGATTAAATAACCTATAATGGCCGGACCCCAGGAGAACCGTGCCAATGCCCAAGTCACCGTCGAAACCCGCTGCAAAAGAGGCGTCCTCTCAGGCCGCGACGCGCGAGCCGCGCGGTGCCCGACGCAAGCGCGAGACGCGCGCGCGCCTGTTGGACGCGGCGCTACGCCTCATGGCGCACAAGGGCATGGAGGGGGTGGCAATCAACGAAATCACCGAAGCCGCCGACGTCGGTTTCGGCTCGTTCTACAACCACTTCGAGTCCAAGGAGGCGATCTACGCGGCGCTGATGGACCAGGTGTTCGAAGACTTCGGGGATGCGCTCGACCGGCTGGTCAAGGATGTCGCCGACCCGGCGGAAGTCATTTCGATCTGTGTGCGCCACACCCTGCTGCGCGCCCGGCGTGAGCCGGTGTGGGGGCAATTTCTGATCCGCGAGGGCTTTTCGGCCCGTGTGCTGGAGCGCGGCCTCGGTCAGCGGCTGCTGCGCGACATCCAGAAGGGAATCGCGGCCAAACGGTTCGTCACGAAGGACCCCCTGGTCAGCTTCATCTCGGTCGGGGGCACCGTGCTGGCCGCGATCTCGGCCGAGCTGCAGTTTGGCTCTGCCCTTGGTCCGCAGGCACCGGTGATCAAAGCGCTAGGTTTCACCGGCGACGGCTTGGCCGAGCGCTGCGCGGCGGTGATTCTCACGACGCTCGGACTGACTCCGGCGGATGCGGCGGCCGTCTCACGGCGCTCGCTGCCGGTGGTAGAGAGCGACAGTTAAGCCAGGAGCCTGGCGGCAATGGACCAGAAACAAGCAACTCGCATCGCAGTGGTCAGCGGTGGATCCTCCGGTATCGGCAAGGCCATCGTATGCCGGCTGCACGCTGAGGGCTGGGTGGTCTACACCTGCGGTCGCGATCCTTCCAAGCTGGCTGCCCTGGAGCGTGAGTTGCCGGGCGTCAATACTTCGGTTTGCGACGTAACAGACCGCCAGGCAGTGCGACGCTTTGCCGCTGCCGTCACCTCTGCCTCGCAATCAGTGCAGTTGCTGGTGAGCAACGCCGGCGGATTGCGCGAGATCGACTTCACCAGCCCGGAACTCAGGGAACTCGATCTCACCGCTGAGCTGCGCAGCAATACCGAAGGCGCAATTCACCTCATCGCGGAGTTCCTCCCGGCACTGCGGACTGCGGAGCGCGCCGCGATCCTCGTCGTGAGCTCCGGCTATGGCCTGGCACCCGCGAAGCGCGCGCCGATTTATTCAGCCTCCAAGGCCGCGCTGCATAGTCTCTCGAAATCTCTGCGTCGCCAGCTGGCGCCGCTGGGCATCACGGTGTCGGAACTATTGCCGCCGGTCGTGGACACCCCGGCGACCGCACATCGCCAGGTTCGCAAACTGCCGGCAGACGCCGTCGCAGAGCAAGCCCTGCGGGGTGTCCTCGCCGGCGCCGCCGAGATCCGGCCGGGAGCAGTAAGATTTTTGCCCCTGTTATTGCGTCTCGCGCCAAGCCTCGCCGAGGACATTGTCGCAAAGACCTAAGCATGCGTTCGTCCGCTTTGGGCTTGCCAAGGACTAGTCTTCAAAGCCCCGAAAGCCGACGCCTTCGGGGCCTTGCCGATCCCGCGCAATCATTTTCCAACTGCGAAGAACGGACATATTCAGCCGCCGCCAACATAAACACATCCACCATGCGCAAACTTTTTAGAGTGCCTCATCGCTTTGTTTCGTCAAGCCCCCGCCCCGAGTTCGATCCTCACGGAGAGGACCACAGTCAGGATGAGGAATTGAAGCCATGTACGCTTCGCCGCCGCGCCCTGGGCGGATTGCACCATCCTGACAGCCCCTCCCTCGCAGACCTCGGGATCACAACAGATACCCCCAAAATAGCGGGGCTTTGGGTAGATTTCGGGAGACAGAAGGAGACGAACGGAAATGAAAAACCCCGCTGACTAGCGGGGTTTTTCATCGAACTGCTACTCCGGGAGACACACGGAGACGCCTGTAGACAAATTTCTGGTGGAGCGGAGGAGGATCGAACTCCCGACCTTCGCATTGCGAACGCGACGCTCTCCCAGCTGAGCTACCGCCCCACATCATCACAGTGCGTCCGCCATTTTAACAGGCTTCGCGGACATTAATACAGGCCCCCGCGCCGGTTTCCGGGCCGGCGTGGCGCGCGGATTTGCGCAAATTCCGCGCGACGAAGGGGGCGCCGGGGCGGCAAAAAGCACACCAGCCCCCGATGTTTGCTGGGGAGTTCATCCGCCGCCCCGACGGGGGGCTTCCCCTCTTTGAAAAAGCCTGTTACAAGGCGCGCAAATTTGGTTGTCAAACGGATGGAGACCCGCAGCACCATGGCCGGAAGACCCGGGAAGAAGCCAGCGCAGCAGCCTGCCAAACCTGCTTTCGATGAATTCGGCGAGGAGACCGAAGGCTTCGAGGACGACGTGCCCGCGGTGGATGCCAAGGGCAATCCACTGCCCGGCAGCCGCTCACGCGACTGGCGCGACGTGGAGCGCTACCGCGAGATCCGCGACTTGAAGAAGCTCATCGGCGAAGACTTCGACCATCTGTTCGATGGCGACGATCTGGGCAGGAAGAAGAAGTCCTGAACTGTGTCACGCCGCGCGCCGGTCGATCCGGCGGCGCGGCCGAATGCGGTCCGCAAGGCCCGCCGTGCTTGAAAGGGCATGGGCGGGCCTTATCTATTGTGCATTCCGTTTCTGATCCGAACGACACTTGGACGAGGTGCGCAGCATGCGCATGGACAAACTGACCAGCCGCTTCCAGCAGGCCCTGGGCGAGGCGCAGAGCCTTGCCGTGGGCCGCGACAACCCGCAGATGGAACCGGTGCACCTGATGCTGGCCCTGCTCGACCAGGAGGGCGGCTCGACCGCGCCCCTGCTGCTGCAGGCCGGGGTCAATGTCGACGTGCTGCGCAGCCGCCTCGACGCGGCGGTCGATGCCCTGCCCCGCCTCAAGGACGCCACCGGCGAGGTGCAGGTGGGCAGCGACCTCGGTCGCCTGCTCAACCTCGCCGACAAGCTGGCGCAGCAGAAGAAGGACCAGTTCATCTCCACCGAGCTGTTCGTGCTTGCCGCCGTGGACGACAAGGGCGCGCTGGGCAAGGCCCTGCGCGAAGCCGGCGCGCGCAGGGAGCTGCTGGAGAAGGCGATCGAGGCGGTGCGCGGCGGTGCCAAGGTTGATTCCGCCAGCGCCGAGGACCAGCGCCAGGCGCTGGAGCGCTACACCATCGACCTGACCGAGCGCGCCCGCTCCGGCAAGATCGACCCGGTCATCGGCCGGGACGAGGAAATCCGCCGCGTGATGCAGGTGCTTTCGCGCCGCACCAAGAACAACCCCGTGCTCATCGGCGATCCCGGCGTCGGCAAGACGGCCATCGTCGAGGGCGTAGCCCAGCGCATCGCCAAGGGCGACGTGC
>CAYWPB010000248.1:0-6101 GCA_964458725.1 uncultured Nevskia sp. | reverse complement strand
TCGTCATCATGCCGGTTTTGCGATCATGCTGTTTTCGCGATCATGACAGGCGTCGGGGCTGGCCGTAAGCGGTCCATCCCTTCATCAGCAACCCCAACAGGACTAGGGAGAAATTGGTCAAATGCGGCCCGCCTCAAGGCGCGGGCACAAACAAAAGGCGGCGCATCCGGACGGACGCGCCGCCTCCGCGGGGCGCAATTATGCCGCGGCTTTGGCGTACTGCGCCAATATGCGCCCGCGTATGGAGGGCTTGATATTGGCCCGGCTCATGTCGCCGCCGAAGTGCTGGACCACCTTGGGGTCCATCAGGCGGAACCACAGCGGCGGCAGGTAGGCGGCCACGATCATCCCGGCGTACCCGCTGGGCAGGCGCGGCAGGCCGTCGAAGTTGCGCAGGGTCTGGAACGAACGCGTCGGGTTGGCGTGGTGGTCAGAATGGCGCTGCAGGTGGTAGAGGAAGATATTGGTGGCAGTGTGGTTGGAGTTCCAGGAGTGGTGCGGCTGGCAGCGCTCATAGCTGCCGTCCGCCCGCTGCTGGCGGCGGAGGCCGTAGTGCTCCAGATAGTTCACCACCTCCAGCAGGCTGCCGCCGTACGCCGCCTGGAGGATCATGAAGGGCAGCGCCCACCAGCCCAGCCACGCCGTCATGGCGCCGAACAGTGCCATGGTGATTGCCCAGGCCTGCAGGTTGTCGTTCCCGATCGACCAGGCGCTCTTGCCCTGTTTCTCCAGCCGCTTTTTCTCGATCTCCCAGGCCGAGGCGATCGAGCCGGTCACGCAGCGCGGCAGGAACTCGTAGAAGGACTCGCCGAAGCGGGAAGTGGCCGGATCCTCGGGGGTCGCGACACGCACGTGATGGCCGCGGTTGTGCTCGACGTAGAAGTGCCCGTACATCACCGGCGCCAGCGCGATCTTGGCCAGCCAGCGCTCCAGCTTCGAGGTCTGGTGGCCGAGTTCGTGGCCGACGTTGATGGCCAGGCCCGAAGTCATCCCCACCGACATCAGCAGACCCAGCCACTGGTGCCAGACCAGGTCGCCGCGCACCGCCAGGTACGTGCCCCAGGCGAAGCTCAGATACTGCATGGGGATCGCGGCATAGACGACGTAGCGGTAGTACCTGTCCTGCGCCAGCGTGGCCATCACCTCGTCCGGCGGATTGGAATCGTCCTCGCCGATCAGCCGGTCGAGCAGCGGGATCAGGGTGTAGACGATGATCGGGGTGGTCCAGAAGAACACTGACAGGCCAGTCCACAGGTAGAGGCCGTAGCCGTAAAGCGGCAGCCCCATGACCGCGATGCCCAGCAGCCACAGGTAGCGTTTCTTGTCGGTCCACATCGCGGCACTCATCCCACCCTCCTTGCTTTCTTCAACAGTCCGCGCCATGGATGGCGCGGTGCTCGTCAGAACGGCACTGAACGATCGTTCAATAAACTAATGCAAACATCGATCCATGTCAATGTTCAGATCAAGCGATTGATTTCAGGCGGTTTCTCCGCCCGCAGCGCAGGGCTCAGAACTGCCCTTTCTTGGCGCTCTGGCGCAGCCGCTCCAGCGCTTCCTTGGCCGCATCGTCGGGATTGATCGGCTCGGACTGGCCGCTGGCCAGGTGCTCGGCGAAGCGGCGGGCGCGGATGCTGAGCTTCAGGCTTTCATCGAAGCCGGTGAAGGTGACGGAATCCTGGTCTGGATAGAAGGAGTTGAGCTTGAGCCAGCGGGTCTGGTTGTGCTCGGCGTCGAACACGCGGAACCAGCTTTCCGGGGTCAGCACGTCGCGCAGCAAGCCCATCACGATCGACTGGCTGTCCTCGGCGGGCTTGGCCGGCGCCGGCGCCGGCTTGGGCTCTTCGGCGGCACGGGGCGCGGCGGGCTGCCCGTCGATGTCCGACATCAGCAGATGTTCTTCGCGTTCGGTCAGGCGCTCGGTCTGCGCCCCGACGCCGGCGGCGGGCGCCTGGTCGGCGCTGTCGAGCAGCCGGTAGACCTCCTGCAGGCCGTTGAGCAGCGACTCGATCTTGTCCTCCGCCATGCCGACATCGGCCAGGGCGGTGACGATCTTCGACAGCAGCTGCTCGCGCGTCTCCAGCACCTGCGGGCTGGGCGGCGGCATGAATTCCAGGCTCTTCAGCACGCCTTCCATCAGCCCCTGCGCTTCCTGGTAAGGCGCGCTGCTGCGGCCGTTCTTGAGCAGGCGCACCGCCATCAGCGGGCCAACACCGCCGCGCAGCAGCGACATCACCGGGTCCGGCACCTGCCGTCCCAGGGTCTGTACTTCCAGCTCCTGCGCCACCTGGCGGCGCACTCGCACCAGCAGGGCCTCGCGCCGCGCGCGGGTCTGCTCGCGCATCTGGCCGAGGAAGGTCTCGACCTCGCCTTCCGGCACCGGCTGGGTGTCGTTCAGCATTTCCGGCAGCAGGGCCGGACCACTCTGGTAGGCGCTGGCGCTGCGCATGGTTTCGCGCAGCTGGACCTGGGCGGCGTCGCTGCCCTGGGCCGCTACCGCCAGGTCGACCAGGTCGGCCAGCAGCTTGCGCAGCGGGTGGCCCTGGTTGATGAAAAAGCTGGGATCGCTCAGCGCGGTCTTGTAGACCGGATAACGCAGCTTCTCGATCGCCGGGCGCAGCACTTCCGGCAGCATCGGCTCGGCCATCAGGTCGTCGAACATGCGTCCGGCCAGCGACAGGCGCTGGGTCGAAGCCTGCACCGCCGGCGAGGCGGAACCGGTGATCAGGGTCTGCAGCAGGCCGGCCAGCTCGGCGCCCATCGGGCTGCCGGCGCGCTGCAGGCTGGCCTGGTCGAGCGAATAGCGGCGTAGCAGCTCCTGCGCCTGGGCATCGTAGCCCTGACCATGGTGGCCCGCCGCTCCGCCCGGCGCATACGGCGGAATGGTGCCGGCCGGCAGGCCGCCGAGCGCGGGGATGCCGGGTCCGTCGCCGCCTTCGTCCGGCCGCGTCACCGTGGCGCGGCGCCGGGCGGTGATGCCGTGATTCTCCAGCACTTCCAGCGCCACGCTGTAGACCCGGCCGAGCTCGTTGATCACCACCCGGTCGAACAGCTTGTAGATGACCAGCTTGATCTGGAATTCCGCCTCCAGCACCGAGGTGGCCTTGCCGAAGGCGTCGCAGATGCGCCCGGGCGACAGCGCCAGCGGCGAGACCGGCACGCCGAAGTCGCGCGTCGCGGTTTCCAGGTGGCGCTCCAGCTCCCAGATCGGGGCCTTGTACAGCCCCTCGGCCTTGGCCGCCATGTTGGTGATGGCGATCTTCTCCTCCAGCTCCTCGGTGGGCTGGATGGACAGGCTGTCGAGGTCGAATTCGAGCTTGTTGCTGCGCTTGGCCGCGACCGGGGTGAAACCGCGGGTCAGGTCGTCCGCGAACGCCACGCCGACCTTGCCGCGATCCAGGCGCAGCACGCGCATGGTGTCGAAGTAGCGGCGGCGCTCCTCGTCGCTGGCCGATTTCTCGCCCATTTCGAAGAGACTGTCGTCGGCGCTGTCGAACATGCGCCGCACCAGTTCGTTGAGCACGCCGAGCGCGGCATCGCGCAATTCCACAACCAGGGGATGCGAAGGAATGGGCACAGCCGCCTGCTCTCCGCGATTCTGCGGCGAGGAGGAGAACAACGGATGTACCGTTGCGGTCATGCCAAGTCCTTGTAATTTAAGCTTAGGGCGCACCCTGCGAAGGGCCCTCCCGCCGGCTCCCTAATCCGGTCCTATTGATCATACCTGAGACCGGATGAAAAGCTGACGACTAAACAAATTTTATCTACGCCCCGCCCCCGCAATGCGCAACCGCCACCCCGGCGGCTCTGCCCATGCGCACACTAAACAGCCGATCGAGCTGCCGCGCATGGCTCCGACAGACAACCAGCCGGCGCGGGATGATGAACGGTCGCCGTGCCGAACCCAGACCCGACTTTCCGGCGAACGTTATCCGCATATCCGGATAAAGGGATACAATACGCACATGTTCGACGCCCCGCCTCCCGCCCCGCAGGATTCCGTTTCCGCCCGCCTTGATGCCCTGGCCCGCCAGCGCATCCTGGTCATCGACGGTGCCATGGGCACCATGATCCAGGGCTACAAGCTGCAGGAAGCCGACTACCGCGGCGAGCGCTTCAAGGACTGGGCCCACGACCTCAAGGGCAACAACGATCTGCTGGTGCTGACCCAGCCGCAGATCATCCGCGAGATCCACCGCAAGTACCTGGCGGCGGGCGCCGACATCATCGAGACCAACACCTTCAATTCGCAGACGATTTCGCTCGCGGATTACAAGATGGAGGCGCTCGCCTACGAGCTGAACTACGAGGCCGCGAAACTGGCGCGGCTGGAGACGGACGCGGCGAGCACGCCGGAGCGGCCGCGCTTCGTCGCCGGCGCGGTGGGCCCGACCAACCGCACCGCCAGCATCAGCCCGGACGTCAACGACCCGGGCAAGCGCAACGTCTCCTACGACGAGCTGGTCACCGCCTACTGCGAGGCTGTGCGCGGCCTGGTCGACGGCGGCGCCCAGCTGCTGCTGATCGAAACCATCTTCGACACGCTCAATGCCAAGGCGGCGATCTTCGCCGCCGAGCAGGTCTTTGAGGAAAAGGGCACCCGCCTGCCGGTGATCATCAGCGGCACTATCACCGATGCTTCGGGCCGGACTTTGTCCGGGCAGGTGACGGAAGCGTTCTGGAATTCGGTGCGCCATGCCCGCCCCTTCGCGGTGGGCTTCAACTGCGCGCTCGGCGGCAAGGAGATGCGCCCCTACATCGCCGAGATGGCCAAGCTCGCCGACTGCTACATCTCCTGCTATCCCAACGCCGGCCTGCCGAATGCCTTCGGCGAGTACGACGAGCGGCCGCAGGACACCGCGGCGATCATCGCCGAGTTCGCCGACGCCGGGCTGGTCAACATCGTCGGCGGCTGCTGCGGCACCACGCCGGGCCACATCGGCTCGATCGCCGACTACACCAGCACCAGAAAGCCGCGCGTGCCGGCCCCGCCGGCTCCAGCCTGCCGCCTCGCGGGCCTGGAGCCGATGAACATCACCGACGACACCCTCTTCGTTAACGTCGGCGAGCGCACCAACGTCACCGGCAGCGCGAAGTTCAAGGACCTGATCAAGGCCGGCGACTATGGCGCCGCGCTCGCCGTCGCCCGCCAGCAGGTCGAGGCCGGCGCCCAGGTGATCGACGTCAACATGGACGAGGGCATGCTCGACGGCAAGGCCGCCATGGTGCGCTTCCTCAACCTGATCGCTTCCGAGCCGGACATCTGCCGCGTGCCGATCATGATCGACTCCTCCAAGTGGGAGGTGATCGAGGCCGGCCTGAAGTGCGTGCAGGGCAGGCCGATCGTCAACTCGATCTCGATGAAGGAAGGCGAGGACAAGTTCATCGAGCAGGCCAAACTGTGCCGGCGCTACGGCGCCGCAGCCGTGGTGATGGCCTTCGACGAGCAGGGCCAGGCCGACACGCTGGAGCGGCGCAAGCAGATCTGTCGGCGCGCCTACGACATCCTGGTGCAGAAGGTCGGCTTCCCGGCCGAAGACATCATCTTCGACCCGAACATCTTCGCGGTGGCCACCGGCATCGCCGAGCACAACCGCTATGGCCTGGATTTCATCGAGGCCACCGCCTGGATCAAGCAGAACCTGCCGGGGGCGCTGGTTTCCGGCGGCGTCTCCAACGTCTCGTTCTCGTTCCGCGGCAACAACCCAGTGCGCGAGGCGATCCACGCCGTGTTCCTGTACCACGCCATCAAGGCCGGCATGGATATGGGCATCGTCAACGCCGGCGCGCTGGCGCAGTACGAAGAGCTGGACCCCGAGCTGCGCGAGCGCATCGAGGACGTGATCCTGTACCGCCGCGAGGACGCCACCGAGCGCCTGATCGAGATCGCCGAGCGCCACCGCGGCGGCGGCGGCGCGGAAAAGAAGGCCGGCGACGAGCTGGCCTGGCGCACGCTTCCGCCGCGCGAGCGGATCAAGCACGCCCTGGTCAAGGGCATCGACCAGTTCGTCGAAGCCGACACCGAGGAGCTGCGCCAGGAAATCGCGGCGCGCGGCGGCCGCCCGATCGAGGTGATCGAAGGCCCGCTGATGGACGGCATG
>CAYWPB010000247.1:0-6110 GCA_964458725.1 uncultured Nevskia sp. | reverse complement strand
TGTCCCACCGACAGCCCCGTCGTTCCATAGCTGAGGGCGGTGACCACTCCGGCCACCTCGTGGCCGGGGATCGAAGGGGTCCGGCTGCGGCCGAGGCGATCGATCCAGGTCGACGGCCACGACAACTCGTCTCCGGTGAATCCCGACGCATGAACCTGAACGACGACATCGCCGTAGCTCGCGCCCGAGAGGCCGGCGAGCGCCGCCCCCTGCGGTTCGGGCCGCTCCACCAGCTTCATTCCGGCTGTTCCTGCGGCCCGATCCGTCACCACAATTGCTTTCATCGTCCACCTCCATGTGTTGCCGTTGCGGATCCGCCTCAAAGGCGCAAGGTTTCCAGGTAGGCGATGAGATCGCTGCGATCCTGCGCATCGGGGACCGAATAACCCATCTTCTGACCTGGGACGAGTTGCTCCGGGCCGGCCAGCCATCGATCGAGATTCCCGCGCGTCCACACCAGGCCGCTGGCTTTGAGCGCCGGACTGTAGTCGTAGCCAGGCACGTTGCCGGCATGGCGCCCGAAAACGCCGCGGTGGGCCGGGCCGGCGCGGTTGTGGTCGGGCGAATGGCAGGCCGTACAACGCGCCTGGTAGAGAGCCATGCCGCGGTCGACCGAAGTTTCCGCCCGAGCCGCCGGAGCGCCGAGGAGCAGGGCTGTGATAACGGCGACCGTCCAACCATGGCGCGTCTTGCTTTCTTTCATGGACCGCCTCCGGACAAGGCGGGTCGGAGGCCCGCCCCGCCTTGCGCTCACGCGCCGAAGCTCAGCGCCGGCGGCAGCGGACGGCCAAGCGTGGAGTTGAGCACGGTCCAGTGGGACACTTCGTCCGCGGCGATGCGGGCCGCCACCTTGGCGAGTTCCGTGTCCTTCAGCGCCGGGATGACACCGAGATAGGCGTTGGCGGCGCCGAGTTCGAGGCCGGTGGCAAACACCAGCACGTCCTCCTGATTCTTGAGGCGCTCCACGTCCAGATCCTTGGCGTATTCGGCCTCGGTCTTGGCCTTCACCGGCTCGCCGCCGAGCTTGCGGATGGTCGCAACAAGAGCGTCGTTGTGACGCTTGTGATCGTCTTGAAACTTGGTTGCGGCCTTGACGATGGCCGGCTGCAGCAAGCCGCTCTTCAGCGCGATGCCGTAGGCAGCGATGCCTTCAAGCTCGTCCGCCACGGCGACGTTGAGGATGGCAACGTCACCGCCGGCGTTGCCGGGCAGCGCTGCAGCCAATGCCGTGCGATCGCCGAGCAAAGCGAGCGCCGCGGCGGAGAGAGTGGCGCCGCCGCTGGTGGCGAGGAATCTGCGGCGGCTGACCGGGTTGATATAAGTGTCTGGCATGGCTGGCTCCTGCTTAGGCGGTAATGTGCTTGGGAGTGAATTGGCAGGAGGGATGTTAGGCCTTAGCATTGGGCTCCAGTTTGCGAAACGTCTTTGTTTGTTTGCCGAGAGTCCAAGGATGGGTACTGATCTACTCTCCCCCGTCTTGTCGCGTTTCAATGTGCACGCACGGATTTTCTACACCGGGCAGCTCTGCGGGCACGTCACCTTCGATCAGTCGCAAGACACGGGCTTCCTGCATCTGCTGCGCTCGGGCAAGGTGGCGCTACGCGATAGCACGGGCTTCGCCACCACGCTGGCGGAGCCAACGCTGGTGTTTTATACGCGGCCGATGACGCATTGGATGGACGCCGACCCGACCGGTGCGGATCTGGCCTGCGCCTCGGTGGATTTCGAGCACAAGAGCTTCAACCCGATCGCACTGGCCCTGCCGCAGCGATTTCAGTGCGCGCTCAGCGAGCTGGATGAGTTGCGGCCACTGGTGGAGTCGTTGTTTGGCGAAGCGTTCGCCGAACGACCAGGAAGGCAGGAGGTGCTGAACCGGCTATTCGAGCTCGTGTTGATTCATTTGCTGCGCACCATGATCGCGCGCGGTTGGTCGGACAGTGCCCTGCTGCGCGGACTGGCACATCCTCAGCTCAGCAAGGCGATTGGCGCCGTGCACGCGGATCCGGCGCGAGAGTGGTCTCTGGACGAAATGGCCACGCTGGCCGCGATGTCGCGCAGCAGCTTCGCCTCGCGATTCCGTGAAGAGCTCGGGCAGACGCCGGGCGAATACCTGATGCGCTGGCGGATTTCGTCGGCGCAAGCGCTCCTTCGCCAAGGGATCCCGCTCAAGTTGGTGAGCGAGCGTGTCGGCTACACGAGCCAGGCCGGATTTTTGCGCGCGTTCAAGGCGGCGGTGGGGGTTTCTCCAACAGAGTGGTTGCGAAGCATCGATCGGCAAGAGGATCGATAACGTCTTCCCATTGATGTGGATCTCAGGTTCTTCGGTCCGCCCAACACTGCAGATGGTGTCCCGGGGTCGTCGCATTGCTCGATCGGACCGGCCGTGGAGATTTGATGCGGCGGATGGCCCACGACTTGGGAAGTCTTTGGGTCGTTGAGAGTGCCAGCGGTGAACACAAGGCTAGCCGATCTCCGGAACTCAGAACGAGTACGCCACGCTCAACGCCAGGTTGTCGCGGTCGCTGAGCACGTTGTACTTGCCGCCGCCGGTGAACACCTGATATTGCAGGTTGAGCTTCAGGCTCTGGCTGAGCTCGGCGTCGAGCAGGGTGCAGATGCTCTTGCGTCCGGAGACGTAGTTCGGCGTGGTGGCCGGGGCGATGCCGCCGAGGTCGTGGAACAGCAGCAGCGCCGGCATCAGGTTGATGCCGGCGAAGACGTCGCTGTAGGTCAGCTTGGTGTAGACGCGGTAGCCCCAGGACCAGCTGGTGGCGAAGCCTTTGTTCTGCTGCGTCGGGTTGATGCGCAGGCTGTTGGCCTGGCCGTTGGGGTCGCCGCTGCCGTCGGCACCGGGGCTGTGGTGGGTGCGGTCGCCGGCGCCCTCGAACTGCAGCTGGTCCAGCCCGGGCATGCCGAACACGTTCTCGCCGCTGAGCTCGGCCACGATCAGCCAGGAGTCGGCGCCGAACGGGTTTTCGGTGGCGCTGAGCTGGCGGATGCCGGTCAGCGAGAACTGCCCGGTGCCGAGGCGCTGGTAGCCGCGGACCAGCTGGTTGGGCCGGATCGCGGCGCCGCGATAGACGCTGAGATAGTCCGGCACGGCGGTGCGGTTGCCGGGAATGGTGAAGGGCGCGGCGTTCCCCAGCGCGTTCAGCGGGATCGGGATGTTCTGCGTCGGGAAGGCCGGCGACTCGGCAGCGAAGATGAGGTCGCTGAAGGCGATCTGCACCGGCATGTCAGGCCGGTAGGCGTATTCGCCGGCCAATGACCAGTGCGCCACCGTGGTGTTGAAGCTCAGCCCCAGCATGTTGATGTCCTCGGGATAGTCGAGGAAGGGGCGCAGGGTGTCCACCGGCAGAGGCTCGCGGCCACCGATGGGGTTGATCGAGCCGTGGAAGCCCAGGCAGGAGACGAAGGCCGCGGCGAAGGAGCCGGGCACCGCCGCGCCGCGGGTGCAGGAGGCGTCGGCGGCGTAGGCGCTGAGGTAGGGCATGCGGCTGTGGTAGCGCAGGTAGTAGGCGCCGAACTCGGTGCCGCCGTTGAACTCCTCGGAGTAGTACTTCAGCTTCAGACCGAACTGGCCCTGGTCGCGGGCATAGCCGTAGTGCTCGTCCAGCAGGTAGGCGGTGCGGGTCGAGCTGGTGATCAGCGAGTTGGGGAAGGGCGGCTTGTACAGCCGGTCCGGATCCTGCACGTATTGGCCCAGGCCGACCATGACGAAATGGCCGCCGCCGAGCACGTTGCTACTGGAGAAGAAGCTGCCGGCCGCGTCCGGGATCACCGGCACGAAGCCGAGCTGGTAGAACAGCTCGCCCGACACGCCGCCGCCCAGCTCGCCGTCGGCGGTGAGCGCCGGCACCGCCTGCAGATATTCGTTGACCTGGCCGCCCGGCATGCGTACCAGATCGGCGTCGAACGGATTGATGGCGTTGAGCGTGTTGAACTGGGTCAGCGTCGCCTCGCCCCAGGACAGGATCTGGTTGCCCAGGGTTGCCGAGTAGCGTTCGTTGCCGACGCTGGCATAAGCCTCGCGCCAGCGCAGGCCGCGGGCGAAGCGGTGTTCGATGTCGGCGCTGCGCTCGGTGCGCGCCGGCTGGTGCAGGGTGTTGTTGTGGGTTTCGTCGAAGCCGATGTTGGCCGGGTCGTAGAACAGGATGCCGCGCAGCTTGGCCGTCACCGGCCCCCAGGCGAAGGTCGCGGTGGAGCTCAGCTTGCTGGTGGCGGCGACGATCGAGTACTTGTCGTAGTTCATGTCGCCGTTGTCGCTGTTGACGCCGGCAAAGGCGCCGCCGGCGTTGACCAGGCGCTGGTTCGGTGCGGGGTTGCCGCTGAGCGACATGCAGTCGTCGGCCGCGCACAGGTTCTGCTGGCCGGGCACGTCGGTCTTGCCGAGCAGGCCGAGGCTGCGGCCCTGCAAGCGGATCGCCGCGCCGCTGGTGAACAGGCCGGTCAGGCCGAATTCGGCCCCATCCAGGTCCAGCTTCAGGTCGGCGCCGTGCGCGGCGCCGGCCAGCAGCAGCGCGCCCAGGCTCAGCCCGCCACCCAGCCTCATGCGGATGCGTTTGCGGCCCATCTCCTCCCCAAGTCGCGCGGTGGTCCGCGTCGTGGTTGTCCCGGAAGTGTGTTTTATCCCGGCCGCACTAGGCAATCTCGACCCTGCGGGACATACTTTGGTCATTGCGGGACATGCCACAGCAAGAGCCGCCGCAGCGGCCGGCTAAATCTGGAGGGAAATGAGCCGGGAAGCCACCACCCTGAACACCTGGGCCAACGCTCTGGTGCGCACTTTGCAGGCGCGCGGCTTCGCCGCCGACGATCTGCTGCGCCGCGCCGGTCTCGACCCGGCCATGCTCAGGGACCCTAACGGCCGCGTGCCGGTGCGCCGCATGGCGCGCCTGTGGGAGCTGGCGGTGCTGGAGACCGGCGATCCCTGCCTGGGGCTCAAGGCCGCCGCCTTCGTCCAGCCGGCCACGTTCCACGGCCTCGGCATGGCCCTGCTGGCCAGCCAGAACCTCGCCGACGCCCTGCAGCGCTCGGCGCGCTTCTCGCGTATCGTCAGCAATGCCGTCGACGTTCACATCGAGCCTCATCCGCTCGGCCTCAAGCAGGTCATGCGCTGGCGCGCCGAGGTGCCGCTGGTGGAGGGCGCCATCGACCTGATCATGGCCTCGACCCTGAAGATGGGCATGCTGTTGCTGGGTATGGACGAGCAGGCGCCGCGGCCGCTGGAGCTGCGCCTGCAGCGCAGCGCCACGCCGGCGGTGCGCGCCGAGTTCGAGGCCTATTTCCGCTGTCCGGTCTGGTTCGAGGATGCCGAGAACTCGCTGCTGGTGCCGCAGGAGTGGATCGAGCGCCCGCTGCCGATGGCCAATCCGCAGCTGGCGCGGCAGAACGACCTGGTGGTGATGGAATACCTGAGCCGCTTCGACGGCGCCCGCCTGGCCGAGAAGGTGCGCGCCGAGCTGATCTCGCGCCTGCCGGCCGGCGAGCCGCCGCGAGGCGAGGTCGCCGCGGCGCTGCACCTGAGCGAAAAGACCCTGCAGCGGCGCCTCAAGGACGAGGACACCAGCTATCAGCAGGTGCTGGACGAAGTGCGGCGCGAGCTGGCGCAGCAATACCTGCGCGAGGGGCCGATCTCGGTCTGCGAAGTCACCTTCCGCCTCGGCTTCTCCGACCAGAGCAGCTTCACCCGTGCATTCCGCCGCTGGACCGGGCAGACCCCTGGCGAGTTCCGCGGCCAGGCCGCATGAGCACTACGACTCCCCTCCCGCTCGCGGGAGATGGGTTGGGGAGAGGGGCCGTGACACCGGGCCTTTTACGGCCCCTCTCCCGACCCTTCGGGCCACCCTCTCCCGCTAGCGGGAGAGGGGAAATCATGTGTCCCGCCGCGTCCAAGCATTGACCGGCAAGGCCAAGACGCCTCTCCCGGCCCGCCCTAAGGTGGTGCCATACCAATAGGGGGAGGAGGGACTTGGCCGGCAGCCTGCGAGACCGGGTACAGCGCAGCCTGGCGCCGCGCGCGGTGGTGGCCCTGTCGCGGCTGCGCATGCCGCGCCCCTGGGCGCCACGCGTCGAGCTGTACTTCGCCTACGACGATCCCTATGCCGTGC
>CAYWPB010000246.1:0-6128 GCA_964458725.1 uncultured Nevskia sp. | reverse complement strand
GTCAAATAGCGGCCGAGCCAGGACGCCGCCGGCGCGCATTCGGGTGGCAGCGATCTAGCCACTGATCATCAGGTGCACTTGCAGCTCGCCGACCAGAAAGCCGAGCACGGCGCCCACCGCGATCAGTTTCCACTCGTCCTGCTCGAATACCGGGCGCAGCACGCCCTCGAACTCCTCCGGAGTCATCTGCTTCATCCGCGACACCAGGGTGTTGCGCACGTCCATGGCGTCGTCGGCGTATTTCTCGACGCTCTTCAATGCCACCGGCAGCCGTTCCATCAGGCGCGCGGCGATGTCCTGCTTCATGCTCTGGTAGCGCTCGCTGCCGACTGCGAACACCAGCAGCGGCTGGGCGATGCCGGCCTGGTCGTCGACCATGTCGCTGACGTGCTTCTGCACCAGCGCGAACAGCTTGTCCGACAGCGGGCCGCGCAGCGCGGCCTCGAAGATGTTGGCGGCAGTCAGCACCTCGCCGGCGATGAGGGCGCCGTACTCGGCGGAAACCTCCTGCTGGCGCTTGAGGAACAGCCCCTGCCAGGTGAACAGGCCGAGATAGCGCGTCGGCTCGCGCGGGCGGAACACCATCTTCAGCGCCATCCAGTCGGAGAACCAGCCGACGAAGCCGCCGAACAGCGGCATGATCCACGGCGCATGGGTCAGGGCCCAGGCCAGCGCCTGGATGCAGCCGATGGCGAAGCCGAAATAGATGCCGGAGTTGCGGATGAAGCGGAACTCGCCGCGCCCGGCCTGCTTGAAGATGCGGTTGAGCAGGGTCTTGTCGCGGGTCAGCGTGGTGACCATCATGTCGCGCAGGTCGAAGACATTGCCGATGTTGGCCTGGAGGTCGTGCATCATCTGCTCGACCACCGCCGGCGCCTCGGCCTGGATGCGCTGGATCAGCTTCCGGCGGATCATCACCGGCAGCGAATCCCACAGGCCCGGCCGGTGCGTGCTCATCACCTCGCGGGTGATCTCCTCCACGGTGTTGAGCAGCGGCTGCTCGATTTCGGCGGCGACGCGGCGCGGATTGAGCTTGCCGAACACCTCGCGCGGCTGGATCAGCCGGCGCGTCAGGGTGTCGCACATGATCCCGGCCATGATGCCGGCCTTGCCGGGAATGATGCCCTGCCAGCCCAGGTAGGGCGGCACGCCGACGAACTTGAGCGGATGGAACATCATCCGGATCGCCAGAATCTTGGTGATGAAGCCGATCACGGCGGCGATCAGGGGCATGGCGCAATAGAGCATCCAATGCTGCTGCAGATCGGCAACGACTTGCGCGTAGCTCAGCATGCTGGTCCCCTGGCGGCGTAAATGCCCGCGGCCTGCCCGATGCTTCCTCCCGGATCCTGCCGGCGGCCGGCCTGTCATCGCGGTATCGGCTTCCGTTCCCCTTCTACCATAGAACGCGAATCCGCTACATCCGCTACCGGCCGCCGCGCCGGCGAAACCACCACCCGCGCCGCCGGTCCTAGAAAGAGGAGAAGCAAGACCGGAGGACAGGATGTCCCGCCGCCGCTGGCTGATGGTTCCTGGCGTGATCGCCGCCGTACTGGCGGCGCTGCTGCTGCTGTGGGACTGGGACTGGTTCCGGCCGGTGCTGGAGCGCCAGGCTTCGGCGGCGCTGGGACGCCCGGTGCGCCTGGGCCATTTCGACGTGCATCTGTCGCGCCGGCCGCAGCTGGTGCTGGAGCGCATCGCGCTGGCCAATCCGGCGGGCTTTCCGGCCGGGTCGGATACGGCGACCATCGACCGCCTGGCGATCCGCATCGAGCCGCGGGCGCTGTTCGACCACCGCGTCAACCTGACCGAAGTGGAGATCGACCATCCGGCCGGCGAGCTCGGTCAGGCGCCGGACGGCACGCCGAACTGGAAGCTCAGCCTACCGGCCCGCAGTGGCCCGGCGCCGCAGCCGTGGCTGATCGACGTCGGCAGCCTGGTGATCCGCGACGGCCATATCCATTTCCTCGATCCGCAGCTCAAGTCCGACTTCCTGCTCGAAGTGCGCACGCAGGACGCAGCCAACGGCGGCGAACCGAGCATCTACGTCGGCATCAACGGCCGCTATGCCGGCCAGCCGGTCGATGGCCGCTTCATTGGCGGCTCGGTGCTCAGCCTGCGCGATCCGCACGACCGCTACCCGGTCGACCTGAAGCTGGCCAACGGCCTCACCCACGTCTCGCTGCAGGGCACGCTGTTGGAACCGCTCAAGTTCGGCGGCGCCGACCTCAGGCTGGAGCTAGCCGGCGACGACCTCTCCAACCTCTACCCGCTCACCGGGGTGCCGCTGGCGCCGAGCCCGCCCTACCGTCTCGCCGGCCAACTCGACTACGAGGGCGGCAAGATCCGTTTCCATGATTTCGCTGGCGCCGTCGGCAACAGCGACCTGAACGGGTGGATCCAGCTGCAGCGCGGCGGCCCACGGCCTTACATCGAGGCCGAGCTGTACTCGAAAAAGGTGGTGCTGGCCGACCTGCGCGGCTTCATCGGCGCGGCGCCAGGCAAGGCCGACGACAGCAAGCTGAGTCAGGCGCAGCAGCAGGAACACGCCCGCCAGGAAGCCAGCGGCAAGCTGCTGCCGGACCAGCCACTGAACCTGCCGAAGATCCGCTCGGTCGACTTCGACGTGCGCTACAAGGGCCAGCGCATCGAAAGCGAATCCACGCCGCTGGACAATCTGGAAGCGCACCTGGCCATCAACGACGGCGTGATCACGCTCGAGCCGCTGTCCTTCGGCGTGGGCCAGGGCGCGATCGTGCTCAACGTCGTTCTCGACGGCAACCAGCAGCCGGTGAAAGCCAATGCGGACATCGACTTCCGCAAGCTGGACCTGTCGCACATCATGCAGAAGACCAGCGTGTTCAAGGGTGCCGGCACCATCGGCGGCAGCGCCCGCATCGACACCAGCGGCGACTCGCTGGCGCAGATGCTCGGCCGCGGCGATGGCGACCTCAGGCTGTTCATGAGCGGCGGCAACCTCTCCGCCCTGCTGGTGGACCTGGCCGGCCTGGACTTCGGCAACAGCCTGATCTCGGCCCTGGGCCTGCCCTCGCGCGCCAACCTGCGCTGCCTGGTGACGGACTTCGACCTCAAGCATGGCGTGCTGGGCACCCGCACCTTCATCGTCGACACCAGCGAGGCCAACATCACCGGCGAGGGCAAGGTGGACCTGGCGCAGGAGCAAGTCGACTACAAGCTGGCCACCGAGCCGAAGCGCTTCAACATCGGTTCGCTGCCGGCGCCGATCCTGGTGCGCGGCCCGCTGAAAAGCCCGGGCATCATGCCCGACCCGGTCACGCTGGCGGAACGCGGCGGCGCGGCGGTGGTGCTGGGCGTGTTCCTGACGCCGCTGGCAGCGCTGTTGCCGACGATTCAGCTGGGGCTGGGCAAGGACCACAACTGCGGCGCGCTGATGACCACGGTGCAGAAGGCGGCGGACAACGCCGCCCGACCCGGGCGCGAGCCCCGCCGTGCGCCGGCTCCGCGCCGCTAGTGCTCGGAGGCGACCGGCGGCACTTCGGCCCCCGGCTGCGGCAGCAACACCTGCGGCGCCGCGTCCGGCGTCAGGCGCCGGTACAGCAGCCAGCTGGCCAGGCCGCAGCCGCTCAGCGCCACGCTGCCCGCGGCCAGGTCCAGTCCCGAGCCGGAAGCCATCGGCGACAGCACGCCGGCGACCAGGGTGGTGGTGGCAATGGAGGTGGCGGCCTGCACCGAGGCCGCTGCGCCGCGCACGGCGGGAAAGCGGTCCAGCATCAGCAGGGTCAGGGTCGGAAACGCCAGCGACACGCCGATGCCGCCCAAGCCGATCGGCAGCACGAACCAAGGCACCGCCGGCTGCATCAGGCTGTTGCACAACAGGCCCAGGGCGGCGCCGGCGAAAATCAGGCGATAGCCGAGCCGCACCGTCTGCGCCGCGCTGAGCCTGCCGGCGAAGCGGCCGGACAGCGCCGCGCCGAGGGTCATGCCGCCGATGGTCGGCAGGAACAGCCAGGGGAACTGCTGCTCGTTCAGGTGCAGCATCTGCAGCACCACCACCGGCGCCGAGGCGATGTACAGGAACAGGCCGCCGAAGTTGAAGCTGGCCGCCAGCGCCAGCAGCATGAAGCGCGGGTCGCCGGCGATGCCACGGTAGGTATGCAGCAGGTGCGGCAGGTCGAACGGCACGCGCCGGCTGCGCGGATGCGTCTCCGGCAGCGCCAGCAGCGAACTCGACAGCAACACCAGGGTGAACAGCACCAGCGCGCCGAAAATCCAGCGCCAGCTGGCGAAGTACAGCACCCAGCCGCCGACCATCGGCGCCAGCGCCGGCGCCAGGCCGAAAATCAGGGTCACCTGTGACATCAGGCGTTGCGCGTCGGCGCCGGAATACTGGTCGCGGATGATGGCGCGGCCGACCACCACGCCGGCGCCGGCGGTCATGCCCTGCAGCATGCGAAAAGCCAGCAGCCAGTGGAAATCAGGCGCCAGCGCACAGCCGAGCGAGGCGAACAAGTACAGCAGCAGGGCATAGAAGATCACGCCGCGCCGGCCGTAGGAATCGGACAGCGGGCCATGCAGCAGCGACATCACGGTGAACGCGCCGAGATAGACGCTCAGCGTCTGCTGCATCGCCACCGGACCGACGCCGAGGTCCAGCTCCATCCGGCCGAAGGCGGGAAAGAAGGTGTCGATCGAGAACGGCCCGAGCATCGCCAGCCCGGCCAGCAGGGGTGGCAGCAGGCGCGGGTTGGCGCGGTAGGGATTCACGAAGGCTTTACAGCGGAGCCACGCAAGGTTTTATTTCGCGGCGCCCACCGCCACTGCAGGCTGCGCGTGGGCCGCGCCGAGCAGATGACTGATGCGCGTCGGCACGTCCTTCTCCACCTCGCGCATCGCCACCTTGATGGCGTTGGCGAAGCCGAGCGCGTCGGCGCCGCCGTGGCTCTTGATCACGGTGCCTTGCAGGCCGAGGAAGCTGGCGCCGTTGTACATGCGCGGGTCCATACGCTTGGCCAGGGCGTGCAGCACCGAGCGCGCCACCAGCGCGATCAACTTGTTGCCGAAGCTGCGGGTGAATTCCTCGCGCATGTAGTGCGCCATCAGCTTGGCTACGCCCTCGCCGGCCTTGAGCGCGACGTTGCCGACGAAGCCGTCGCACACCACCACGTCCACCGGGTGCAGGAAGATGCTGTCGCCCTCGATGTAGCCGGTGTAGTTCAGCGGCGAGGCGTTGAGCAGGGCCGAGGCGGCCTTGATGGTGTCGTTGCCCTTGATCTCTTCCTCGCCGATGTTCAGCAGGGCGACGCGCGGCCGCTCGATGCTGTGCAGCGCGGAAACCAGGGCCGAGCCCATCACCGCGAACTGCAGCAGCTGCTCGGCGGTGCAGTCGGCGTTGGCACCGAGGTCGAGCACGTGGGTCATGCCGGTAGTCACCGGTAGCGGGGTGATCAGCGCCGGACGGTCGATGCCCGGCAAGGTCTTGAGCACGCCGCGGGCGATGGCCATCAGCGCGCCGGTGTTGCCGGCGGAGACCGCCGCCTGCACCTTTTTCTCCTTGACCAGGGAGACGGCGACGCGCATCGAGGAGTCCTTCTTGCGCACCGCCTTGGACAGCGGTTCGTCCATCGCCACTACTTCACTGGCGGGATGGATCTCCAGGCGCGGGTTCTGCTCGGCGTGGCGGTGCGCGCGCAGCGACTTGCGCAGCGCGGTCTCGTCGCCGACCAGGACCAGGTTGAGGTGGGGGAACTCTTCGAGCGCGCGCAGCGAGGCCTCGACGGCGACCGTGTGACCGTGGTCGCCGCTCATGGCGTCGATGGCTAGGGTGATGGGCGCAGCCATGATGCGCGTGTCAGACGGAGATCACGGTTGGGCGCGTCCCCGTCCGAGGGTGACTCAGGCTTCCGGAGCTTCCGCGGCGGCCTTGGCGGCGATCACGCGCTTGCCGCGGTAGAAACCGTCGGCGGTGACGTGGTGGCGCAGGTGAGTCTCGCCCGAGGTCGGGTCGACCGACAGGGCCGGCGCGCTCAGCGCATCGTGGGAACGGCGATCACCACGACGGGCGCGGGACTTCTTGGATTTCTGGACTGCCATGACTCGACTCCGGAGGGCTAAAGACACCCACAAGGGGGCGGATTCTACCAGAAATG
>CAYWPB010000245.1:0-6129 GCA_964458725.1 uncultured Nevskia sp. | reverse complement strand
CCAGCGCGAAGCGCGACAGGTCGGCGGCGAGAATCTCCGGCGTGTCGTGCGCCGGCAGCGCGGCATGCTGGTCGCGGCTCCACAGGCGATAGGCGGTGCCGGGGCCGAGACGGCCGGCGCGGCCGGCGCGCTGGTCGGCGCTGGCGCGCGAGATGCGCTGTGTCTCCAGACGGTTGGCGCCGGCGCCGAGATCGAAGCGGGCGACGCGGGCGTAGCCGCCGTCCACCACGGTGCGCACGCCTTCGACGGTGAGGCTGGTCTGCGCGATGTTGGTGGCGAGGATGACCTTGCGCCGGCCATCGCGCGCCGGCTGCAGGGCGGCGTCCTGTTCGGCGGCGGACAGGTCGCCATACAGCGGGAACAGGTGCACGCGGCCGGCGGTGCGCGCCTCCAGCAGGCGCTGCGCGCTGCGGATCTCGCGGCCGCCGGGCAGGAAGGCGAGGATATCGCCCTCGGTTTCGTTGAGCGCCTTCAGCGCGCCTTCGGCCACCGCCTCGCCCAGCTCGGCGCCGGCGCGCGGCGTGACATAGCGGATGTCGACCGGATAAAGCTGGCCGCCGCTTTCCACGATCTCGGCGTTGCCCAGAAGGATCGAAACTCTCTGCGTGTCGAGCGTCGCCGACATCACCAGCAGGCGCAGCGACTCGTTCAGGGTGGCGCGCGCGTCCAGGGTCAGAGCCAGGGCCAGGTCGGCGTCGAGGCTGCGCTCGTGGAACTCGTCGAAGATCACCAGACCCACGCCGGGCAGCTCCGGATCGGCCTGCAGGCGCCGCGTCAGCAGGCCCTCGGTGATGACCTCGATGCGCGTCGCCGCCGACACCTTGCGGTCAAAGCGCACCTGGTAGCCCACGGTCTCGCCGACCTTCTCCCCCAGCAGCTGCGCCATGCGCGCGGCGCTGGCGCGGGCGGCGATGCGGCGCGGCTCCAGCATCAGGATGCGCTTGCCCGCAAGCCAGGCTTCGTCGAGCAGAACCAGCGGCACCAGGGTGGTCTTGCCCGAACCGGGTGGCGCCGCCAGCACCGCCTGGCCGGCGCCGGCCAGCGCCGAGCGCAGGCGCGGCAGCGCTTCCGCGACGGGAAGATCGGGCAGATTCGGCTTCACCGGATCAAACCGCGCCGTTGCGTTCCAGCCAGTCGGCCCGGCCCAGCAGCTTGTTGCGCCAGGACGCGTTGAGGCCGGGTGTGGCGGCGACGCGGCGCAACTCCTCCAGCGCCGGCCGGTGAGCGTGCATCAAGCGATGCAGGGCGCGCAGGCTCAGTGGCTCGGCGCTGCGCTCCAGCAGGGTCAGGCTGTCGCCGACCTGCACTTCGCCCGGCGCCAGCACGCGGTAGTACCAGCCAGCCAGGCCCTGCTCGGCGATGTGGCGGGTGATGCCCTCGCGGCCGAACTTGGCGTCGATCTTCCAGCACGGCGAGCGCGGCTGGCTGAGCTGGATGCGCGCCGTGCCGAGGGCGTAAACGTCGCCAATGCAGACCGAGTCCTCGTCGCAACCCTTGGTGGAGAGGTTCTCGCCGATGCCGCCGGCGACGAACTGCGCCGCCTGCTCCGGGAACTGCGCCGCCAGCCGGCGGTGGTTCTCCAGCGGGAAGTGATGCAGGGCTTTCTCGGTGCCGCCATGCACCCGGCGGTCGGCTTGCGCATCTACTTCCAGGCCCTCCCAGCCGATCCGCGTACGGCCGGTCAGCGACTGCTTGAAGATGGCGGTGGGGCGGCCGTCGCCGGGCATGGGCCGGACCTGCCCGGCATACAGGCCCAGCACCGCGGTGGAGAAGAGGACGGAACCATTCATGCGGGTATTATGTCTTGGAAGCGGCTCGGCCCCACCCTCCAAATGAAAAGACGCGAACTGCTCAAATCCGGCTTGGCGCTCGGCGCCGCCGGCCTGCCCTTCTCCGCCCTGCTGCTGAGCCCTTCCGCCCGCGCCGACCTGCGCAAGCTCGGCACGCCGCAGCCCTTCGACTACGCCTGGCTCAAGGGCCAGGCGCGCGCGCTCAGCGCCCGGCCCTACCAGCCTCGCGAGGGCCAGGTGCCGGACAAGCTGGCGCAGATGAGCTGGGACCAGTGGCAGGCGATCGCCTTCCGCGACGAGCACTCGCTGTGGCGCGAGCAGAACCTGAACGAGCAGGTGCGCTTCTTCCATCTCGGCTGGCACATGACCACGCCGGTGACGATCCACGAGGTGGTGGACGGCCAGGCGCAGGAGCTGGCCTACGATCCCGCGCTGTTCGACTACGGCAAGAGCGGCATCCACGGCGGCGCCCTGCCCAAGGACCTGGGCTTCGCCGGCTTCCGCGTGCTGGGGCACCAGGACTGGACCCGCGACGTCGCCGCATTCCAGGGCGCCAGCTACTTCCGTGCGGTGGACGGCGACCTGCAATACGGCCAGTCCGCGCGCGGCCTGGCGGTGGATTCCGGGCTCGACCCGGAGGAATTCCCGGTGTTCACGCAGTGGTGGCTGGAGCGCCCGAAACCGGGTTCCGACAGTTTCTACGTCTACGGCCTGCTCGATTCCAAGAGCGTCACCGGCGCCTACCGCTTCCTGCTGAGCCTGGGCGACACCCTGGTGATGGACGTGGACACGGCGCTGTATCCGCGCCGGGCCATCGAGCGCTTCGGCATCGCCCCGCTCACCGCGATGTTCCAGTGCGGCGAGAACGACCGGCGCCGCGCAAACGACTGGCGCCCGGAGATCCACGACGGCGATGGCCTGCAGCTGTGGACCGGCAGCGGCGAATGGATCTGGCGGCCGCTGGTCAACCCGCCAGGCATCCGTACCAATTCGTACTTCGACGACGGCCCGCGCGGCTTCGGCCTGCTGCAGCGCGACCGCAATTTCGACCACTACCAGGACGACGGCGTGTTCTACGACCGCCGCCCGAGCCTGTGGGTGGAGCCGCGCTCCGGCCCGAACGGCCCCGGTTGGGGCAAAGGCGCGGTGATGCTGGTGGAGCTGCCGACCGACGACGAGACCAACGACAACATCGTCGCCTTCTGGAACCCGGCGGAGAAGCCGCAGGCCGGGCAGGAGCTGCTCTACGCCTACCGGCTGTACTGGTGCCGCACGCCGCCGGCGACGCCGAAACTGGCGACGGTGCAGGCCACGCGCACCGGCATCGGCGGCATCATCGGCCAGCCGCGCACTTACTTCTCCTGGCGCTTTGTCGTCGACTTTGCCGGCGGCAGCCTCGCCACGCTCGGCCCGGACGCCCAAGTAGAGCCGGTGATCGAGGCTTCGCGCGGCCGCATCGAGATCACCTCGGCCCGGCCGCTGCAGGCGATCCAGGGTCGGCGCGCCATGTTCGACCTGCGCCCGACCGACGACAGCGTCGAGCCGATCAACCTGCGGCTATACCTGCGCGGCGCCGACGGCCGGCCGCTGAGCGAGACCTGGCTGTACCAGTGGACGCCGCCGCCCCCGGGCGAGCGGCGGCTGTAGCCGTGGGCGAGGACGAAGATCTGGTCGGGCGCGTGCGCGCCGAGCTGGCTCTGCGCGAGAACGGTTATCCGGACCTGGCCGGCGTCGCCGCCCGCCTGTCGATGTCGGATCGCACCCTGAAACGCCGCCTGCGGCGCTACGGCACCAGCTATCAGGTGCTGCGCGACGAGGCCTGCCGGCGCGACGCGCTGCGCCTGCTGGAGAACCCCAACCTGGAGATCCGGCAGATCGCCAGCGCGCTCGGCTACAGCGACCCGCCCTCGTTCAGCCGCGCTTTCCTGCGCTGGACCGGCGAATCACCTCGGGCGGCGCGCCAGAAACTGCAGGCCTGAACTCAGGCCTTCAGCTCCTTGGCCAGCTTCGTCGCGTTCTTGCAGGCGAAGCCGTAGATCGACAGCTGCGGATTGGCGCCGATGCTGGTGGGGAACAGCGAGCCGTCGATGATCGACAGGTTGTCGGCGTGGCGGAAGCGGGCATTGCTGTCGGTCACCGTCAGCTTCTCGTCTTCGCCCATCGCGCAGCCGCCCATCAGGTGGGCAGTGAACACCGGCAGCCGCTGCTTGCGGTAGGCCAGCCGGCCGATGGCCTCCTTCGCCTCACCCCAGGACGAGCACAGCGGCGCATCCAGGTGCAGCGGCAGCACCTGCTTCGCGCCGGCCGCGAACTGCATCTCGGCCATGCTCAGGTGGGCGCGGCGCATGCCGTCCCACAGGTAGTCGCCGATGTCGTAGTGGATGACCGGCGCGCCGCTGTCGTCGACCGTCACCTCGCCGCCCTGGCTCTGCTCGTCGAAGCCGTCGCGGATCAGCGCCAGCATCGACTGCATGTACGGCAGCTGCGCCATGCCGGTCTTCAGCTCCTCGCCGTAGCGGCCGTAGATGACGCTGCCGAGCAGCGGCTGCATCGGCGCGACCTCGATCTTGTAGCCGGCCGGGCCCTTGGCGCCGTGCTTCCACTGGAACTCGTCGGAGTAGATCGACTGCGGCGCGCCGTAGTAGCCCTCGACCTTGTCCGGCATCAGCGCCAGGCTCAGGTTCACCGGGTGGATGCAGGTGCGCTTGCCGATGCGGTGGTAGGGGTCGGGCGCGCCGGAGCGCAGCAGCAGCGCCGGGTTGTTGATGGCGCCGCCGGCCAGCACGTAGTGCCGCGCCTTGACCGTGATCTTCACGCCGCTGGGCTTGACGCAGTCCGGCCCCAGCGCCTCGGCCGTCAGGCCGGCGACCTTGCCGCCGGCGAACACCAGCCTGCGCACCGACACGTGGTGGGCGAGCTGCGCGCCGTTCTTCAGCGCGCCGGGAATGGTGGTGACCAGCATCGACTGCTTGGCATTGGTCGGGCAGCCCAGTCCGCAGTAGCCGAGGTTCCAGCAGCCGCGCACGTTGCGCGGGATGACGTGCGCGGCCCAGCCGAGCTTCTCCGCGCCGCGCTTCAGGGCGTCGTTGTTGGCATTGGGCGACACCGCCCAGGGCGCGACGCCGAGGCGCTCCTCCATCTGCGCGAACCACGGCGCCATCTCCGCCTCACCGGCGTTTTTAAGGCCGAAGGTTTCGGCCCAGTATTGCAAGGTATGTGGCGGTGTGCGGAAGCTGGAGGTCCAGTTGACCGTGGTGGTGCCGCCGACCGCGCGGCCCTGCAGGATGGCGACGGCGCCGTCGGCGGTGGCGCGCCCGGCGCCCTCCTGGTACAGCTCGCCATAGGCGCGGGCGTCGTTCATGTCCTTGAAGTTGGCCGCCGTCTGCAGCGGGCCTTCTTCCAGGATCAGCACCTTGAAGCCCGCGGCGCTGAGGATCTCCGCGGTGGTGCCGCCGCCGGCGCCGCTGCCGATGATGGCGACGTCGGCCTCCCAGGTCTGGTCCTGCTGCAGGGTCGAAGCGTCGACGACTTTCCAGCCTTCGCCGATCCCCTTGGTATAGATGTCGTCGATGGCCATCAGGAATTGAACACCGAGTAAGGGCCGGGCGGCGGTCCCGGATAATTGGCGGCCGCCCAGCCGGCGGGCGTGCCGAAGAAGGCGCCGGACACCAGCTTGACCAGGGCACGATAGCCGGCGACGAGAAGGCCGAAGGAGCTGGTGCGCCAGCGTTCGAGGAAAGCCTGCATCTGCTGCGGCGTGGCTTCCTCCCAGGCGCTGATGCCGGTGAGCGCCCAGCGTGTCGCGCGCAGGTTGAGCAGGTCGAACAACTGCCCCAGCGCCTTCTGCGCCGGCGGACCGAGGCGGTAGCCGCTCAGGTCGATGCGGTGCAGCAGGTCGTCGACCACGCGGTCGCGTTCGGCGCCGGCCGGCGGCAACATCGAACCGAGCACCGCCGGCACGATGGCATGCAGCAGCGGCAGATCGGCGTCGCGCAAGAACTGGAAGCCCTGCGAGGTGGATTCACTGCGCCGCGCACAGCCGCTGAGGACGGCCGTGGCGCCGGCCCCGGCCAGCAGCAGCGAACCGAACAGGCCGGCCTGGAGCAGCGTGCGCCGCCCCGCGTCGACGGGCTCCGCCGGGGATTGCGCCGCCCGGCCCGGATGATTCCCCATGTCCACTCCCCGGTTGCGGGATAATGTAGTCCGGCGGCTCAGTCCACCGGTGCCGGATGATAGTCACCCCCGGCGCCAAAAGCGACTGGCCGAAAGTAGGGTCTGTTGACCATTACTTTGCCGCTGCGGCGGGTTGCCGCCGGATTTGTGTCCATGCGGCGTTGCT
>CAYWPB010000244.1:0-6163 GCA_964458725.1 uncultured Nevskia sp. | reverse complement strand
CCGTTCGATGACTTTGCCTACCAGGTACTTTTTGCCCGAGGCGGCGGGGCGTTCCGACAGCTTCTGGTTGTACGGCCCCGTGCCCTTGCCGTCGGTGTGGCCGTCGATCTCCACCTTGATGTCGGGGCGCGCCTGCAACGCTTCGGCCACCTGGTCGAGGATGGTCTGGGCGTTGAGGGTCAAACGATCCTTGTCGAACTCGAAATTGACCCCGCGCAGGATCAGCACGTCGTTGGGCTTGCAGCCTTCCAGCGTGATCGCCTGGCCGGGTCCGGGCGCCTGGCACGGCGGTGGAGGCGCCGCCGCCGGCGGCGGCGGAGGCGGCGGTACCGGCTTGGCCGGGCTGGGCGAATAGCCCAGCGGCTCGCCCGGAATCGGCAGCTGCCCGCTGGGCCAGCCGCCGGCGCCCGGCGCGGTGCCCTGCATGGTGGCGACGTAGGGCGTGGGCTGCGGGGTGGCGCTGGCGCGGCTGTAGTCCAGCCCGTTGGACGCGGTCAGGCAACCCGATAAGGGCAGCGCGAGCGCGGCGGTGACGGGCAACACGATCCTGCTTCTGGCCTGCATGAGGAGACTCCCTGATTGGTTCATCCGATGTCGTTCGTTTGTGGCGCGCCCCAAAAAAAAACGCCCACGCCACCGGCAAGGCCAGCCGGTAACGTGGACGTCGGCGTCCGCGGACTCCGCCTGCTTTGGCGAAAGTCCTGCGCGCACAGATTACGCAATCGCTATGCCAGATTCCTCACAGCACGTCCGCGGCGGTCAGCAGCACCCGCGCGAAATCACCGATGCGCTGCTTGCGGTCCATCGCCATACGCCGCAGCAGGCTGTAGGCACCGGCTTCGTCGAGGCCACGCCGCTTCATCAGCAGGCCCTTGGCCTTTTCGATATCGCGCTGGTCGGCCAGCCGGATGCGGGCCTGGTCCAGCTCATGGCGCAGCGCCTGGTACACATCGAAGCGCGCGATCGCCACCTCGAGCAACGCGCTGAGCCGGGTCGGATGCAGCCCGTCGACGACGTAGGCGCTAACGCCGGCCTGCACCGCGCGGCGGGTGGTCTCGGGATCGCTGCGCGCGGCGAACAGCACCACCGGCAGCGGGTGCTCACGATTGAGCCGGCTCAGGGCTTCCAGCGTGTCGCGCCCCGGCGCGTCGACACCAATGAAGATCACCTCCGCCTGGCAGCGCTCGACCGCAGCCGCCAGATCGGCATGCGTACCGAGCCGTTCCACGACGCTGTGTCCCTCGCCGGCCAGGGCCCGCTCCAGCATGGCCGATCGCGCAGCGTCGTCGTCCGCCAGCATCACCCTGAACCTGGCCTGTGCGGCTGCCATGGGCAGTCCTTATTGTAGGTACTGCCTCAGACGTAGCAACCAAAATGCCAAGTAGCGGCCGGCGCCGTGGCGCACCAAGCCGGCCCGCTTTGTGCATCGAAAAAGCACACCCCGTGGAGGTTTCAGCGTGCGATTGTCCTTGTATACCGATTTTTCCCTGCGTTTACTGGTGTATCTGGCCGGGGTGCGCGACGGCAAGCCGGTCAGCGCCCGCGTGGTCGCACAGAAATATCGCGTCTCCGCGCACCACATGCACAAGGTTGCACAAGGCTTGCGCAGGCTGGGCTATGTCGAGTCGAGCAGCGGCCGCAATGGCGGCCTGCGCCTGGCGGTGGCGGCGGCGTCGCTGCGGATCGGCGACGTGGTGGAGGCGATGGAGGGCCACGGCCGCCTGGTCGACTGCGACCGGGGCCCCTGCGGCCTGCACGGTGCTTGCGTGTTGAAGGCCGCGCTCAACCGGGCCGAGCGCGGCTTTCTCGATGACTTGAACAAGTACACCCTGGCCGACGTGGTACGCGGTCCCACCTTGGTGCGACTGGAACAGTTGATGCGCGCAGCCTGAGTCGCCGGAGCTTGGCTGGCACGCGGCTTGCGTTAGCGGTGACGGCAGGAAGCGATCGAAGACGATCTCTTTCGCAGGACGATGAAGTCCACGCGGATGGCGGAAAGGCCTCGCGTGGATTTTTTTTTGGAGCGAGGACCGCTTTTGAACCAGCGCAAGCACCAGTGCCAGCCGACGCGACGCCGCGCAAGCCGTCGCCGGTGGATCGCGGCCGTGCTGTGCTGGCCTTCGCTGCTATGGGCTGGCGGGCAGGCTGCCGTCGACGTCGCCGGGCTCAAGACCGAGGCGCTGGACTGGCTGCAGGCGCACGTGCCGCCTGAGGATGCCGGAGCACTGCCGATCTATGTCGGCGCGCTCGATCCCGAGCTGTCGCTGGACGAAATCACCCTGCGCATCGACGACGCCCCGCCGCAGCGTTATCAGTACAGCGATCGCGAGGCCCTTGCGTTGCAGCGCGGCGGACTCCAGCGCCTGACCTTGCCGCCCGGTGCGCATCGGCTGCGAGCCGATTTCGCCGCGCGCTACACCAAGGCCCCGCCCGACCACTGGCGCGCGGCGGGAACGCTGGAGTACGAACTCGCGCCCGGCGCGCAGCCGGCAGCCCTCGAGCTGGATCTGATTCCGGGCGGCCGTCTCGGCAAGCCGCAGCTGCAGACGCATCCCCTCGCGGTAACCGAGGCCGACCCGCGGCTGCGCTATGCCGCGTACCTCACGGCCAGCGATCGACCTCTGGCCGCGCTGCAGGAGCTGTATCGGATTCGGGCGCAATCCGCGGCGAGCGCGGCCACGCCGGAGTTCGGGCAGCGGCTGGCTGAGGCCCTCGACGCCTTCGGCCTGCCCCAGCGCGCCGGGCCGGTGGACCAGGCCTCCGCCGCCGATGCGGCGGCGCAGTTTTATGCCGGCTACAACCGCGGCCTGGCCTTGCTGCAGCAGGGGCACGACGCCGAGGGCGAGGCCGCGTTCGAAGCCTTGCTCGCGCTCGACGGCCAGGGCGAGGAACTGGCCGCCCTGCGCGACCAGGCCGCGGTACAGCTCGGCTACGCCCTGCTGCGCGAACACCGGGGAGCCGCCGCGGTGCCCTGGTTCAGCCGCGTGCGCAGCACCGGTTCCAGCACCAGCGCCGCGCTGCTGGGGCTGGGCTGGGCCCTGCTCGCGCCCATGGGCAACGGCCAGCCGCAGGCAGCGGTGGCGAACGGCACGCAGGCAGCGCTGCCGCGCATCCCGGTGCTGTTGCAGCCCACGCTCACCCCGGACATCGCCGTCCTCAAGCGCCATGAGCCGTACCGGCCGCAGACCGCCAGCGCGCAGGAAGAGCAGGCGCTGCGCCGCGCCCTGGTCCCCTGGACCGAGCTGATCGGCCGCGATCCGCTCGACCCGGCGGTGCAGGAAGGCATGGTGGCGATCCCGTACGCGCTCAACCATATCGGCGCGCAGGCCGAGGCGCTGGACTATTTCAAGCGTGCCATCCGCCTGTTCGAGGCCCTGGCCGAGCAGCTGCAACAGGCGCAGCTGGAGGTGGCCGCCGGCGGGCTCGTGCCGCTGCTGGACCGTCGCGCAGCGGAGAACCAGGGCTGGCCCTGGTGGATCACCGCCTATCCCGGGCAGCACTGGTGGCTGGCCGCCGATCCGCACCAGCCGTTGGCGGCGCCGCCGGGGTTTTACCTGCAGCGGCTGATGGAACAGGACGGCTTCCGCGGCGCGATGCAGGACTACCACGACCTGCGCCAGCTGGAGCAGGCCCTGCAGCCGGGCGACGACACCGCCCTGCGCCGGCGTCTGGCTGCCGCCGTCGCGGCGCAGGCGGCAACGCTCAGTGCCCTTGCGGCCCGCGGGCTGAGCGACGCGCAGCGCAGCACGGACCTGTATCTCGGCGAAGCGCGCTTCGCCCTCGCCCACCTGAACGAGCCGCTCCCCACGGGAGCGCGGCAATGAAGCACGCCCTGCCCGCCGTCCTGTTGCTCGCCACGCTGCAGGCCCGGGCCGCCGACGGCGCCGCCGGCACCGTCGGCGCCGTGGTGCGCAACAACGGCCTCGAACAGGACCGTTACGTCTACGTGCGCACGCCCAGCATCATGCACGTGGCCAAGGCCGCCGCGCCCACCCCGCAAATGCGGGCGGCGATCGACAACTACGACCAGGCGGCGCAGCTGTCGCCCGATCCGCTGATCCGCGCCGAATCGCTGCGCCGCGCCGCCGACCTGCGACTGCAGCTGGCCGACGCCGGCGAGGCCACGGCCGCGGAGCTGGACCAGGCGGTCGCCGGCTACCAGAGGCTGCTGGCCGACTACCCCGACTACGCCGAGAACGATCGCGCGCTGTACCAGCTGGGGCGCGCGCAACAGCTGCAGGGGCAGCCCCTGCAGGCCATCGACACCCTGCGCGAGCTGGGCCGCCGCTATCCCGAGTCGCCGCACATGGGCGACGCGGTGTTCCGCGCCGCCGAGCTGCTCTACGCTCGCGGCCGCTATGACGAGGCGGAAGTGTCGTACCGTCAGGTATTGTCCAAGGGCAGCGGCACGCCTTACTTCACCCCGGCGCAGTACAAGTATGGCTGGGCCTTATACAAGCAGGAAAAATATCTCGAATCCGCCGGCGCGTTCCTGGCGATACTCGAACGCAGCCTGCCGCAGCCGGCGCCGAATGAGCCGGCCCAAGCCCTCGCCGGGGTGGCGCCGAAGCTGCGCGAAGTCAGCGGCGATGCCCTGCGCATGAGCGGACTGGCCTTCGCCGCGCTGGGCGGGGGCGCCGCGCTCAACGACTATTGCGCCGCCGCCGGCGAGCCGCGCTTTGCCGCGCTGCTGTATCAGTCGCTCGGGCAGCAGATGCTCGAGCGGCGGCGCTATGGCGACGCCGCCAGGGCCTACCTCGCCTTCATCCAGCGTCACCCCGGGCATCCGCTGGCGCCGCAGCTGCAGGTGCAGGCGGTCGCCGCCTATCGTGCGGGTGGCTTGGATGAGGAAACGGTGCGTGAGGAGGCGCGTTATGCCGAGGCCTACGCGCCTGGCGCACCTTACTGGGACGGCAAGCCGCCCGGTGCGGCGGCGATGGCTACGCTGCATCAATATCTGGGCGAGCTGGCGGCCTGGTACCACGTGCGCGCGCGGCAGGCGTCGGCTGCCGCGGATGCGCGTCAAGCCGATTTCATCGCCGCCGCCGGCTGGTACCGGCGCCTGCTGGAATACTATCCGCAGGATGCCCAGCGGGCCGAAACCAATCTGCGCTACGCCGATGCGCTGTACGACGGCGGCCAGTTGCGCGACGCCGCACTGCAATACGAGCAGACCGCCTACACCTATGCCGGCTATGCCGGCGCCAGCGAGGCGGCGTACGCCTCGGTGCAGGCCTGGCAGCGGCTGGGTTCGGAGGCGCCAGCGCAGGAGCGGCCGGCGGTGCTGCGGCGGGCGGTGGCGGCCGAACTGCGCTACGCCGAACGCTTCCCGTCCAGCGCGCAGACGACCGCGGTGCTGACCCGCGCCGCCGAAGACCTGCTTGCGCTGCAGGACCGG
Organism: uncultured Nevskia sp.; assembly: GCA_964458725.1. Lineage (GTDB taxonomy): Bacteria > Pseudomonadota > Gammaproteobacteria > Nevskiales > Nevskiaceae > Nevskia. The sequence continues at coordinate 765 of CAYWPB010000244.1, read as the reverse complement.
GAGCAGGCGATCGTGGTATCCGGCCGGGTGCTGGCGGCCGATGGCGCTGCGCCGGAGCTGCGGCGGCAGGCGCTCGCGGTGCAGGGCGATGCCCGCTTCGGACGCGGCGACTACGCCGGCGCAGAGCGCGCCTACACCGCCTTGCTGCCCTTGCTGTCGCCGGCCGACCCCGGAACCCGCACCGCGCAGGAGCAGCTCGCCGCCGCCATTTGCAAGCAGGGCGAGGCGGCGCGCCAGGCCGGTGACTGGCTGGCCGCGGCGCATCACTTCGAGCGCGTCGGCCGGATCGTGCCCGATGCACGCATCCGGCCGGATGCCGACTACGACGCCGCTTCGGCCTATTTCACCGCCCAGGACTGGCGCGAGGCGCAGACCGCGCTGGAGAGCTTCCGCGCCCGCAATCCGCAGAGCCCGCGGCTCGGCGACGCCGACAAGAAGCTGGCCGAGGCTTACCGGCAGGGCGGCGCGCCGGCGGATGCGGCGGCGGCTTATGCCCGCATCGCCGCGCGCCCGGCGGAAGCCGCGGACGTGCGCCGCGAAGCGGCCTGGCTCAGCGCCGCCCTGTATGACCAGGCGCAACAGGAACGCGCCGCCGCGGATGGCTATCAAGCCTTCATCAGGGACTATCCGCAGGCGCTCGACCGCGGCATCGAAGCACGGCAGCGCCTCGCCATCCTGACCGCCGATCCGGCCGCGCGGCGACACTGGCTGCGGGAGCTCGTCGGCGCCGACGGCGCGGCCGGGGCCGCCCGCACCGAACTGAGC
>CAYWPB010000243.1:0-6195 GCA_964458725.1 uncultured Nevskia sp. | reverse complement strand
CTATCGAAGGTCAGGAGGACGTCGCCGTTGCCGGGCTGGGCGAAGGTGGTGGTGGCATCGCGGCCGCCGGTGTCGCGCACCGGCACGTTGGCGAAGAGCTTCTTCTCGAAGTCGATCGAGTCGGTGTCGCTGGCGCCGGGCCGGCTGCGCGCGTACTGCCAGGCGGCGAGGTAGCTGTAGCGGCCGTTGCCGGAGGTTTTCGGATTGGGCAGCACCACCTGGATGCCGGGTCGCACCAGGTCGTTCCAGTCGCGGATGTTCTTCGGGTTGCCCTTGCGCACGATGAACACGATCGCCGACCACGACGGGCTGCTGTCGTCCGGAAAGGCCTGCGCCCAGTTCTTCGGCAGCAGGCCGGCATTGGCGATGGCGTCGATGTCCAGCGGGTTGTTCATCGTCACCACGTCGGCGTCGAGGCCGTCGATCACGGCGCGCGCCTGCTTCGACGAGCCGCCGTGCGACTGGTCGATGCTGACGGTCTCGCCGGTCTGCTGCTTCCACTGCGCGGCGAAGGCCGGATTGAGGTCCTTGTAGAGCGAGCGTGCCACGTCGTAGGACACGTTGAGCAGCGGCGCCGCCGGAGCGGTCGACGCGGCGAGCGCCAGCGCGGCGACGGCCAGCGGCTTGAGCGTGGTGCGCATGTATTTTCCCCGATGGATCGATCAGGCGCGCCGCTGGCGCCAGGCCTGCAGCAGGTTGATGCCCAGCAGCAGCAGGAACGACAGCACCAGCATCGCCGCGGCCACCGCGGTGGCGCCGGCGTAGTCGTATTCCTCCAGCTTGATCATGATCAGCAGCGGCGCGATCTCCGACAGGTTGGGGATGTTGCCGGCGATGAAGATGATCGAGCCGTATTCGCCCACCGCGCGGGCGAAGGCCAGCGCCAGGCCGGTGAGCAGGGCCGGCAGCACCGCCGGCAGGATGATCCGCGTCACCGTCTGCCAGCGCGTCGCGCCGAGCGTGGCGGCGGCTTCCTCCAGCTGCTTCTCCGCCTCTTCCAGCACCGGCTCCAAGGTGCGCACCACGAAGGGCAGGCCGATGAAGGTCATGGCCAGCACCACGCCGGTGGGGTTGTAGGCGGCCTTGATCCCGAGCCTGGCCAGCGGCGCGCCGAGCCAGCCGTTGGGCGCATAGATCGCGGTCAGCGCGATGCCGGCCACCGCCGTGGGCAGCGCGAACGGCAGGTCGACCATGGCCTGGAACAGGCGCTTGCCCCAGAACTCGTAGCGCACGAAGGTCCAGGCCACCAGGGTGCCGAACACGGCGTTGATGCCGGCTGCGAACAGTGCGCCGCCGAAGCTCAGGCGCAGCGCCGCCAGCACGCGCGGCGAGGTGAGCGTGTGCACCAGTCCTTCCGCGCCGAGCCCGGCGGCGCGCACGAACAGCCCGGCCAGCGGGATCAGCACCAGCAGCGAGAGGTAGGTGAGGGTGAAGCCCATCGCCAGGCCGAAGCCGGGCAGCACCCGGCGCGCGCGGTGCGGCGCAAGTGTTGGATCGATGGTTGCGACGGAACTGCTCACAGGAAATCCAGCTCCCCGGCCTGATAGGTCTTCTGCTGCGGCTGCGGCGCATGGCTCAGCGCCAGCCGCCGCTGGTCGATCCAGCGTGTGCTGCTCAGCCACAGCCCCTCGAACTCTACGCCGTGGCGATGGTTGAAGAACACCAGTCCCCGCGCCTCGGCGTCGAGCAGCACCAGCTTGTTCTCCGCGGTGAGGCCGGCCTCGACCAGGGCGATGAAGCTCTGGTGGCTGAGCGCGTCGGGCCAGTTCGCCGCCAGTGGCCGCAGCAGGTCGACGGCGAAGTGCCAGCTGTCGGAGCGTCCGGGAACACGGGTGCGGGTGCGCAGGGTGCCGTTGTGCATCAGGTGGAAGCGGTCGCTGACCTTGATCGGGTGGCCATTCTCCGGCGCGCCGGAGCCGCGCGTGCGCAGCCGCAGGTGCAGGCACAGCTCGGCCTCGCGCAGGCCACGCAGGCGCTGCTCGATCGCACCGGCATCGACCTCCGGGTGGCGCTCGACCAGCACCTCGCCATCGGGGCCAAAGCCCATCAGGCCCCAGCCGTCGCGGTTGAAGGCCACGGCCGCGTCGATCAGCTCGCGCGGCACGCGCTCGCCGGCGGGTTTGTGGAGGATCAGGCACATGGGGTCTACGCCGGGACCTGTCGTCCCCGCGAAGGCGGGGACCCAGTTTTGCTTTGCTGGCTCGCTAAAACTGGATTGTTCGGCCCATCCTGGGCCGAAGCCTTCGGCCTCGCTGCGCTCGCCAAATACGTTCCCGACGCATTTGTCCCGCCTTCGCGGGAATGACGAATCCGGATATTGGTGCTCATCAGTCCAGCCGCGCCACCAGCACGTCGGTAGCCTTGAACAGCGCCAGCGCCGGATCGCCTTCGCGCAGCGGCAGGCGGTCGATCGAGCTGGTGGTGACCACCGCCGAGACGATGCCGATGGCGGTCTCGATCTCAACTTCGGACACTACCGGCCCGCGGTGGATGTGGGTGACGGTGCCGCGCAGCTGGTTGCGGGTGTTGACGCCGGTGATGGACATGGGTCTTCCGTGAAACTTCCTGGAGTCGAAGAAAAATCGCCGGCTGCGGCCCGGTGATGCGCGGATGGCCGCAGCCGGCGAGGGGGAGACGGTCAAGGCGCCGGCTTGTAGATCTGGTCGAACACGCCGCCGTCGCCGAAGAACTTCGGCTGCGCGCTGCGCCAGCCGCCGAACTGCTGGATGCTGGTCAGCTCCAGCTTGGGGAAGTCCCTGGCATGGGCCGCGGCGACCTTGGGATCGAGCGGGCGGTAGTGGTTTTTGGCGATGATCTCCTGCGCCTCCGGCGTGTAGAGGTAGCGCAGGTAGGCCTCGGCGACTTTTTCGGTGCCGTGTTTCTTCGCGTTCTTGTCGACCACCGCGACCGGCGGCTGCGCCAGGATCGACAGCGAGGGCGCGACGATGTCGTACTTGTCGGCGCCGAACTCGTCCAGCGCCAGATAGGCCTCGTTCTCCCAGGCGATCAGCACATCGCCGAGGCCGCGCTGGGCGAAGGTGGTGGTGGAGCCGCGCGCGCCGGAGTCGAGCACCGGCACGTTCTTGTAGATCTGGCCGACGAACTCGCGCGCCTTCGCATCGTCGTTGTGGTTCTGCTTCAGCGCGTAGGCGTAGGCGGCGAGGAAATTCCAGCGGCCGCCGCTAGAGGTCTTCGGGTTCGGCGTGATCACCGCGACACCGGGCTTGGTCAAGTCGCTCCAGTCCTTGATGCCCTTGGGGTTGCCCTTGCGCACCAGCAGCACGATGGTCGAGTTGTACGGCGTGCTGTCGCCGGGCAGGCGGGTCTGCCAGTTGTCCGGCAGCAGGTCGCCGTTGTCGTGCAGCGCGTCGATGTCGGAGGCGATGCCCAGGGTCACCACGTCGGCTTCGAGGCCGTCGATCACCGCGCGCGCCTGCTTGGAGGAGCCACCGTGCGACTGCTTGATGCTCAGATCCTCGCCGGACTTCGCCTTCCAGTCGGCTATGAACCTGGCGTTGATCTGCTGGTACAGCTCGCGGGTCGGGTCGTAGGAGACGTTGAGCAGCTCCACCGCGCCGGCGTGAACCGGCAGCAGGGCGGACAGGCCGAACAGGGCGGGGGCCAGCGTGGACAGGGCGCGCTTGCGCGCCGGGGCCGGGTGATGCGGATGCATTTCTTGTGCGCTCCCAGTGAAAGGTGCGCGTATGTTGCGGGCCGGCCGTTATCTTGAAAAAGAATATAAAGGAGTTATGAAATTCCTGAAGGGAATTAGGAGCGAGCCGCCCAATCATCCCGGCGTCATTCCGGCGAAAGCCGGAATCCAGGGGACTAGTGATGCAGTCGGGCTCTGGACCGGCTTTCGCCGGGGTGACGGCTAATTTCTAGTCAGCGGCCGCCGCCGGCGCGGCAACGACCTTCAGCGCGGCACCTGTCGCAGACCCCAGCCGCAACGACGCTTCGGCCTGGGCCAGCTGCAGCACTGCCAGCAGCGCGGTGCCGCCGTCCGGGTGCGGCGCCGCGTGCACCACTTCGCCGGCGGCCGATTCGCCGCCCTCGGCGAACACGTCCGCGCCCGGCAGCGCCGCGGCCGCCTCGGTGCGGCACAGGAACATGCGCCGCTTCAGGTTGCCCAGGTAGTGCATGCGCGCCACGATTTCCTGGCCGGGGTAGCAGCCCTTGCTGAAGCTGATCGCGCCCAGCTGGTCGAGGTTGAGCATCTGGGCGACGAAGTGGTCGGCGGTCTCGGGGCGGATCGCCGGCAGGCCGACCAGCACGTCGAGCAGGCGCCAGGCGGCGCTCCCCACCGGCTGCGCCCGCGCCGCGAGCGTCGGCCACAGCGCTTCGAGCTGCGCCGGCGTGCCGTGCAGGCTGTAACGCGCGCCGGGACGACGCATCACGGTGATCCCGTCACCGCTGGTATGGTCCCAATCCTGCGCCGGCACTGGCAGGGCGGCCTGTTGCAGCAGCGCGGCCGCATCGGCGCCGGCCAGGCCGAGCGCGAAGCTGGCATCGCTCACATCCTCCAGCGCCACCTTGGAGCGCAGCACGAACATGCGCAGGCGCTTGAGCGAGGCGGGCAGGGTGTCGCGCCGTGTTTCCAGCAGAAACACGTCTCGTTTGGCCTCTCCTTGGGCCTCGCCGTCGCGGCGCAGCGCGAGCAGGTCGAGCACGCGGCCCTTGGGGCTGTTGTAGCTGGACAGCTGCGCGTGGCCCGGCGCGAGCTGGCGCAGGTCGTTGCTGAGCTGGTTCTGCAGGAAGGTCTCGGCGTCCGCGCCGGATGCGCGGATCACCCCCAGATGCGCCAGGGGCGACAGCACGGTTCCGCGCAGCGCGGCAGCCGCTTCCGCGGCGGCGTCGCCGAAGGAGAAGTCCCCGTTTTCCGTGGGTTTCCAGCCCGCGGCGTCAAGCCATGCGAGATCCGTCATCGCAAATCCCGCGCTGTCAATCGTTGCCATAAGAGTGTCGATTTTGTCACACTATCAAGGATTAGCAGACGCCCATGACATCGACTTCACCAGAAGAAGCTGCCGCTCCGGCTCCGGGATCCCCGGGCACCGACGCCGCGCAGCCTGAGGAGCAGGCATCTGCACAGATTGCGCCCGCCGGAGCCATCAAAGAGCTCGGCGGACGCAAGGACGGCACCGAACCGACCCGATACGGCGACTGGGAGAAGCATGGCCGTTGTATCGACTTCTGATTCCGGTTCGCGCGCCTCTCCGCTCCATTCCCAAAAACCCTACGGACGGAAATAAAGCCAGGAACCGAGGATCCCGCCATGTCAGCCAAGCCAACCGCCAAGCCAGTCGTATCCCGGCCACTGTCGCCCTTCATGTTGGGGCAGTATTACCGGTTTCAAATCAGCTCCGTCCTCTCCTTCGCCCACCGCATCACCGGCCTCGGCCTGTCGATGGGCACCGTGCTGCTGGCGGTGTGGGTCATGTCCGCCGCGATGGGCCCGTACGAGTTCGAGAAGTTCAACCACTTCGCCCGTTCGCCGTTCGGCCTGTTCCTGCTGCTGGGCTGGAGCTGGGCGCTGCTCTATCACCTGTGCAACGGCATCCGCCACCTGGTGTGGGACGTCGGCTACGCCTTCGAGAAAAAGCACGTCGACCTCGGCGGCTACATCGTCGTCGCGGCCTCGCTGGTGCTGACCGCCGCGGTCTGGGCCGTCGCCTACCTCGTCCCCGCCGCCTGAGGAGCCGCACATGAGCAATAACCTGCGTTCCCCGCTGTCCCAGGCCCGCGGCCTCGGCTCCGCCAAGGACGGCGTGCACCACTTCTGGGTGCAGCGCCTCACCGCGCTGGCCCTGATCCCGCTGTCGCTGTGGTTCGTCTTCAGCATCGCCCGCTACCACGTCGCCGACTTCCCGACGATGCGCGCCTGGATCCAGAACCCCTACGTCGCCATCGGCCTGGTGCTGTACTTCATCGCGATCTTCTACCACTCCGTGCTCGGCGTGCAGGTGGTGATCGAGGACTACGTGTCCAACGAGCCGCTGAAGATCGGCTCCGTCATCCTGGTGAAGCTTGCCCATTTCGTGTTCGGCGCGGCCGCCGTTTTCGCCGTGCTCAAAATCGCTTTCGGAGCCTGATCCATGTCCGCCGCATATCCCATCGTTCACCATGAATACGACGTGGTCGTGGTCGGCGCCGGCGGCGCCGGCCTGCGCGCCACCGTCGGCCTGGCCCAGGCCG
>CAYWPB010000242.1:2575-6215 GCA_964458725.1 uncultured Nevskia sp. | reverse complement strand
GCCCTGCGCGCCGCCGGAAAGGCCACCACCTTCACCTCGCTGGCGCTGATCGTCAGCGTCGGCACCTGGCTGTTCTCGGGCCTGCAGTTCCAGGCCGACATGGGCCTGCTGCTGCTGTTCATGTTCACTACCAACCTGTTCGGTGCCATCCTGATGATGCCGGCGCTGGGCTGGCTGTGCCATCTGGTCAGCCCGCTGCAATCGAAGGCCGGGCTGCTGGTCAAATAAGAGGATGGAGAACCTCATGCGAAAGACCACAACCTTCCTGCTCGCCCTGGGCTTGTCGCTGCCGCTGGCCGCGCAGGCCAAGGTCGGCGCCGACGAAGCCGCCAAGCTCGGCACGACCCTGACCCCGATCGGCGCCGAGAAAGCCGGCAACGCCGCCGGCACCATCCCGGCCTGGGACGGCGGCCTGCCGCAGAAGGAGATGAAGCGCGGCGACAACCCCTACGCCGCGGACAAGCCGCTGTACACGGTCACGGCGCAGAACTACAAACAGTATTCGGGGCAGCTGGCGGACGGCTACAAGGCCCTGTTCCAGACCTTCCCCGACTACAAGATGAACGTGTACCCGACGCATCGCAGCGCCTCCTACCCGCAGTGGTTCTACGACGCGACGAAGAAGAACGCCACCACGGTGGAGCTGACCGATAACGGCTACGGCTTCTGCTGCGCGGCGCAGGGCTATCCGTTCCCGATCCCCAAGAACGGCACTGAAGTGATGTGGAACCACATCATGCGCTACAACACCAAGGGCTACCGCGGCTACATCAACGCCGCCGAGACCCAGCCCGACGGCTCCTACGTGCTGGAGCGCGCCTACGGCGAGATCACGTTCGTCTACAACAATCCCAAGTCGACCGTCGACAACCTCAAGAACCAGAACCTCTACGCCATGGTCAAGACCCTGGCGCCACCCAACAAGGCCGGCACCGCCGATCTGCTGCACGTGCCGATCGACCGCGTCGCCGAGCAGACCGGCGTGTGGGAATTCAATCCGGCTCTGGGACGGGTGCGGCGCATCGGCGAGGTGGGCTACGACAATCCGCTGTTCGACGGCCTGATGACCCACGACCAGCTCGACATGTTCAACGGCCCCTTCGACCGCTACACCGTCAAGCTGATCGGCAAGAAGGAGATGATCGTCCCCTACAACGACTACCTTCTCTACAGCGACAAGCTGAAGTACAAGGACATCATCAAGGGCGGCCACATCAATCAGGACCTGGCCCGCTACGAGCTGCACCGGGTGTGGGTGATGGAGGCCGACCTCAAGCCCGGCTTCAGCCACATCTACAAGAAGCGCGTCTTTTACCTCGACGAGGATTCCTGGCTGGTGCTGGCCCAGGACATCTACGACAACCGCGACCAGTTCTGGCGCTTCGCCGAGGCCCATGCCATCAGCTTCGCCAACGTGCCGGTGGTGGTGAATGGCGTGCAGGTGCACTACGACCTGCAATCGCGCCGCTACGTCGCGGTGAACCTGTTCAACGAGGAACCGCAGCAGATCGAGTACGACTGGGAGAAGGAGCCCTCGTACTTCACGCCGCAGCAGCTGCAGAAGTTCGCCACGGCGGGGAAGTAGAAGCCTGTAGGTCGGCCTTCAGGCCGACAAGGCGCCGCCCCCGAATAAGCATTCGGGGGCAGGCGCTGCCGGGGACAGGACGGCGCAAGTCCCCGGATTCAAAAGAGTAAAGTTCCTCCGGGACCCCCTACCAGTTCAGCCAAAATTCAGCTTGCCGGCGTAGATTGGTGCGGGAAACGGGCGCAAAAGCCGCCCGTGGACCGGAGAAGTACATGAACAAGCAGGGTTTTGGCAGGTTCCTCGTCGCGGCGGCTGCGCTGGGCGTGAGCACGGCGGCGCTCGCCGATCCCTACTACGGTGGCGGCTACTACGCGCCGCCGCCGCCGCCGCCGCCGGGCGAGGCTTATGCCGAAGTGCTCAACAGCACGCCGGTGTACCAGCAGGTCAACGTCGCGATCCCGCGCCAGCAGTGCTACGACCAGCAGGTGGTCTACAACGACTACCGCCCCTCGCTGGGCGGCACCCTGATCGGCGGCCTGGCTGGCGGCCTGCTCGGCCACAGCATCGGCGGCGGCTCGGGCAAGGCCTGGGCCACCGGCATCGGCGCGGTGGTCGGCGCGGGCATCGGCAACAACATCGCCAACGCCAACTACGGCGCGCAGCGCACCGGCTACCAGCGCCAGTGCAGCACCGTCAACGACTACCAGACCCAGCAGCAGCTGGCCGGCTACGACGTGACCTACCGCTACGGCGGCCAGGTCTACCGCACCCACCTGCCCTACGATCCGGGCCAGCAGCTGCTGGTGCGCGTCAATGTCGCCCCGGCGGGCTATTGATCCGGCGCGCGACCGCCTAAAGTAAAGGACATGCGCAAGCACCTCGCGACCCTGGCTCTCCTCCTGGCGCTGGCCCTGCAGCCGGCGCTGGCGGGGGGCTGGGGCCACCGCGAGGAGCAGCGCCAGCCGCCGCGGCCGCAGCAGCGTCCGCCGGAGCCGCCGCGGCAAATGTACGCCCCGCCGCAGATGTACCAGCCGCGCCCGCAGTTTCCGCAGCAGAATTTCGCGCCGCGCATGTCCACTGGCCAGGCGGCGCAGCGGGCACAGCAGCTCAACGGCGGCGGCCGTGTGCTGGCGGTGGACCCGGCGGAAAGCGGCTACCGCGTGCGCGTGCTCAAGGATGGCGAAGTGCGCTCCGTTTACGTGCCGGGCCAGTAGCCCGGCGCCCCCATAACCCGAGAACAAGACACCCACCATGCGTGCACTGGTCATCGAAGACGATCCGCAGCTGCGGCAACAGGTCAGCGAATATCTCACCGAGGAAGGCTATGCGGTCGACGCCGCCGGCGACGGCGACGAGGGCCAGTACATGGCGCTGGAATACCCGATCGACCTGGCGGTGATCGACCTGGGCCTGCCCAAGACCCCCGGCATCGCCATCATCAAGGCGGCGCGCAAGGCCGGGCGCAAGTTCCCGATCCTGATCCTCACCGCCCGCGACGGCTGGCAGAGCAAGGTCGAGGGCCTGGAGGCCGGCGCCGACGACTACCTGGTCAAACCCTTCCACCGCGAGGAGCTGCTGGCCCGCGCCCGCGCCCTGGTGCGGCGCAGCGGCGGCTGGACCCAGTCACTGCTGGAGTGCGGCCCGATCGCCCTCGACACCACCGCCAAGAACGTCAGCCTGTCCGGTAAGCCGGTGGAGCTGACCGCCTACGAATACCGCGTGCTCGAGTACCTGGTGCTGCATGCCGGCGAGGTGGTGTCGAAGAGCACCCTGACCGAGCACCTCTACAACGAGGACGACGAGCGCGACAGCAACGTCATCGAGGTGTTCGTGCGGCGCCTGCGCACCAAGCTCGACCCCGACAGCACTCTGAACCCGATCACCACGCTGAGGGGTAGCGGCTACCGCTGGGACCTGCCGAGAAACTAGTAGTCAGTTGTTAGTTGTCAGTGGTTAGCGCAGGCTTTGCATCGCTGTTACTGACAACTGGCAACTGAACAACTAAAACCTGATGAGGTCCCTCCGCGCCCGCCTGCTGCTGGCCGCCACCCTGGTGCTGGTGGTGTTCATGCTGCTGTCCGGCGCGGCGCTGGAGCAGGCCTTCCGCAGCAGCGC
>CAYWPB010000242.1:0-2475 GCA_964458725.1 uncultured Nevskia sp. | reverse complement strand
GGCGACCTCTACGAGCTGCTCGGCAACCTGATGGACAACGCCGGCAAGTGGTGCCACCAGCGCATCCGGGTCAGCGCGCGCTATGTCGAGCGCAAGCTGCAGATCAGCGTGGAAGACGACGGCCCCGGCTTCCCGCCCGACGCGGAAAAGCTGCTGCAGCGCGGCATGCGCGCCGATTCCCATACCCCCGGCCAGGGCATCGGCCTGGGCGCGGTGGCCGAAATGGTGCGCGCCTACGACGGCAGCATCGTGCTGGGCCGCTCGGAATGGGGCGGCGGGCGGGTCGAGGTCGCGCTGGCGATTTGACCAGCCGGGATAAGGGATTCCGCCGAGTGGCGGCTGTCCCGCTTGTTCCCGAATCCCCAAGTCCCGTAGGGATATTTTTCCACTCCTGCGCCCCTTGCGGGCGGGCTTAGACTGGCCTACAAGCCGCCAGACGGCCTCAGGGACCCTGCCATGCCCGACCTGCAGCAATACCTCCAGTTGATGATCGACCGGGGGGCCTCGGACCTGTTCATGACCTGCGGCGCCACGCCGCGGATCAAGATCAACGGCTCCACTTCGGCGATGGATGTGCCGGTGCTGCAGCGCGGCGAGGTCCGCGCCCTGATCCAGCCGATCATGAGCGAGCGCCAGAAGGCCACCTTCGAGGAAACGATGGAGGCCAACCTGTCCTACTCCTACGGCCAGGAAGGGCGCTTCCGCATCAACCTGTTCCAGCAGCGCGGCGAAATGGGCCTGGTGATCCGCCTGGTCAAGTCCGAGGTCAACTCGTTCCGCGAGCTGGGCCTGCCCGAGATGTGCGCCAAGCTGGCCATGCTCAAACGCGGCCTGGTGCTGTTCGTCGGCGCCGCCGGCTCCGGCAAAAGCACCTCGCTGGCGGCGATGATCAACTACCGCGCCGCCAATGGCGACGGCCATATCCTCACTATCGAGGACCCGATCGAATTCCTGTTCCGCCACAATCGCGCCCTGGTCGATCAGCGCGAAGTATCGGTGGACACGCGCAGCTTCAACGACGCCCTGCGCAACGCCATGCGCGAGGCGCCCGACGTCATCATGATCGGCGAGATCCGCGACGAGGAGACGGCGCGCCACGCCATCAACTACGCCGACACCGGCCACCTCTGCCTGTCGACCCTGCATGCCAACAGCGCCGACCAGGCGATCGAGCGCCTGGCCGCGTTCTTTCCCGAAGCGGCGCGCAAGCAGGTGCTGATGGACCTGTCGCTGAATCTGAAGGCGGTCATCGCGCAGCGCCTGCTGCCCGCGGCCGACGGCGGCCGGGCGGTGCTGGCGACCGAGATGATGCTGTCCAGTGTGTTCATCGCCGACCTGATCCGCGACGGCCGCATCAACGAAGTGAAGATCGCGATCGGCAAGAACAAGGCGGGCGGTATGCACTGCTTCGACGACTCGCTGTTCGAGCTCTACCAGGCCGGCCGCATCAGTTTCGAGGAAGTTGAGCGCAGCGCCGATTCGCGCACCGACCTCACCTTGCGCATCCGCCTGTCCCAGCACCGCACCGCGGCCGACGCGCCGGACCTGGGCATGATGGTCGACCTCGAGGAGGAGGCCAAGGAACAGGCCAAAGCGCAGGCCAAGGCGCAGGCGGAGATGAACAACACCGGAACGTTCTACCGGAACCGCTAGCCGCGCGCCGCCGGCGGGCGGCGCTCCACGGCTTCAACGGCCGCAGCAGCCGCAGGATGTGCGGAGCGCGGCGAAGCGCATCGTTTACCGCGAAGACCCCGCGATTGATGCGCCTCGCTGCGCTCAGCACATCTACTTGCTTCAACCCGGCCTGCCGCGGCCGCGTCTACTCCTGCTCGCGCCAGGAAGCGGTCTGCGCCGGCAGCCGCAGGAAATGCTCGCGGTAATAGCGCAGCTCCGCGATCGAATCCTTGACGTCATCCAGCGCCAGGTGGCGCGATTCCTTGGTGAAGCCCTTGGCGGTGGCCGGGGCCCAGCGCTGGCACAGTTCCTTGAGCGTGCTGACGTCGAGGTTGCGGTAGTGGAAGTGCTTCTCCAGCTCCGGCATCCAGCGCGCCAGGAAGCGACGGTCCTGGCAGATCGAATTGCCGCACATCGGCGACTTGCCGGCGGGCACCCACTGCCTCAGGAACTCCAGGGTCAGGCGCTCGGCTTCCGCGTCCTCGATGCGGCTGTCCCGCACCCGTTGGCTCAGCCCGGAGCGGCCGTGCTGGCTGGTATTCCACTCGTCCATGGCGGCCAGCTCGGCCTCCGATTGGTGCACTGCGATCACCGGGCCTTCGGCGAGCACGTTGAGATTGGAGTCGGTGACGACGGTGGCAATCTCGATGATGCGGTGCCGCTCCGGCACCAGGCCGGTCATTTCGAGATCGATCCAGATCAGGTGGGTGGAATTGGTTCCCATGGCACTAGGGTAGCAGGGGCGCCCTTCGGCCGTGCTAAGCTAAAACCGCCACGGGGACTGGGCCCCGCCCACACTTC
>CAYWPB010000241.1:0-6237 GCA_964458725.1 uncultured Nevskia sp. | reverse complement strand
TTCAAAGTTTCCCGCGCGCTGCTCGCGCTGGCCTGCGCTACGCTGGTGGTGGCCTGCAACAAGCCGGCCGGCGATGCCGGCGGCGACGCCGCCAAGCCCGCCGACGCCGCCAAGCCGGCCGCCTCGGATGCCGCCGTCCCTGCGGACCTGAGCAGCGACGCGCAGAAGTTCAGCTACTCCATCGGCTTCGACATCGGCCACTCCCTGAGCCAGATCAAGGAAAACGTCGACGTCCCGGCCCTGGAGAAGGGCATCGAGGAGTCCGTCGCCGGCAAGACTGCCCGCCTGACCGACCAGCAGCGCGAGGAGATCAAGCAGGCCGTCGCTAAGAAGATCCAGGAGAAGCAGATCGCCGACCGCGCCGCCGCCGCCGCCAAGAACAAGGAAGACGGCGAGAAGTTCCTGGCCGACAACGGCAAGAAGCCCAACGTGAAGACCACCACCACGGGCCTGCAGTACGAAGTGCTGACCGAAGGCAAGGGCGAACACCCGAAGGCCACCGACAAGGTCACCGTCAACTACAAGGGCACCCTGCTCGACGGCACCGTGTTCGACAGCTCCTACGACCGCAACCAGCCGGTGAGCTTCCCGCTCGCCAACGTCATCCCGGGCTGGACCGAGGGCGTGCAGCTGATGACCCCGGGCTCCAAGTACAAGTTCTACCTGCCGTCCGGCCTCGCCTACGGCGAGCGCGGCGCGCCGCCGAAGATCGGCCCGAACTCCACCCTGGTGTTCGAAGTCGAGCTGATCAGCATCGACAAGCCCGATGCCGCCGCCGCTCCGGCCCCGGCCAAGGCGCCGAAGAAGTAAGCTTCAGCTGTAGCAAAAAGCCCGGCCAAGTGCCGGGCTTTTTTATGTGTGCTGCGGATGTTGCCGGAGCCCAGCCCGGCACGGGAAGGCTGCGGTTCAGCTGCAGTACTTGGCCGCGGCGTCGCGTGCGTCCTGCAGCTGCTGGTCGAACTGCTCGTCGGTCATGCGCGACGGCTGGCCGTCCTCGCCGGTCACCATCAGGCGGTGCGCGGTCTTTTCCTGCAGGTAGGCGATGCGCTCGTTGGCTTTGGCGCAGCGCTCCGCATTGTCGGCGCCGGCGCGCATCGCCTGCGAGCTGGGGGCGCTGCCGGAGGAAGACCCGCTGCTGCGCGGCGGCGGCAGCGGCCGGCCGTTGCTGTCGGTGCTGGTGCCGGACATCGGTCCCTGCGGCGTCACGTCCTGGTAGCTGCCCTGCTTGGGCGGATTCTGGCTGAAGTGGACCTGGCCGTTGGCATCGATCCACTTGTAGATCTGGGCCGCGGCCGCCAGCGGCAGGCCGCACAGCAGCAGGCTGAGCAGGGACTTGTTCATGGCAAACGAGTGTAGCAGCCCGTACTTACGCAGCGATTTCCCCCGACGCATGGCTCACTCCTTCGGCGCAACGGCACCGATGTGCTTGGCCCAGCGGTTCATCTCGCCGGAGTCGAAGTCGTCCAGTTCGCCGGCAGCGTAGCTGACTTCAGGCGCCTGGTTGTTCATGCCGCTGGCGAGGTAGCGGCCGCCGGGCAGGTCGTAGACCGTCTCCAGGGCCGGCAGCAACACCGGCTGGTCGTAGGCCATCAGGGTGTGCTCCTCCTGCACCACGGCCAGGCTGTCGTCCGGGGTGTACAGCTCGGCCAGCAGCACCGCCCAGGAGTCCTCGTCCAGGTACAGCACCCGCTTGGGCCAGACGCAGGGCTGGGCCGGCCGGCAGCGGCCCTGCAGCACCCAGACGCGATGCAGCTCGTAGCGGGCCACGTCGGGATTGAGGTGGTGCGGCCCGATCAGCGCGGAGTAGCCCAGCGCGCCGTCGTGCAGGCGGTAGCTGTTGTAGGGCACGTACAGCTCGCGCTTGCCCAGCAGCTTCCATTCGTATCGCTGTGGCGAGCCGCTGTAGCCCTCCAGCTGGTCCTCACGCAGCAGGCCGTTGCCACCCAGGGCGGGGGTGTCGCTGCCGACCTCGCTGGTGGTGGCGATGAAGGTCTGGCCGGGGCTGCGCTGCCAGGCGCGTGGCGGCGGTGTCAGCGTGTCCCACATCAGCTTGAGTGTGCCAGCCAGCTTGGCCGGCTCGAATACGGCGGTGGCGATGTAGGCCAGCACCGGGCCGAGCTTCTTGCGCGGCGGCGCGTCGATCGGATCGAAGCGCGCCCGCTCGCCGAAGCGCACCAGGCTGGAGGCGCCGTCGGCCGAGACGCTGATCCGGACATAGCTGCGCTCGCGGCCGGGGCCACGCCAGCGCAGGCGCTGGTTCCAGGCCGCCTCGGTGCCGTTGCCGGGGATCGGGAAGGGGATGCCCGCCACCGCCTTCTGCGGCACGGCCAGGGAGACGTCGCCGCTGTCGTCGAGATAGGCGTCGGTGGCGTTCTTGTAAGTGCCGGCGTAGAAGGTCTCCGGTGCGGCGTAGCTGCGGCGGCTGCCGTAGACCACCATGCGGTAGCTGTCGGGATAGCGCGCGAACAAGGCGCGCTGGCCCGGGCTGAGGCGCCCGGCGTAATTGGCCTGGTTCTTGGAGTCGATGACCAGTAGCGGCTGGTCGGCGGCGTAGGGGTCGGCGTAGCGGGCACCGGCTTGCCATTCGGGCGGCCGGCGCTGCGGCGTCAGGCCGCCGTCCCAGGACGGGATGCTGCCCTCGGTATTGCCGGCGCGTTCGCCGCCCAGCGGCGTCAGCCTGCCGGCCAGCTGCGCCGCCGTCTGTGGCCCCACGCTGGCCGCCGCCGCGCCCGCCACCAGGGCCAGCGCCAGCCCCGCCGCCATCCTCCCGCACATCCCCGAGCCGTGCATTCTGATGTTCTCCTTCAGGCCCCGGAACAATAACCGAATCAAGGGCCTTGCGGCTGCTCCTCATCCGGATGGGGGTTTGCACCGGCGGCGGGCAGCTACTACAGTGCTTACACGATACGAAGGCGTATGTGGCGGAAAGCAGGGCCCCGGACGGAAAGATGAGCGGAAACAACAGCGAAAGCGCCTCGCGGCAGAACCTCAGTGCCGAGCACTGGGCCGAGGCCGCGCTCGATGCGATGGCCAGCGGCGGCCTGGAGGCCGTGGCGGTGGAACCGCTGGCGCGCCGCCTGGGTGTGACCAAGGGCAGCTTCTACTGGCACTTCGCCAGCCGCGACGCCCTGGTCCACGCCGCCCTGCAGCTGTGGGAAAAGCGCGAGACCGAGGACGCCATCGTCGGCGTCGAGGAAGAGCCCGACCCTTACGAGCGCATCGTCAAGCTGTTCAAGCGCGGCAATTCCAGTCACAGGGCCGGCCGCCTTTACCTGGCCCTGGCTGCCGCCTCCGACGATCCGGCGGTGGGGCAGGTGGTGATGCGCGTCTCGGCGCGGCGCCTGGCCTATCTCTACAAGTGCTATCTCGGCCTGGGCCTGTCCGAGCGCGACGCCAAGCTCTGGTCCACCTTCGCTTACGCCACCTTCATCGGCAACCAGCAGGTGCATCGCGACACGCCCGACGAGTTCCCCGCCGGCGCCGAGTTCCGCGAGTACTTCAAGCTGATGCTGCGCACCCTGATCCCGCGGCCGCGCAGCAGCGGCGATCCCGAGCACCCGCATGTGGTGAAGCTGCGGCCGGGCGGAGAATAGGCGCGACGGATACTTCCGCGCTTCGTCTACCCCTCACCCCGCCACTCGCTCCGCGAGCGGCCCTCCCCTCTCCCGCAAGGGGAGAGGGGCAGTGGTGGTGGCCTGCGGCCACCGTTCGTATTTAAGGGCCGGATTTACTACTCGCCGCCGCTGTCGGCGCGCCGCAAGATACCTTCCTTTACAAATGTAATGCGCCAGCGGGCGACAGCCCGTGGCCGGAGGGGACTCAGGGCATGAAGCAGTGGATGGGGGCGGTACTGGTTGGCGCGGTTGTCTGCGCGTTTCTCGCCGGTTGCGGCGGCAGCAGCCCGGCCACGGGCTCCGGCGGCGCTGGCGCGGGCGGCAGCTCCAGTTCCTCGGGCGCAGGGTCCGGCTCCAGCTCCGGTTCCAGCGGCGGCAGCGCCGCCGCCAAGACCTACACGATATGCCCCGGGCCCGACGCACAGAAGAACGCGCTGATCGCCTTCTTCGACGCCCACGAGGGCGACACTATCCACTTCTGCAAGGGCCAGTTCGACTTCAGCGCCAGCTTGGTCATGACCGGCAAGCGCGGCATCACGGTCGAGGGCGAGGGCCGCGACGCCACCATCCTGTCGTTCAAGAACAGCCCCGCCGAGGACGGCGTCAGCATCAACCACGTCACCGGCATCACGGTGCAGAACCTGACCATCTACGACGCGCCGGGCAACGGCCTGCGCCTGTTCCGCGACGACTTCGTCACGGTGCGCGGCGTCAAGGTCGGATGGAGCGTGGCCGACCCCGCCTCGCCCAACTACAACAGCGATCCGGCGTCCTGGAGCCACGACGGCTCCTACGCTTTCTACCCGGTGCTGTGCCACCACGTGCTGGTCGACAACTCCGTCTCGATCGGCTCGGCCGACGCCGGCGTCTACGTCGGACAATCCAGCGACATCCTGGTGCAGAACACCGAGGCCTTCCACAACGTCGCCGGCTTCGAATTCGAGAACACTTACCGCGCCGAGTTCATCAACAATATCGCTCACGACAACGTCGGCGGCTTCCTGGTGTTCGACCTGCCGGGCCGCTCCCAGAACGGCGAGAAGAACCTGGTCCACCAGAACCAGTCGTACAGCAACAACATCAAGAGCTTCGCCGCGCGCGGCGCCATCGTCGGCGACGTGCCCTCCGGCACCGGCGCGCTGGTGCTGGCTTCCGACCAGCTCGAGTTCTACGACAACGAGATCCACGACAACAACACCGCCGGCCTGGTTTTCGCCAACTACGGCCTGGTCGACAACAGCGAGCCCTCCACCAAGTACGACTTCTTCTCCGAGGGCATCCACGTCTACAACAACACCTTCAAGGACAACGGCGGCAGCCCGCAGCTGCCCGACCTGTCGCGCGACACCTGCACCGGCATGGGCGGCCTGCCCGGCAAGGGCGATTCACCCGCCTGCCTGGGCGACAACGCCTCGCTGCTGCCGCTGATCTTCGTGGTGAAGAACCTGGGCAAATCCGGCCAGATCGTGTGGGACGGCGCTACCGACTCGCCCAACGGCTGCACCACCTATCCGGTGGACGCCAACGGCGTCCCGCTCGACCAGCCCGATGCGAACGATCCCGACCGCTATGAGGCGCGCGCCGACGAACGCAAGCGCCCCAACTTCTACATCCACGACCCGAACCCCAAGTGCAAGTACAACGCCTGGAAGTTCGGCAGCAGCGGCGCGCTGAACCTGCCGCAGAACGGCTTCTGCGTCCAGAACAACACCTTTGTGAAGACCCAGCTCAGCACCCTGCTGGTCGATGACTTCACCAACTTCCACATGGCGACCTCGGACATCACCAACCCGGCCAACCTGGTGCTGGCCGACCATGTCCAGCCGCAGCAGTGCCCGACCCTGGCGCCGCAGTACCTGGCGCAGACCACGCCCAACCTCGGCAGCTTCACGCCCAATCCTTCCGACGATCCGCGGCCCAGCGACGCCGAGATCGCCGCGGCCTGCGGCGCGGGGCAGTCCGGCCAGATCAACTACCGGGCGGTGAACGGCTACAACTGTCCGACCCTGGATCAGTACGACCTGTTCCAGGACGCGCAGGAGCCACGCAAGAATCCCAACGGCTTCGGCGTGCCGTACGAGCTGAACACCATCCTGTTCTCCGACTATGCCGTGAAATATCGCATCATGTTCCTGCCGCCGGACGTCTCCGGCCGGGTGCAGAAGGCCGGCTACCAGGATCACGACAACTGCGCCACCTTGGCGATCTTCGACTGCTACACCGCCACCCTGCAGTTCCCGGTCGGCACCGTCTTCGCCAAGACTTTCGCTTTCCGCAACGGCGCCAGCGAGGACGTGGTGGAGACGCGCCTGCTGATCAAGCGGCAGAAGCTCAGTGGTGAGGTCTACTGGGTCGGCCTGCCGTACGAGTGGACCACTGACGGCAGCGGCAAGCGCAGCGCCGTGCTCAAGCTCGAAGGAGATACGAAGAGCGTCAGCTACGACTACGACGATCCCGATCCGGCGGTGGTCGACGGCAGCGGCAAGCGCCAGCACTACGGTCCGGGCAGCGTCAGCGCTTACCAGATTCCCAACGCCGGCGGCTGCATCCTGTGCCACAACGGCGACGATCTCGAGCCCGGCTCGCCGCCGATCGGCCCCAAGGTGCGCAACCTCAACCGCGA
>CAYWPB010000240.1:0-6289 GCA_964458725.1 uncultured Nevskia sp. | reverse complement strand
TAGCTCCAGCAGCTCTAGCTCCAGCAGCTCTAGCTCCAGCAGCTCTAGCTCCAGCTCCAGCAGTTCCAGCTCCAGCTCCAGCAGTTCCAGCTCCAGCAGCTCCAGCAGCGGTGGTAGCAGCAGTAGCAGCAGCGGCGGAAGCGCCAGCAGCAGTAGTGGAAGCAGCGCCAGCAGCAGCAGTGGCGGCGCCAGTGGCGTCCTGTATACGGCCGCCGGCGTGGGGATGCAAGACCATTTTGCGCTGGACGACGCCACGGGCATCACCTACCAGAGCCCTCTGTCCGGTTGCGGCAGGAACTTCATCATCTTCATCAGCAACAATCAAGACGGTAGGAAAGAGAAGTTTGGTGGCGGCGGCTCGCAGACGTACGAGACCACCACGGCCGGCACCTTGCCGGACGTGAACGGCTTCGATCCGTACTGGATCGACGAATGGGCGCAGTACCTGAACAAGCAGCTGGGCACCATCACCTACGTGCTCGACGATTTCAACCCTCTTGTTAGCCACAATCAGCCGCTGTTCACCGCGGTGCTGCAGAACGTGGCCACGGCCGGCGGCGGCAGTTATTCCCAGACCAGCGATCCCGGCAGCATTTATAAGAAGCTCACCCAGATCCTGTCCGAAATCCAGGCGGTCAATTCCGACTTCTCCTCGGTGAGCCTGCCGGTCAGCGCCACCAATCGCGCCCAGGATCTCAATCAGGTGTTCATCGGACTGTTCCGTCCGGACCAGTACACCAACCCGCGCTGGTTCGGCAACCTCAAGCAGTACCAGCTGGGTATCGACAGCGCCGGCAACGTCGACATCGTAGATTCGCAGAAGAACAATGCGGTCAACAGCAGTACCGGGTTCATCACCAGTTGCGCCGCGAGCATCTGGACCACCGATTCCAGTGCCGCGGTACCGCCCACGGGCGGCGCCGCGTATTGGTCCGACGTCACCGATTCGCCGACTCCGGCGAGCGGCTGTCCGACCGCGTCGATGCCCACGCCGAGCAACCCTGGGCTGCCGAGCGGTTTGACGACCCCCGACCCCTATTCCGATTTCCCCGATGGTCCCACGGTGGAGAAGGGCGGCGTGGCGGAGGTGATCCGACGCGGCAACAATCCGTCGGCCACCACCGTTGCCGGTCCAAGCTGGGCTGTCAACCGGACCTTGTTGACGTTGTCAGGTAGCAGTGTCGTCAATTTCACCGCCACGAGCTCCGGCCTCAGTTCTGCATTGGTCAACTGGATTTCCGGCCAAGACAACGATGCCAGCACCATCAATCCAGGCCCCGAAAAGGCGTCCGATAAATCGACGTACGCGACCAACGTGCGGCCTTCGGTTCACGGCGACGTCATCCATGCACGTCCTGAACCAGTCAACTATGGCGGGACGAAGGGTGTCACGGTGTATTACGGTGCCAATGATGGAACGCTGCGCGCCGTGGACGGCTCCAGCGGCCAGGAAAAATGGGCCTTCATTGCGCCGGAGTTCTACAACGACAGCGGCAAGCGCTTCCAGCGCCTGTACGACAACAGCCCGCAAGTGTTGTATCCAGGCACGGTCTACGGCAGCGTGACGCCGGCGAAAAAGGACTACTTCTTCGACGGGCTGATCGGCCTTTATGAGAAATTCGACAGCAGCAACAACGCCAGCACCGTCTGGATTTATCCCTCCATGCGGCGCGGCGGCCGCATGCTCTACGCCTTCGACGTTTCCGATCCAACCGCCAATCCGACCTTCAAGTGGAAATTCGGCTGTCCCGACCTGACTGACGACAACAATTGCGCCGACGGTACCTCAAGCACTGCGCCGACCGGGATCGGTCAGACCTGGTCGTATCCGCATGTCGCGTTCCTGGCCGGATACAACTCCGGTACAACCCCGGTGATCGTCATGGGCGGCGGCTACGATGCTTGCGAGGACGATTCGACTACCGGTACACCTTCTTCCTGTGGGACTACGCCCAAAGGCGCTGCGGTCTACATTATCGATGGCCTTGACGGTCATCTGATCGCTTCGTTCCCGACGAGCCACAGCGTCGCCGCCGACGTGCAGTTCCTGTCGCTGAGCAACGATGGCAATCAGAGCTTTGCATACGTCGCCGATACCGAGGGAAGCATCTACCGCATCGATTTCATCAACAGCAACCTGAGCGCCAGGAACTCCAGCCAGTGGGTCATGCACCAGGTCGCTTACACCACCGGCGGCGGACGTAAGTTCCTGTTTGGGCCAACGGCTGTGCCCAGCTTCGGCGGCCTGGGTGCGTTCGTGGCGATCGGTTCCGGCGATCGCGAGCACCCGCTCGCCAGCGAGTATCCTTATGGTTCTTCAGCCACCACTGCGGTGCAGAACCGCTTCTACGTATTCGTCGACGATCTGACCACCACCTCGCGCGCAGCGGTCAATCTCGACAACACCACGGCGGGCTCCAATCTGTACATGGCGGATCTGACCTCGGCGACCTGTACGACGGTGGCCGCGTGCCAGACGGCGCAGGCCTTGAGTTTCAGCACCAACGTCAACGGGTTGCAGGCCGGATGGTTCGTCAACCTCAATGCGGGACGAGGTGAGCAGGTCGTGAATGGCGTGGTGATCGCCGGTGGACTAGCGCTGTTCAGCACCAACTACCCGACGCCGCCGTCCTCTAGCAGTTGCACCAGCAATCTTGGCTCCGCCCAGGCCTACGCATTCAATATTTTCAACGGCTTCAATGCGAACGGCCCGCAGAACTACTCGACGCTGGTCGGCGGCGGCTTGCCTGCCACGCCGGTGGTGGCCACCGTCACGTTCCCCAACGGCCCCACCAAGACCGTGGTGATCGGCGGCGGTCCGGGCTGTACCGGCCAGTTCTGTTCGCCGACGATCAAGCCAGTGACCAATCCCAAGCGCAGGATCATTTATTGGAGATCCTCGGGCGACAACAAATAGCGGTTGGTCCCGCCCGGCTGGAAACAAGCCGGGCGGGGGGCCGGAGTGTCTGTCGGGAGATCGGCAACAGAGAATGAGAATCGACCATGCTTGAAGGCGTCAGCCTGGCCGGCGGCATGGCGGGCTCGTGCTTCTGCACCTGAAGGTTTTGCAGTACGCTACCGCTCAAATAGACACAGGCGCATCGAGCGGGGTGCGGGGTTGGCTGTCCATGGTTTCCGGCGATTGCTTCGGGGAGTGCTTGCAGCCTGCGTTCTCGGCCCTTTCTGCGAGGCGGAGGCTGCGGTGGATCCTTTTGCCCCGGGTCAGACCGATTTCCTGGTCGGGCTAGAGGCCTATCACGCCGGTTATTACGATGCGGCGCTGGCTGCGTTCGAACAGGCCCGCGCCGACGGGTTCACCGGCCACACGCTGGACTTCAACACCGGTCTTGCCGAGTACAAGCTGGGGCGCTACCCGGAAGCGCGGGTGGTGTTCGAGCGGCTGCTGGCCGATCCGGAGTTCGCGGACATGGCCGAGTTCCATCTGGGTCTCATCGCCGCCCGTCAGGAACAACGGGACCTGGCGCTGCGCCATCTGCGCAGGGTCCAGAGCACGGCGCGCTCGGCCAAGCTGAGGGCCCTGGCCCAGACCGCCCTGGAGCGGATGCTGGGGCGGTCCGCCGCCAGGCGCTCGAACCTCTACGTGTCCGCTGGACTGGGCTACGACAGCAATCCGGTGCTCCTGACCGACAATTCGGGTATGCCGGGGCAAGGGCCCGACTGGTTCGGGGAGGCCGTCGGCGCGCTCGGCTATACCATGGCCTCACGCGCATCCTCGTCGGACCAGCTGCGGGCCAATGTCTACCTGCGGCAGTACCACCACGACACCGATCTGAGCCAGCAGGACGCGTCCCTTGCAGTCGAGCATTCGATCTGGGGGCAGGGCTGGCGGGTCGATCTGGGCCTGACGGGCGATACATTCTTTGTCGGTGGAGAAAACCTGCAGAGCTCGGGGGGGATCAGCCTTGAAGGCAGCCGGCGGATCGGCTCCACGACGGTGGCGCTCCGCTATCAGGGCAGCCGTGTCGCCGGCGGCGGCGGGTCCACCTACCTGGACGGCTGGCAACAAGATGCCGATCTGATCTGGTCGCTACCCATGGGGCCGGGGCGGCTGCGCCTGGACTACGCTTTCGAGGCCAACGCGCGCCGCGATCTGACGGACGGCACCGAATTCTTCAGCGAATCCCCCATCCACCACGGGCCGGGTCTGCGCCTGATCGAGCCGCTGAACGACAGGTTGACCGTGGAAGCGCGGGCGGCCTACCGCTACACGCGGTACCGGGACGCGGACCGTTTCCTGATCGGCAGCGCGCTGACGGTGGAAAGGCGCACCGAGAAACTGGAGCAGTTCGGGACTGCCGCGCGCTATCGCCTGTATCCAGGCTGGAACGTCCTTCTGCAGTATGACTACAGCCGCAACCTCGCCAACATCCCCGGCTTCAACTATAGCCGCCACACGGCCGTGATCGGGCTGGAGTGGCTGGGCGGCTGAGGCGGCCGCCGTGTTTTGACCAGCTGCCGGCGGGCCTCCAATTCAGGCCTGCGGCTCCCAGGGAAAGCGCGGCAGGGCGTGCAGGGCCGCGATCTGCGCCTGGTTCCAGGCTTCCTTGGCCGTGCGGTAATAGGGCGAATCCAGGTCCAGCCGCAGGTGGGTGAGCTTGAGCGTGTTGCGCGGTAGGAAGGCGAGGTCCAGCGGCGGCCCCACCGACAGGTTGCTCTTGACGGTGGCATCGAGCGAGACCATGGCGCAACGGGCGGCGTCGTTCAGCCCCAGTTTGGCGTTGATGGCACGGTCGAGGATTGGCTTGCCGTACTTGGTCTCGCCGATCTGCAGGAACGGCGTCTCGGCCGAGGAGCTGATGCAGTTGCCTTCCATATAGATCATGAAGATCTCCGGCTCCTGGCCGGCGATCTGGCCGCCGAGGATCAGCGAGACGCGGAAGTCGGCGGTGCTCTGCGACAGCTGGGTGCTGGCCTGGGCAAGGGCGACCGAGGTGGCGCCGACATATTCGGAGGCGGTGAAAAGGTTGCGGGCGTTGCGCAGGTTCAGCGGTGCTCCGGTTTCCACGTCCTGGTGCAGGCGTTGCACCAGGGCCTGGGTGGTGGCCAGGTTGCCGGCGGAGAGCATCACCAGCACGCGCTCGCCCGGGAATTCGAAGGTGTGCGACTTGTTGTAGGTCCGCACGTCGTCCACAGCGGCGCTGGTGCGCGTGTCCGAGCCGAACACCAGCCCTTCGTCCACCTTGATCGCAAGGCAGTAAGTCATGGCATTTGTTCCGTGGATGGAGGCCCGATTCTGGGTGGCCCGTAGCGCAGGCGTCAAACCCGCCCTGCGCGCCGGCGATGCGCCTGTTGCGGTCCAGTCGGCTCAGTCTGAAATACGCAGGGGCCAGCGTTTCTCCGCCGCCATGATCAGGAAGTAGACCGCGCCGAAATAGAGCCAGTAGTCGCCGTGATAGCCTGGATCGGTCATGGCGGCGCCATAGCCGGCGGCCCCCAGCATGTAACAGACGATCGCCAGCATGATAGGCACGAACGAGTTGATGACCTCGTCGCCATTCGAATGGCGGTGCGACCAGACGAAGGCCGCCTTGGAGAAGGCCAGGTTGGCGAGAGCCAGCACTCCCCAGGGCCCGGGGTCCACCTGTGTCGTGGCTTTGACCACCGCGAGGGTCAGCCAACCGAGAAACAACGCCAACAGGGCACAGATCACAAAACGGCCGACGGGCCCGACGTTGCCCCGGCCGAATACTGCCATCAGGGCCAGCATGGTGAAGATGAACGCCGCGAACCACAGGCCCATTTCGGAACCCAGGATGGCGACATAGTGGGTACGGATCGGGGCATTCGCCGACAGGACGCCCCAGCCGAACAGGACGACCATGAAGAGGTCGGACGCTGCGGCCGCGATGCTGGGACTGCGTTTATTTTTTCCGTCCGCGGCAGCGGGTTCCATGTTGCCAGGCTCAGTCCGGCAGAGTTGTCCATTGCAGCACGGTTCCGGCCGCGCACGCTCCTTCCCCGACCGGGACCCAGGCCAGCACCTGGGCCGAGGCGAGGTTGCTGAGCATGTGCGAGTCCTGCTTCGGCAGCGGCCGCAGCAGCGCGGTGCCGTCGCCGGCATGATCCAGGCGCATGCGCAGCAGGCGCACGCGCTGGCTGTCGCGTTCGACCGGCTCAACCAGGCGGCCGGCGTTCCAATGCGGGCCGGGTTGCGACACCCCTTCCAGGCACTCGAGCACGCGGCGCACATGCAGTGCCAGGCTGATCAGGACCGCGCCCGGATTGCCGGGCAGGGCGAGGTGCACGCGGTTGTCGCGCAGGCCGAAAA
>CAYWPB010000239.1:0-6312 GCA_964458725.1 uncultured Nevskia sp. | reverse complement strand
TCGCGCTGGCACAGGAACTCGTCCGCTGCGGTGCTGATCCCGTCGCCGCCGCGAGAAATGTTTACTTCTCCAACCCAACATCGAAGATTCGGCTGATGGGCGCGGCCCTCCGTAATCTTAAGCCCCATTGCAAACCGACCCACAATCCCCTCCCGCCCCCCGCCCTGGCCCCCCCCGACAACCCGGGAAAACCGGGGAAACCTTAATGAACCGGAATGCTTCGGACAACACCGCGATGGGCCGGGACTCGCCGGCCTGGCTGTTCTTCGTCAAGGTGTCCTTCACCGCCGCCCTGGCCGGCATGATCTTCGGCGTCGCCGTGATGCCGGTTGAAATCTGGATGCGCGGCTACATGATCCTGGGCACCCTGTTCCTGGTCGGCTCGACCTTCACCCTGGCCAAAACCATGCGCGACGAGTTCGAGAACGCCAAGCTGATCAACCAGATCGCCCAGGCGCGCGCCGAGAAGCTGCTGCAGGAATACGGCGTCAAGGAATGAACTGCGTCACAGTCCGGGGGCGCTGCGCTGGCGCCCGGCGACACCGCGGTACGTATTGGTGATCAGGTCCACACGACTGATCGCCGGAAGGATGCGCCATGAATCCGTCTTACCCGCTGCAGGAAGGCGACATTATTTTCATCGCCACCAGGGGTTTCCTGTTCCGCCGCGTGGCCCGCGCCACCGGCTCCAGGGCCTCCCACGTCGGCATCGTTTTCCGCGATGCGCAGCGCGGCTGGGTCGTAGCGGAGAGCGCCGTGCCGCGCTCACGCTATAACCCGCTGCAGCGCTTCATCGCGCGCTCGGAGGAGCACTGGTTCGTGGTGCGCCGCCTCGGCCGCGACCTCACGGCGGAGGAAGTGCGGAAGCTGCGCGCCGCCTGCGACGCGCGCATGGGCCGTTGGTACCACACCGGCTTCAAGTACGACTCGCCGCGGATGTTCTGCTCCAAGTTCGTCCACGAGGTCTACCGCGAGGCGCTGGGTGTCGACATCGGCACGGTCGAGACCTTCAGCGAGCTGCTGCACCGCAATCCGGAGGAGAAGCTGGGCTTCTGGAAGTGGTGGTTCTTCGGCCGCATTCCGTGGAGCCGCCGCACCGTCACGCCGGCGAGCCAGCTGCTGAGTCCGCTGCTGCGCACCGTGATTCAGTCCGGGCCGGCCAATGGGCGGGGGCGCCTGGCGGCGTAATCCACAACACAACAGCCCGGCTGCGCGTGCGGACCGGAGCGCGGGCCTTCACCGCTGCCGGCCTCCGTCCTGGTTTGCCAGGATGAGCGCCGACAGGTAGCGCAGGCGGATCGAGCCTGGATTGATTCGCCGGAATCCGCTAAGGGTCTGCCTCGCTGCGGCCCAGCCCCGGCCCTTGATGTCTGCCAGCAGCAGTTCCTGCTGCAGGAAGTCCGTGTCGGCCTGATCGGCATTCTCAAGGAGGGCCTCTTCCAGGCCCCGTGCCGCCGGCCAGTCCTCCGCCGCGACGCTCCGCAGCAGCTCCACCCAGTCGTGAATGGCGGCTGGTGCGCTCGCGTAGCACTTCATTTCCTTGAAATGCTGCGCAATGATCTGCCCGCCGGAAGCCGAGAGATACGGCAGGTACTGGATGGCAAATTCACGGAACGCGGGCAGCCATGCCGCGCGCAGCACATTCGCGTCGCAGCTGCTGTTTAGCGCCTCCAGCGGCAAGAGCATGGAGAGGGTCTCCGCGCGGATCCGATATGGCCGATGCGAGTTGCGGCCGGCCGTCCATTCCAGATACTCGGGTATGGCTTCGGCCTGCTCCTCGTCGATCCCGGACTGATAGGTGTTGTTCAACGGTGCAACTGACGCTTCGTAGGCCTCCTGCTTTTCCAGGCGACGGCTGACGCCGCGCACGTCCAGGATCGCCGCGGCGTCCGATTTGAGGAAGCGAGCCTTTACCGCGAGCTGGTCGAGCACCGGAAAATAGTCGGAGTTCTGCGCGCGCTGCAGGGACCGGAACAGCGGCGCAAGACCGGCCTTGCCGCCGAGGCGGCGGATGCGCATGTCGGTGAGGCTGCGGATGTCGATGCGCAGCAGCGCCTGCGCCATGGCTGGGTTCCGGAACACGTCGTTCGAGAGCTCCGGTACCGCCCCGTGCGGGCTGGCCAGCACGATGATATCGGTGTCGGCCGCGGCGTACACGACGTAGTCGTCGAACTGGCTGCCAAGCGCGTTCATGGCGGTCGCCAGCGTCGGCGGATCGATCTCGTAGAGCTGGATCCATTGCAGCAGCAGGCCGTTCGGCGCGAGGTGGCGTCCGATCTGTCCGTAGAACTCCGCCGAAAACAGGCTGGCGACGCCGCTGACCCAGGGGTTGGAGGGCTCGGAGGCGATGATGTCGTACTGCTGCCGGCTGCGCGCGAAATGCGTCTTCGCATCCTCGATCACGATGCGGCTGCGCGGATCGTCGAAGGCCAGGCTCGAGAAGTCCCCGAACTTGCGCGCCCCGTCGATCATGGCCGGTTCGATCTCGATGGTCTCGACCGATTGCAGGCCCGGATCCAGCAGCAGCGCATGCGTGGTGCGGCCCGAACCGATGCCGATCACGGCCGCTCGCCGGGCGTCCGGCCTGGCCATCAGCGGCAGCAGGGCATTCAGGACTTGCGGGTACTCATCGACGGTAGGTGGTCCGCCGGGCACCGTCGACGCATCAGGCTTGCCATTGGTCGCCAGCGACAACGTGCCGTCCCGCTCCAGCGTGACGTCCACCGTGGCGGTCTTGCCGTCGCGATGGAAAATCGAGGCGGCATTGGTCCGTGCCGAGCCGAAGCGGAATACGCCCGACGCCATCCTGGCGACGTCGAAAGGGACAAGCGCGGTGATGTAGAAGGCCACAGCCAGGCAGCCGGCCACGGCCAGCCTTGCTCTTGTACCGGCGAAGCCCCGGCGCGACAACAGCCACAGGCCCAAGCCCAAGTCGATCACCGCCCCGCATACGACGACCTGGCGCAGTCCCAGCAGAGGCAATACCAGGTGCACGGCGGCGAGCACGCCGAGAATGCTGCCGAGGGTGTTCATGGCGTAGACGCGACCAATGCCGGCTTCGCCCGCTCCGCCCCGGACCAGGGCGTTGGTGATCAGGGGCAGGGTGGTTCCCGCGAGAAAGGTGACCGGCAGCATCAGCGCCAGGCAGATGGCCTGGCCGGCGAGATTGAAGGCGACGTAACCCGTATCATTGCGCTGGAGAGCAGACAGCAGCGCCGCCATCCAGTCGAAGGTGCGGTTATAGAGGGGGATGGTGAGGAACGCGGCGCTGCCCATCGCAAGCTGGATCCAGCCCAGGAACGCCAGCGGATCGGGGTGGCGCTCGATGCGGCCGCGTACCCAGAAGCTGCCGCTGGCTAGCCCGAAGATGAAAGCGGCCAGCATCAACTCGAACGAATGGGTGGCGGAGCCCAGCACCATCGACAGCATCCTGAGCCAGCCAACCTCGTAGAAGAACGAGGCCGCTCCGGTCAGTAGCGCTGCGCCGAGCAGCAGGCTTGCGTTGCGGGGGGTGGGGGTCGTCGGGTCGACGGCAGCTGCGGGAATATCTTGGGGTTTCGGGATCCTTCTATTGACCAGCAGGACGGCCAGGGCGATGACCAGATTGATCAGCCCCGCGGTCAGAATGGTGCCGGGCAGGCCGAAGGTGGGTACAAAGTAGAAGCCGCTGCTCAGCACGCCGACTGCGGCGCCGAGGCTGTTGGTGAAGTACAGCCATGCCAGCGCGCGCCCGGATGACTCGTGCTCGAAGCGCAGGACGCCGGCGCTGATCAGAGGAAAAGTCGCGCCGAGCAGGACCGACTGGGGGAAGACGATCAGGCCGCCGAGCGACCACTTGACGGCGTCTACGGCAAGCGGCGATCCGACCGCCGGCACGACCGTATCGAACACCAGCGACAGCATGCCGCGGAACAGCGCATCGAACTTCAGCGCGGACAGCCCGAGCGCGGCCTCGACCAGGCAGTAGATCAGCAGCGGCTGCCGGATCAGGCTGCTGCAGCGGCTGACCAGCCAGGCCCCGGCGGTCATGCCGCCCATGAAGATCACCAGCACCAGGGTCTGGGCATAGGCGGCGTGCCCCAGGAACAGCTTGAGGTAGTGTGACCAGATCGACTCGTAGATCAGTCCGGAGAAGCCGGACAGCGCGAACAACGCGTACAGGGTAGCGCTCAAGATCGAGGTGCGGCGCATGTCTTCTGCCTGGCTGGATGGTCAGGGTATTGATGGATCGCCACCGCGGGAGAGGGTCGGCACGTCTTGCGCCGGCACCGCGGTGTGGAACCCCCCGGGCCGCCACGTTGGCCGGCACAGGGTGTCATTCGCCGGATCGCCCAGTCAATGGGCGCGCCCGGCGCGCAGTCCTACCCGCCCTCAGCCTTCAGCCCGGCGACAAACACCCGCACGATCAGATCCGACAGCGGCCGCGCGTCCTTCAGTCCGCTCCAGTTGAGCTTGCCGGTGGAGGCCAGCACGCAGAGGCCGTGCACGCTGCTCCAGAGCGCGGTGGCGGCCGCGCGCAATTCTTTCGGCGAGGCCTCGGGCAGCAGCGGCTCCAGGTGGCCTTCGACGAACTCGAACAGGGCTTTCTGCTTGGCGTCCAGCCCGGGGTGGTTCCACTGCTCCGGCGGCAGCCGGTGCTCGAACATCAGGCGCCAGCTGAAGGAATGCTTCTGGGCGAAGGTGATGTAGCCGTAGGCGATGGCCTGCAGCCGGTCCAGCGGCGTCTTGGCCCTGACACCGACACTTTCCAGGTAGGCGTGCATGGTGTCGGCGGTGCGCAGCGAGACTTCAGCCAGCAGGTCGTCCTGGTTGCTGAATAGCAGATAAAGGTTGCCGACGGTGTAGCCCATGGCCTGGGCCACCTTGCGCATCGAGAAGCCGGCCAGGCCTTCCGCGGCGATGAGGGCCTGGGCGGCGTCCAGGGCCATCTCTCTCTGCTGTTCCCGACTATGCTGGTTTCTGCGTCCCATGCGCCATTCTAGCCACGATTTGAACGACGATCATTTCTGCCGGCTTACGGGCTCCGCATCCAGCACGATCGCATTCCAGCAAATATGGGTCAGGGTGTCGGTGAGCTTCTCCAGTGCCGCGCCGCGCAGCTTCGGGCCGTAGTGCATGGCGCAGTAGTTGACGCTCCAGGTCAGCGCGTCGGCCAGCAGCGGGGTGGCGGCGGCATGGGCGCGCCCGGCTTCATGCAGGTGGCGCACCGCCTCGCGGCTCTCGGCGCACAGCGCGTCCAGCACCTCGCGCCACAGCTGCGCCACTTGCGTGTCGGTGCGGGCGGTCTCGATCACCGCGTCGATGATGACGTGGTGCTTCTGGTACACGCCGAGGATACCGCGCAGCGCGCGGCGCATGTCCTCGCGCCGCGCCAGCTCGGCGTGCTCGAACCACAGGCCGGCGGAGGCCACGATCTCGTCGCGCACCCGCTGCATCAGCCGCGTCACCAGCTCGCCCTTGTCGCGGAAGTGCAGGTAGAACGTGGCGCGGGCCAGGCCGGCGGCGCCGGTGAGCTGCTCGATGCTGACGGTGGAGAAGCTGTGGCCCTGCTCCAGCAGCTGCTCCATCGCCAGCAGCAGGCGGTCCTCGATCTTCGGGCGTTCAGAGGGACGGCTGCGGCGTGCGGGCATGGGCCTGGCGGCGGTGGTCATGCGCCACTGTAGCGGTTCGCGCGACCGGCGGTCGATGGTTTCGACATGGACACGGTGTCTACAAAAAATAGACACACTGTCTATTTTTATGATACAAGTCCGCTAACGGCCGCAGTCCCGTCCCGACGGCCGTGCTGGAGGAGCGCATGAGCAGCGTCAACCCCGTTCTCGACCGTTCCGGTTTCGGCCAGCCCGGCCGTCCGTCCGGCGCCGCCGCCGCGCCGCGCAGCATCGCGCTGATCCCGCTGCGCGAGGCCATCGACGGTCCGCTGTCGGTGTCGCGGCAGCGCCGCACCCTGGCGATCTACGCCGCGATGGTTGCGGCCGGCCTGCTGCTGGCCTTTGCCGCCGGGCCGGCGGGGCAGGCCTTCGGCCTCGGCCTGCTGCTGCCGGGCGGCGGTTTCTCGGTGCATCTCGCCGGCGGTCTGTGGCCGGCGGCGGGTGCCGTGCTCGGCATCGTGCTGAGCCTGCTGCTGTTCGGCGCCGGGCTGTTCGCCTGGTTCGGCAGCGGCAATATCCTGGCGCCCATCGTCGCCTGGCTCGGCGCGGCCGGCGTCGCCGCGGCGCTGGCGCCGGCGGCGCCCTGGGCCGGAGCACCCTGGATCACGGTTTGCGCCGTCCTCGCCACCACGGCCCTGGTCGTGCGCGGACGTACCCGTCA
>CAYWPB010000238.1:0-6318 GCA_964458725.1 uncultured Nevskia sp. | reverse complement strand
TGCTGGAGCTGCCCGCGCCGCTGGAACTTCCGGAACTGCTCGAACCGCCACTGCTCGATGAGGACGAAGAGGAGTGGCCGCCGGAGCTGCTGGAGCTGGAGCTGGAGCTGGAACCGCTGCCGGACGAGCTGCCGCTGGAGCTGGACGAGCCACCACCGCTCGAGCTGCTGCCGGAGCGGCCACCCGAGGACGAGGAGCTGCTGGAGCTGGAGCCGCCGCTGGAGCTGCTGCCCGAACCGGTGGAACAGGCTGCGCCGAGCAGCGGGTAACCGAAGCGGGTGCCGGCTGCGTCCACCGTTTCACCGACGCTGAGCATGGTGCTGGCGCCGGTGATGGTGGGCGGCAGCTGGACCAGGATGGCAGTGGTGGCGAGCAGGGATTGCAGGGTATCGCCTGTCTTCAGACCCAGCTTGGACTTGTCCAGCACCAGGGCGATGGTGCCGTCGGCGCTGAAGCTGCTGGCCGGGTCGAGCGTGCCGAGGTCGTTGTACAAGGTCAGCAGGCCGAGGACGCTGATCTTTACCCCGCCCAGGCTGCCGCGCGTGCCGTAGACGAAAGTCGGCGTCACCGAGTCGGTGGCCATCGCCACGTAGTAGGTGTTGAGCCGATCACCCGGGATGGTGAAGAACACCGCCCAGCGGGTCAGCGGCGTGGGCGCCGGCGACAGCGTATCGACCTTGAGCGTGAACACCAGCTTGCCCGGCAGGGCCGCCGGCTCGGCCACGCTGACCGACAGCAGGTCCTGGCCCGGCAGCGGGTCCGGCACCGGCGGCAGCAGGCCGCCCACGATCGGCACTGGCAGCGGAATGCTGCTGCTGCCCGCCGGCGAGGTCATGATGGTCTTGCCCGGGACGGCGCAGGCGGCCGGGGAGCCGCTGACGGTAACGGTCTGCTGCACCGGCGCGCTGACCGCGCCGTGGGAATTGCGCACCGTCAGGCTGACCTGGTAAATGCCCGGCGCGGTGTAGCTGTGCGCGGCGAAAGCGGCCGTGGTCTGCTGTACCGGCAGAGTGTCGTCGCCATAGTCGATGGTGTAGTACTCGAGCGTATCGCCTTTGGGATCGTGCGAGCCGCTGAGATCGAAACCCACGCTCAGCGGCGCCGGACCGGCGGCATTGCTCAGCTTGAGGCCGGCCACCGGCGGCGTCGGCGAGCCGGCGCAGCCGGCGGCAGCCGGCAGCGCGGCGTTGACGGCCGCCAGGTCCGGGCTGCCGAAGCCGGTGGTGTAGTCCCAGCCGGTGGTGGCGAAGTAGTCGCCATTGGTGCCCAGCGTCACGTCGTGGAAGCCGTCGGCGGTGGAGAGCAGGCCGCCGCTGCGGTCGAGCGCGTAGTAGGCCGGCGCGGCGAAGCCGAGGGTATTGCAATGCGCGCTCTGCAAGCGGGCCCAGGCGCCCACCGCCAGCGGCGAAGACAGGCTGGTGCCGACCACCGCGTAGTGCGTGCCGCCGACGATGGTGTCCGCCGCCGAGGCAATCGCCGCCTCCGGCAGGTAGATGCCGGCATCGAGCGAAATGTCCGGCACGCCGCGGCCGACGCCGGTGCCCGAACCGAGCAGGATGCTCGGCAGGTTCAGGCCGGGGATCGAGGTCAGCAGCGCCGACGGCACGATCCCCTGCTGCCAGGGCGGAGCGCCTTCGAGCAGGCTGATGCCGCCACCGCCGGACAACCAGGCGGTTTCGAGGCCGTAGTTGAACGAAGTGTCGGTGAACAGCGACGTGCCGCCGACGGCGACGACGAAGGGCGAGGAATCGGGATAGTTGGCGATCAGCGGCACCCCAGCCAGCGGCGCGCCGAGAGCGTTGATCGGCGAACAAACGCCGCCGTCGTCGCCGGTCGAGGCGTGCCAGCTCAGGCCCTCTGCCGTGGCGCGCTCGAACTGCGCGTCGGACGAGGCGAGGTCGGGCAGCAGCAGCCCGGTGAAGCCGATCAGCTCGCAGGTTCCGTAGGACATGTTGCCGGCGATGGCGTCGGCGCGGGTGGCGAACTCGTCGTACTGCGTCACCAGGTCGCTGGTGGTCTCGGTGGCGTAGATGATCAGCTTCTTGACGTTGTGCGCCATCGCGGTGGAGGACTGGGTGTCCAGGTCCCACTCGTCGTCGGCGCTGCCGGACGGAGTCGGCGTGCTGAACGCCGCAGTCTCGCGCACTTCTACCGGCACATAAGGCAGGCCGAACTGGCGCTCCATCTGGCGCAGGTCGTCGACGACGCTGACGTCCTCGCTGGCATAGGTGGAGATGGCGATGGCCGACTGCGAGCCGTCCGGCGTGCCGGCGGCGTCATAGGCCACGTTCCAGGCGGTCGGCGGGAAGGCGGCGATGATGGCCGGCGTCACGGCCGCGGCGGCGCTGCCGCCCTGGGCCAGGGCCAGCGCCCGCGAAGCCTTTGCCGTCAGCGGCGGGAACACGCGGTTCGCACGCTGCCGCTGCAGCGCCGTCTGGTAGGTCGGGCTGTTGTTCGGGCCGATCACCGCCATAACGATGCCGCCCAGCGAGGCCGGCACTTGCATGTCGCTGAGATTGGCGCGGACCGTGCGCCCGTCCTTCTGGTATTGCACCAGCCGGGTGTTGAAAGCCTTCTCCACCTGGGCGGCGGTGCCGGTGGCGTTGACCAGCAGGCGGCTCGCCGACAGCGAAACCCGGTTGAAACCCAGGCTCCTCAGGTAGTCCACCACCTTCTGCGCCTGCGCCGCGGTCGGCGCGAACTGCGCCGTGAACTGCGCCGGGCTCAAATAGCGGCCGTATTGCGGGTTGCCCGGCGTGTACTGGTTGCGCACCAGGGCGTCGAGCGCGGCCTTGTTCTGCAGATTGAGGGTGACGTGGATGTTCATCACCTGGCCGGCCGGCAGTGCGCCGGCATCCACCGGCACCGGCACCGCGCGGGACAAGGTCTGCTCCCAGGCGGCCTGCGCGGACAGCGGCGCCGCCAGCGCGGCTCCCATGACGCAGCCCGCCAGCAGGCCGCGGCGGCGCGCCCCAAGCAATTCATGCAGTGTGGTCTTGAAGGACATCGGTCGGTTCTCGATTGTTGGAATCTGAATGCAACCCCTGAGCGTCGCACGCCGCCACAAGCGCGGCCTGCCCCGGCGCCAGCGCCGGAGCGTGTTCCTTGCGGTGTTGCTCCCCTCGCCCGGATCGGATGATCGGACTGTGTAGTACAGATGATTCGCAAGCGGCGTGCCGGATCGCGGCACCATCCGCCTGTTTCGCCTGATGATGGTCTAAATGTTTTTACGCCCCGGTCCAATAGGCGTCAATGAGCCATTTTTACGGGTGCGGCGGCCTTGCCGGAGGCGCGACAGCCAGGGCGATATCGAGGAAATTACGCAGCGCCGGCGAGGTCTCGCCGCGCTTCCAGGCCAGCAGGATGTCGGCGGTGGCGTCGCTTGCCGCCAGGGGCCGGAACACGACGCCGGGCACCTGGATGCGTTGCATCGAGCCGGCGACCAGGGCAACACCGATTCCAGCCGCGACCAGGCCGACGATGGTGGGCATCTCGTGCACTTCCTGCGCCAGCCGCGGCTGGAACCCGGCCTTCAGGCACAGCGCCAGGATCTGGTCTCGCAGGCCGGTACTGACGCTGCCCGAATAGAGGATGAAGGGCTCGGGTTCCAGCGCCGCCAGCGGCAGGCGCTTGCGCCGGGCCAGCGGGCTGTCGGCGTGCAGCGCCACCACCAGGGGATCGCGCAGCACCACCCGCGTTTCCAGCTGCTCCAGCTGGGCGTGCTGCGTCGGGCGGAAGAAGCCGACGTCCAGGCCGCCGTCCGCGAGGCGTTCGATCTGCTCGTGGGTGCTCAGCTCGCGCAGCTGCAGCTGCACCCCCGGATAGGCCAGACGGAAGTCGTGCAGCACCCGGGGCATCACTGGGGTCAACGGCAGGGAGCCGGTGAAGCCGAGCTGCAGCACGCCGCTTTCGCCGCGGGCCAGACGCTGCACTGCCGTCCGCGCCGCTTCGGCCTGCTCCAGCAAGGCGCGGGCGCGCGGCAGCAACTCCTGGCCAGCCTCGGTGAGACTGGTGCGATGGCCGGCCCGTTCGAACAGATTTACGCCCAACTCCTGCTCCAGCGCCTGGATCTGCTGCGACAGTGGCGGCTGCGAGATGTACAGGCGTTGCGCTGCCCGGCCGAAATGCAGCTCCTCGGCCACGGCCACGAAGTAACGCAGGCGGCGCAGTTCCATGATTCGAAAATCATATCAAATGGCCATAAAAATTATATTTGCCGTATCGACTGGCGAGACCTAAGCTGCGCCATCTTTTCCAGGCCCCCATGGGCGGAGATCGAGGTGCGGATCGGACGCGGGCACTTCGCCGTAGTGGCAGCCGGCATGTGCGCCTTTTTCAACATGTACATCACCCAGGCGCTGCTGCCGGAGCTGCGGCAGGCTTTCGGCGCCGGGGTGGCCCAGGTCAGTCTCACCGTCACCGCCACCACTCTCGGCGTGGCGCTCGCTGCGCCCTTTGCCGGCAGCCTCGCCGACCGCTACGGCCGCAGGCGCGTGCTGCTGATCGCCCTCGGCTTGTTGACCCTGGCCACTTTCGGCGCCGCCAGCGCCGACAGCCTTGGCAGCCTGCTGGTCTGGCGCGCGCTGCAGGGCTTCGTCATCCCCGGCATCTTCACCAGCGCCGTGGCCTATATCGCCGAGGAATGGGCGCCGGCCGAGGCAGCGACGATGGCCAGCCTCTACGTCGCCGGCACCGTCCTCGGCAGCTTCTGCGGTCGCTTCATCTCCGGCCTGGTCACGGCCGAGTACGGCTGGCGCAGCGCCTTCCTGACCATGGGCTGCATCAATCTCGCCTTCCTGCCGCTGATTGCCTTGCTGCTGCCACGCTCGCGCCGCTTCACACCAAGCGGGTCGCTGCTCGCTTCCTTGTCCGGCGTTGGCGTCCACCTGCGCAACGCGCCGCTGCTGGCGACCTACGGCATCGGCTTCAGCCTGCTGTTCGCCCAGGTCGGCACCTTCACCTACGTCAACTTCTACCTCAGCGCCGCGCCGTTCCATCTCACCACGCATGCCCTGTCCTTCATCTTCTTCGTGTTCCTGATCGGCATGGCAGTCACGCCGTTCAGCGGTCGCTGGGCCCTGCGCTGGGGCCATCGGGCAGTGGGCCTGGCGGCGCTGGCCACCAGCGCGCTGGGCCTGCTGCTGACCCTGGATCGCTGGCTGCCCTCGATCCTGCTCGGCCTGGTGCTCAGCTCGGCCGGCGTGTTCATCGTGCAGTCGCTGGCCACCGCGACCGTGCCGCGCCTGGCGCTGGGCGCACGTTCTGCCGCCGTCGGCCTGTATCTGACCTGCTACTACTTCGGCGGCAGCGTCGGCGCCACCCTGCCCGCCTCGATCTGGTCCAGCGCGGGCTGGTACGGCTGCGTCGCGCTGGTGCTGGCGGTGCAAGCCGGCGCCGCTCTGCTGGTCCAGGCGACCTGGACCGGACGCGCCGCTCGTCCGGCGGTTGCGGCGCCGCCGCCCCCCGCTCTCGGCGTGTGCTCGAAATAGACGCGAGCGATTCTCGTTCCGTGAAATCGACGGAATGTTTGATAGCGTGCCGGTAGCGGGCGCCGCAAACGTTCTGAGCAAAGATCAGTTTGTGCGCTCCAGAGCCCCCATCTGGCACAGAACTGGAGAACGCACCATGTCGCATCCTGTTTCCGCAGACCGCCGCCGTTTCCTCAGCCGCATCGCCCTGGGCGCCGCGGTGCTGCCTTTCGTCAACCCCGCGCCGCCGCAGGCCGCCGACCTGCCGCACCTGAGCCCGGATGACGCGGCCGCCAAGGCCCTGGGCTACACCAACGACTCCAGCAGCGCCAAGTCGGACCCGGTCTACAAGGCCGGCAGCTCCTGCTCCAAGTGCGCGCTGTTCACCGCTCCCGCCAGCGGCGATTGGGGCGCCTGCGGCGCGTTCTCCGGCAAGGCGGTGAACAAGAACGGCTGGTGCAAGGCCTTCGCTCCAAAGGCGTAGTGGACGTCCCTGTCCAAGCTACCGGGCATCCCTGCCCGGACTGTTGAAACAAGCAAAGAAAAAGCCCCGGTATGACCGGGGCTTTTTTGTACCGCTCGATCCAACGCGTGGATCAACCCTTCAGCGCTTCCTCCGACGGCTGCCAGGCGTAGCCCAGCGTGTCGGCGACGGCCTTGTAGTTGACCTTGCCGTTGCAGACGTTGAGGCCCTCGCGCAGGTTGGCGTCGTCCTGCAGGGCCTTGCGCCAGCCCTTGTCCGCCAGCGCCAGCGCGAACGGCATGGTGGCGTTGGTCAGGGCAAAGGTGGAGGTCCGCGCCACGCCGCCCGGCATGTTGGCGACGCAGTAGTGCACCACGCCTTCCTCGA
>CAYWPB010000237.1:0-6320 GCA_964458725.1 uncultured Nevskia sp. | reverse complement strand
AACACGTCACAGATCTCAGCAGACGGCTTTCAAGTTTTTGATTTTAAATATATTTTTCAAAACAAGTTTCCTTGACACCCGGAAACCTGCGTTCCTATACTGCACTGCAACATCAGATATGCAGTAAGCGGCGTCTAAGAGTAATAGTAGATCGACGCCGCTGAAGTCTCCTCCAGAAAGGCCTTGCGCCTTTCTCGCACCTTGCCCCCTAAGTCTTAGGGGGTTTTTTTGCCCGTCCGGTCCCCGCGCTTGAGTCAGCTGCGGAACTCGGGGCGGCCCAGGTTGAAAGCCGCCCCGGATTGTGGACCAAAAGCTTTTCGTGATTCAACCCTGTGCGGCGGCGTATGTTGCCGCCGCACCGAGGTCTGTTCAGCCGACGTCGACGGCCTTCATCGACAGGCGGATGCGGCCCTGCTTGTCGATTTCCAGCACCTTGACGCGCACGGTCTGGCCTTCCTTGACCACGTCGGAAACGTTCTCGACGCGCTTGTCGGACAGCTGCGAAATGTGCACCAGCCCGTCCTTGCCGGGCAGGACGGTGACGAAGGCGCCGAAATCCATCAGCTTGGCGACCTTGCCCTCGTAGATCTCGCCGACCTGCACGTCGCGGGTCAGGGCCTCGATGCGGGCGATGGCGGCCTTGGCGGCGTCGCCGTCGACGGCGGCGATCTTGATGGTGCCGTCGTCGTCAATGTCGATGCTGGTGCCGGTCTCCTCGGTGATCGAGCGGATGGTGACGCCGCCCTTGCCGATCACGTCGCGGATCTTGTCCGGGTGGATCTTGATGGTGGTGATGCGCGGCGCGAACTCGGACATCTCGGCGCGCGGCTTGTCGATGGTCTTCACCATCGCCTCGAGGATGTGCAGGCGGCCGGCCAGGGCCTGGTCCAGCGCCACCTTCATGATCTCGCCGGTGATGCCGGTGATCTTGATGTCCATCTGCAGGGCGGTGACGCCCTTGGTGGTGCCGGTGACCTTGAAGTCCATGTCGCCGAGGTGGTCCTCGTCGCCCAGGATATCGGTCAGCACCGCCCAGCGGTCGCCTTCCTTGATCAGGCCCATCGCCACGCCGGCCACCGGCGCCTGGATCGGCACGCCGGCGTCCATCAGCGCCAGGCTGGAGGCGCAGGTGCTGGCCATCGAGGACGAGCCATTGGACTCGGTCACCTCGGCCACCACGCGCACCACGTACGGGAACTGCTTCTCCAGGTCCGGCATCACCGCGGCGACGCCGCGCTTGGCCAGGCGGCCGTGGCCGATCTCGCGGCGCTTCGGCGCGTTGAGGCGGCCGGTCTCGCCGACGCAGTACGGCGGGAAGTTGTAGTGCAGCATGAAGGCTTCACGCCACTCGCCGATGGCGCTGTCGATCAGCTGGGCGTCCTTGCCGGTGCCGAGGGTGACCACCGCCAGCACCTGGGTCTCGCCGCGGGTGAACAGGGCGGAACCGTGGGTGCGCGGCAGGATGCCGACGCCCATGTTGAGCGGGCGCACGGTCTTGAGGTCGCGGCCGTCGATACGCGGCTTGCCGTCGAGGATGCGGTTGCGGACGACGCGGGCTTCCAGTTCGCCGAAGGCGTCCTTGACCTTGCCGGCGGAGAACTTCGGCGTCTCGCCGGAGCACAGCGCCTCGTTGATGGCGGCCTTCACGGCGCCGACCTTCTCCTGGCGCGCCTGCTTGTCGGCGATGCCATAGGCTTCCGTGACAGCGGCTTCATAGCTATTGATGGCGCTGGTCAGCTCGGCGGCGGCGGCCGAAGGCTGCCAATCCCACTTCGCCTTGCCGATTTCCGCATTCAGTTCGTTGATGGCCTTGATCGCGGCCTGCATCTGCTCGTGGCCGAACAGCACGGCGCCGAGCATGACCTGCTCGGACAGCTGCTTGGCCTCGGACTCCACCATCAGCACGGCATCCTTGGTGCCGGCCACCACCAGGTCGAGTTCGGAGGTCTCGAGCTGCTTGGCGGTCGGGTTGAGGATGTACTGGCCGTTGGCGTAGCCGACGCGGGCGGCGCCGATCGGGCCGGCGAAGGGCACGCCGGCCAGGGCCATGGCGGCGGAGGCGCCGATCATGGCGGGAATGTCGCCGTCGATTTCCGGGTTCAGCGACAGCACCGTCGCCACCACCTGGATCTCGTTGTAGAAGCCTTCCGGGAACAGCGGGCGCAGCGGGCGGTCGATCAGACGCGAGGTCAGGGTTTCCTTCTCGGTCGGACGGCCTTCACGCTTGAAGAAGCCGCCGGGGATGCGGCCGCCGGCGTAGGTGCGCTCCATGTAGTCGACGGTGAGCGGGAAGAAATCCTGCCCTTCCTTCGGCTCCTTCTTGGCGACCACGGTGACCATGACCACGGTCTGGGCCATGCTGACGATGACGGCGGCAGTGGCCTGACGGGCGACGGCACCGGTTTCGAGGGTGACGGCGTGCTCGCCGTACTGGAAGGTTTTTTTGACGGGCGTGACGGGATAGACCATGGCTGGCTCGATAGCTGAAAACGGGACTTGGAAAAGGCTGCGCCCCTGTTCAGGGGCGCAGGCAGAGCGGCTTTAGCGACGCAGACCGAGGTCCGCGATCAGCTTGGTGTAGCGACCCTGATCTTCCCGCTTCAGGTAATCGAGCAGCTTGCGGCGCTGGTTGACCATCTTCAGCAGCCCGCGGCGAGAGTGGTGATCCTTCTTGTTGGCCTCGAAATGGCCGCCGAGGCTGTTGATGCGCTCGGACAGCAGGGCCACCTGCACTTCCGGCGAACCCGTATCACCCTTGGCGCGCTGGTACTTGGCAACCACCGCACTCTTTTGATCAGTCGACAACGGCATCACTTGCTCCGAAATTTGCCCAACAAAATAGTGAAAATTCGTTCAATGAACGTAACATTTTAGCGGGATTAAACCCGTCCCACAACAGCGGCTTGCTTCATTTCGAGGCGTCCGTCGCCCCACCCGCCTGGTTGAGCCAGCGCCGGGGCGCCAGGTTGCCGGCGCCATCGGACTCGGCCAGACCCAGCAGCTGCCCGTCGGGGCCGAAAACCGCCTGCAATCCAGTGCCTTGCCCGGCCTGGACCATCTGGCCGCGGGCCAGCCGGCGGGCCAGTTCGGCGTCCACCTCCAGGCGCGGCCAGCCGCGCAGGGCGGCGGCCGGCGGCAGCAGCAGAGGATCCCGCTCGGACTCGGCCAGGCCTTCCAGGTGCTCCAGGGAAACCATGGCGGTGGCGTCGAAGGGCTCCAGGTCGGTGCGGCGCAGGGCCGACAGGTGGGCCTGCTGTCCCGCCGCGGCGGCCCAGTCCTCGGCCAGGGTACGGACATAAGTGCCCTTGGAACAGGCGACCTCGAATTCGAACTCCGTGCCGTTCCAGTCGAGCAAACGCAGCTCGCTGATGCGGACCCGGCGCGACGCCCGCTCGACCTCGATGCCGGCGCGGGCCAGGCGGTACAGCGGCTGGCCATCGCGCTTCAGCGCCGAGTGCATCGGCGGCACCTGCTCGATCTCGCCGAGGAAGCGCGGGATAGCGGCTTCCAGGTCGGCGCGGCTGGCCAGCGCGGGATCGGAGGTCGCCACCACCTCGCCTTCGGCGTCGCCGGTGCTGGTGCGGACGCCCAGGCGCACGCGGGCGCGGTAGCGCTTGTCGGCGTCGAGCAGGTAGCCGCAGAGCTTGGTCGCCTCGCCCAGGCATACCGGCAGCAGGCCGGTGGCGAGCGGATCGAGACTGCCGGTGTGGCCGGCTTTGTCGGCGTTGTAGAGCCGCCGGACGATCTGCAGTGCGGTGTTCGAGCTCAAGCCCAGCGGCTTGTCGAGCAACAGGATGCCGTCGACCTTGCGGCGCGGCGCCCTACTCTTCTGCATCGGGCTTCTTGTCTTCCGGAGCCGGCTCCGGATGCGAGGCGCGGTCGGCCGCGGTCGCTTCGCGGATCAGCACACCGATGCGGTCACCCTCGCGCAGCGCAGTATCGGCGACGAAGCTCAGGGCGGGCATGTAGCGCAGCTTGAGGATCTTGCCGAGGCGATGGCGCAGCAGCACCGCGGCGCCGTTGAGCGCCTTCACCGCGGCGGTCAGCTCGGCATCGCTGCCGAGCTGGCTCATGGAGATACGCGCATTGCGCATGTCCGGCGAAACGCTCACTGCCGTGATGCTGACCCGCTTCACCCGCGGGTCGGTCAGCTCGTCGCGGATCAGCGTCGACAGCTCGCGCTGCAGCTGCGCGTTGAGGCGCAGCGTCCGCGAAAACTCCTTCGGCATCAGGCTTCCGCGCTGACCGTACGGCGCACTTCGATGCGCTCGTAGCACTCGATCTGGTCGCCGACCTTGACGTCGTTGTAGTTCTTCACGCCGATGCCGCACTCGGTGCCGACCACGACCTTGGACACGTCATCCTTGTGGCGGCGCAGCGATTCCAGCTCGCCTTCGTAGATCACGGTGTTGTTGCGCAGCACGCGGATCGGCAGGCCGCGGCGGACCTCGCCTTCCATCACCAGGCAGCCGGCGATCGCGCCGAACTTGGAGGAGCGGAACACGTCGCGCACCTGCGCCGTGCCGACGATCTGCTCGCGCGTCTCGGTGCCGAGCAGGCCGCCGATGGCATCGGACACGTCGTTGATGACGTCGTAGATGATGCTGTAGTAGCGCACGTCCACACCGGTGTCCTGGATGCGGCGGCGCGCCACGCTGTCGGCGCGGACGTTGAAGCCGATGATGATGGCGCGCGAAGCCAGCGCCAGCTCGATGTCGGACTCGCTGATGCCGCCGACGCTGCTCGACACCACCTGCACCTTGACCTCGGCGCTGGGCAGCTTGCGCAACGCCTCGGTCAGCGCCTCGGCGGAACCCTGCACGTCGGCCTTGACCATCAGGTTGAGCGACTTCTGCTCGCCGGTTTCGCCCATGCGCGCGAACACCTGGTCCATGCGCACCGCCTGGGTCTGCGCCAGCTTGGCTTCACGCAGCTTGGCCTCGCGCAGCAGGGCCAGTTCGCGCGCCTTGCGCTCGTCCGCCACCACCGCCATGTCGTCACCCGCGTCCGGCGCGCCGGACAGGCCGAGCACCGTGACCG
The DNA here is from genome assembly GCA_964458725.1 of uncultured Nevskia sp. GTDB lineage: Bacteria > Pseudomonadota > Gammaproteobacteria > Nevskiales > Nevskiaceae > Nevskia. The sequence continues at coordinate 1,280 of CAYWPB010000237.1, read as the reverse complement.
GGATCGACGGGCCGACTTCCTTCACCGGCAGGCCGGCCTCGTCGAACATGGCGCGAACGCGGCCGAAGTACGGGCCGGTCAGGATCACGTCGCCCTGACGCAGGGTGCCGGCGCGGACCAGCACGGTGGCGACCGGGCCGCGGCCCTTCTCCAGCGAGGACTCGACCACGGTGCCGCGCGCCAGGCCATCGACCGGAGCCTTCAACTCCAGCACCTCGGCCTGCAGCAGGATGGCGTCGAGCAGCTTGTCGATGCCCTCGCCGGTGACCGAGGAGACGCCGACGAACTGGGTGTCGCCGCCCCACTCTTCCGAGATCACCTCTTCCTTGGACAGTTCGGTGCGCACGCGCTCGATGTCGGCCTCGTGCTTGTCGACCTTGGTCACCGCCACCACCATCGGCGCCTTGGCGGCGCGGGCGTGCTGGATCGCTTCCTTGGTCTGCGGCATCACGCCGTCGTCGGCCGCGACCACCAGGATCACGATGTCGGTGATCTGCGCGCCGCGGGCGCGCATGCGGGTGAACGCGGCATGGCCCGGCGTGTCGAGGAAGGTGATGACGCCCTTGTTGGTGGTGACGTGGTAGGCGCCGATGTGCTGCGTGATGCCGCCTGCCTCGCCGGCGGCGACGCGGGTCTTGCGGATGTAGTCGAGCAGCGAGGTCTTGCCATGGTCGACGTGGCCCATGATGGTCACGACCGGCGGGCGTGTCGCCTGCTCCAGGTCGCGCGTCTCGCCCGTGGCGGCCTGCTCCAGCGCCTCTTCGGCGTCGGTGGACTTGATCAGTTTGGCCTTGTGGCCGAGCTCTTCCACCATGATCGCCGCCGTATCCTGGTCGATGATCTGGTTGATGGTGGCGAACACGCCGCTCTTCATCATCGCCTTGATCAGGTCGGTGGCCTTCACCGCCATCTTCGCGGCGAGATCGCCGACGGTGATGGCTTCCGGCACCTCGACCTCGCGCACCACCGGAGCGGTGGGCTTCTCGAAGCCGTGCACGTTTTCCACGCGCAGCTGCCCGGTCGGCTTCTTGCTCTTCTTCTCGCGGCGGTTGCCGCCCTTGCCAGCGGCCAGGTGCAGCTCGTTGCGGTGGTGCGAACCACCGCGATCGCGCTCCGGCTTGTTGGCCGGCGGCTGTGCCGGCGTTGCCGCAACCGGCGGCGGGACGACCGGCACCTCGGTGGCGCGGCGCAGGTTCTCGGCGGCGCGGCGGCGCGCGGCCTCGGCCTCCATGCGGGCACGGTAGATCGGGTCGTTCTTCAGGCGCTCAGCGTCTTCCGCT
>CAYWPB010000236.1:0-6334 GCA_964458725.1 uncultured Nevskia sp. | reverse complement strand
GGGCCTTCGAAGCGCTCCGGCAGCCACAGCCGGAAGGTCGAACCCGCTCCGGGCGAGCTCTCCACCTGCAGGTCGCCGCCGAGCAGGCGCGCCATGCGCAGGCTGATCGCCAGGCCCAGGCCGGTGCCGCCGTATTTGCGCGAAGTCGAGGCGTCGGCCTGTTCGAAGGCGGCGAACAGGCGCCCGAGCTTGTCCGGTGGAATGCCGATGCCGGTGTCCTGCACCTCGAACAGCACCGCGCGCTGCGGCTCCAGCTCCGGCGCGCCGGACGGAGCGGCGTCGGGCCGGACCAGGCGCAGCGTGACGCGGCCCTGCTCGGTGAACTTGAAGGCGTTGGACAGCAGATTGGTGAGGATCTGCTGCAGCTTGGCGCTGTCGCTGCGCAGGCTGGTCGGGAGGCCCTCGCCCTGCTCCACCCGCAGCGCCAGGCCGCGCTGCTTGGCCACCGGGCGGAAGCGGCGCTCGCACACCGCTAGGATATCCGGCACGGCAAGATCTTCGGCTACCGCCTCCATCTTGCCGGCCTCGATCTTGGACAGGTCGAGGATGTCGTTGATCAGGTTGAGCAGGTGACTGCCGCTGTCGTGGATCACCCGGGCCGACTCGGTCTCGTCGACGTTGAGGTGGCCTTCTTCGTTGTCCGCCAGGCTCTTGGCCAGGATCAGGATGCTGTTGAGCGGCGTGCGCAGTTCGTGCGACATGTTGGCGAGGAACTCGGACTTGTACTGGCTGGCCCGCGTCACCTCTCCGGCCTTCTGCTCCAGCGCCTGGCGGGTCTGCTCCAGCTGCACGTTGGACTCGTTGAGGATGCGGCCGGTTTCCTCCAGCTCCTCGTTGGTGGCGCGCAGCTCCTCGGCCTGGGCGGTCAGCGCCGCCTCCGAGTCCTGCAGGCGGCGGCGCTGCTCCTCGAGCAGGCGGTTCTTGTCCTGCAGGGCGTCGTTGGTGGCGCGCAGCTCCTCCTCCGAGGCCTGCAGCTCCTCGGTCTGGGCCTGGGACTGCGCCAGCAGGGCCCGGGTCTTCTCCGAGGCGACGATGGCCTCGAGCTGCAGCCCGGCGTTGCGCAGCAGCTCCGTGAGCAGGCTCTCCTGATCGGCGCTGGGCAGCTCGAACGCGGCCAGCTCGACCACGCCGAGGATGCTGCGGCCCTGCACCGGGTACACCATCAGGCAGCGCGGCGGCGCCTCGCCCAGGCCCGAGCCGATGCGCAGGTAGGTCTCCGGCACCGGCGCGATGCGGATCGGCTTGCCGTCGCGCACGCACTGGCCGACCAGTCCCTGGCCGGACTTAAAGTGCTTGGGCAACTCGTCGTGGCCGCCGTAGCCAAAGCCGGCACGCAGAAACAGCTCCTGCTGCGTCTCGTCCCAGGCGAAGAAGGCGCCGTAGCCGGCGTGCAGCAGATAGCACAGGCTGGACAGCAGGATCTCGGCGAATTCGTCGAGGGTCGAGGCGGTCTGCAGGCCGGCGTTGATGTCCAGCAGGTACTGCCGCACCCAGGCCTCGGCGTCGGTCCGGTGCTTGAGCGAGCGGAACGACTCCAGGCCGCGCGCCAGCGCGCCGATCTCGTCGTCGCGCCGGGTCGCCGGGACTTCGACGGCGGTGTCGCCGCCGGTGATGCGCTCCATCAGCCCGGTCAGGGACACCAGCGGGCTGCTGATCTGGCTGCGGGTGAAGACGATGGTGGCAAAGCCGATCAGCACGCCCAGCACCAGCATCACGAACACGGTTTCCACCAGGTGCGAGCTGACCGCGGCCACCGCCTCCTGGCGCTGCTGCAGCAGGGTCAGCTCGGCCTGTTCGCCGTCCTGCAGCATCGAGATCAGGTTCTCCAGCTGGCCGTACCCGTACTGCGAGGCGCCGGGGGCCACCGCCGGCACCGTCTCGCCGGCCTGCATCGCCTGGGCGCGGGCGACGATCGGCTGGGCCACCGCCTCGTACCAGCCGTTCATGGTCACGCCGATCTGGTCCAGGCGCTGCTGCTGCGCAGGATTGTCCAGCGTGAGCTGCTTGAGATCCTCGAAATTGCGCTGGAAGTCGGCCTGCGCTACCCGGTAGTGAGCCAGGTAGGCGGGGTCGCGCGAGGCGGTGACGATGTCGATCCGCTGCTGCAACACCGCTTCCTTCAGCCGGTCCATGTTGAGGATCACGCTGTAGGTGTGCCGGACCCAGGCACGAGCGTCGCCCAGCTCCTGGTAGCTGGTGAACACCATCAGGCAGGTGGCGACGAACATCGTCAGCACGATGCCGTAGGCCAGCGCCAGCTTGGCCTGGATGCTCAGACTGGAGAGAAATGAACGGCCGCCTGCCGCCTGCCCTGCTGTGCTCATGAGACCCCGGATCGTGCTGGCCCCGCCCGCCCCGGCGGGGCGCGGACCGGATGTTCATCCCCAATATAACGCGTGGAGGCGCGGCGCGGCGCCGGCCGGGCCACCTATAATCCGCCGGAACCGGCCGGAATTTTCCCGCCACCCGACCAAGGAGCATGCATTGAGCAGCCAGCGGCCAGCCCCTGCACCGCGGTGCACGCCATGAGCGGCGCCGGGCTTCCCGCCCGCCCGGACGACGGCGCTGGGCCGGAGCTGAGCGTGGTGATCCCGGCGCACAACGAGAGCGCCGGGCTCGAGCCGCTGTTCGCCGCGCTGCTGCCAGTGCTCGCCGCCGCCAGCCCCAGCTTCGAGATCGTGATGGTCAATGACGGCAGCGCCGACGACACCCTGGCGCGCCTGCTGCGCCTGCAGGATTCGATCCCGCAACTGCGCGTCATCGACCTGTCGCGCAACTTCGGCAAGGAGGCGGCGCTGACCGCCGGGCTGTGGCACTGCCGCGGCGCCTGCGCCATCACCATCGACGCCGACCTGCAGGACCCGCCCGAGCTGATCCCGCAGATGCTGCAAAAGTGGCGCGAGGGCTACGAGACGGTGGTGGCGGTGCATGCCGAGCGCGGCACCGACAGCGCGCCGCGGCGCCTGCTGTCGCGGGCCTTCTACTACTCGCTCAACGCCGTTTCCGAGATGCGCTTCGTGCCGCACGCCGGCGACTTCCGTCTGCTCGACCGCGCCGTGATCGAAGCCTTCCTGGCGCTGCCCGAGCGCACCCGCTACAACAAGGGCCTGTTCGCCTGGGTCGGCTTCCGCCAGTACCTGATCGAGCACCAGCGCCCGGCGCGCGTCGCTGGCCAGAGCAGCTTCAACTACCGCCGCCTGCTGCGCCTGGCGATCGAGGCCATCACCTCGTTCAGCACCGTGCCGCTGCGGCTGTGGACCTGGGTCGGCATGGTCATCGCCGGCATCTCCTTCCTCTACGGCAGCTTCATCGTGATCCGCACCCTGATCGAGGGCAATGACGTGCCCGGCTACGCCTCCCTGATCGTCGCCGTGATGTTCTTCGGCGGCGTCAACCTGCTCAGCATCGGCGTGCTGGGGGAATACGTCGGTCGCATCTTCATGGAGTCGAAGCAGCGGCCGCTGTACGTGGTGCGCAAGCTGCACGAGGCCAAGCCGGCCTCCTCCGCGCCGTGAGCAGCATGAGCACGGAACAGTCGCTGGCGCAGGTCGCCAGATTCGGGGTGGTCGGCCTGCTCGCCACCTCCGTCCATGCCGGCACCTACTGGCTGATGGTGCACAACCTGTGGCTGCCGCCGGTACCGGCCACGGTGGCGGCCTTCGGCTGCGCCTTCGCCCTCTCCTTCCTCGGCCACCGCCACTGGACCTTCGCCGCGCAAGCGGCCGGCCTCGATACCCGCGCCAGCCTGGTGAAATTCCTGCTCACCGCGCTACTGGGCCTGTGCAGCAACACCTTCATCACCTGGCTGCTGACCGGGCCGCTCGGGCTGGGAGCGAACAGCGCGCTGGTCGGCATTCTGTTCGTGACGCCGGTGCTGACCTTCATCTTCAGCAAGTACTGGGCGTTTGCGCGATAACGAGGCTGATCAGGATCAACAGCCTCGCGCGGAGACGCGGAGAAGCGCAGAGACGCAAGAGGAAAAGCTTGTGCTGTTCTTGCGCCTCTGCGTGAGATCGCTGTTGCTTTTAGATGTGAATCGCGTGCCCCAGCGCCGCCAGCGAAGCCTCCATGAACGCCTCGCTCAGGGTCGGGTGCGCATGGATGGTGCCGGCGATGTCTTCCAGCCGCGCCTGCATCTCCAGCGCGTGGGCGAACTCGCCTGACAGCTCCGAGACGTGCGCGCCCACCGCCTGGATGCCCAGCACCAGGTGATTGTCGGCGCGCGCGACGACGCGGACGAAGCCGCCCTCGCCCGCCGCTTCCATGCTCATGGCGCGGCCGCTGGCGGCGTAGGGAAAGTTGCCGACCTTGATGGCATGGCCGGCGGCCTTGGCCTGCTCGGGCGACAGGCCGACCGAGACGATCTCCGGCTCGGTGAAGCAGACCGCGGGGATGCCGGTCGGCTCGAACGCGCGCTTGCGGCCGGCGATGATCTCGGCCACCAGTTCGCCCTGGGCCGAGGCCCGGTGCGCCAGCATCGGCTCGCCGGTGAGGTCGCCGATGGCCCAGACGTTCTTCATCGCGGTGCGGCACTGGTTGTCGATCTTCACGAACGGGCCGTTCATGTCGACGCCCATCCGCTCCAGGCCCCAGCCCTGGGTGTTGGCGCGGCGGCCGACTGTGACCAGAATCTTGTCGCAGGGGATTTCCGCGGCCTTGCCCTCGGCGTCCTCGTAGTTCAGCGCCAGCTTCTTGCCCTTGCCGCCGGAACCGGTGACCTTGGACTTGAGGTGCACGGTGACGCCGTTCTTCTTCAGCCAGCGCTCGACCGGACGACTCAGCTCGGCGTCGTACAGCGGCAGGATGCGCTCCTGCGCCTCGACCACGGTGACCTGGCTGCCGAGCTTGGCGAAGGCGATGCCCAGTTCCAGGCCGATGTAGCCGGCGCCGACCACGGCCAGGCGCTTCGGCACCTCCGGCAGCGACAGCGCCTCGGTGGAGGAGAGGATATCGCCGCCAAAGGGCAGGATCTTCAGCTCCACCGGCAGCGAACCGGTGGCGAGGATGACGTGCTCGGCCCGGATCGTGACCGGGCCGTCGGTGGTCTCCACCGCGCAGGTTTTGGCGTCGCTGAACACGGCGCGGCCCTTGACCGTCTTGACCCTGGCCTTGGCCAGCAGGCCGGCCACGCCGCTGTTGAGCTTGTGGGTGATGCCGTCCTTCCACTTCACCGCCTGGCCGAGGTCGAAGCTGGCGGCGCCGTCGAGCTTGATGCCGATGTTGCCGGCATGGCCCAGCTCGTGGAACTTGCCGGCGGCGTGGATCAGCGCCTTGGACGGAATGCAGCCGCGCAGCAGGCAGGTGCCGCCGACGCGGTCCTCCTCGACGATGACGGTGTCCAGGCCGAGCTGGCCGGCGCGGATGGCGGCGACGTAGCCGCCGGGGCCGCCGCCGACGACGAGGACTTTGGTATTGAGGGTCTTGGCCATGCTGCTGCTTCCGGTTGTTCCCCCTCTCCCTCCGGGAGAGGGGCGGGGGTGAGGGGCGCACTCTCGATGAACCACGCGGCTGGATGAGAGCGCCCCTCACCCGCCGCTGCGCGGCGGCCTCTCCCGGCGGGAGAGGCAAGCGCGCCTCAATCCATGAACAAGGTCGCCGGATTCTCGAACAGGCGCTTGAGGTGCTGGATGAACTCCGCCGCGTTCCAGCCGTCGACGATGCGGTGATCGAAGGACGAGGACAGGTTCATCATGGTGCGGATCACGACTTGTCCATTGCGCACCATGGGCCGCTCGATCATCTTGTTGACGCCGACGATGGCCACTTCCGGCGCGTTGATCACCGGGGTGGAGACGATGCCGCCCATCGGGCCAAGGCTGCTGATGGTGATGCTGGAGCCGGACAGCTCCTCGCGCGTGGCCTTGCCGGCGCGCGCCGCCTCGGCCAGGCGCTTGATCTCGGCGGCGCACTGCCACAGGTCGAGCGTCTCGGCATGACGCACCACCGGGACCACCAGGCCGTTGGGCGTCTGCGCGGCGATGCCGACATGCAGCGCGGCCGGGCGGTGCACCACGCCCGCCTCGTCGTCGAAGGTGCCGTTCACTTCCGGGTGCTCCGGCACGGCGCGCACCAGGGCCCGCACCAGGAACGGCAGCAGGGTCAGCCTGGCCTGGTCCGGGCGGCGGCTGTCGTTGAGGTGGTTGCGCAGCGCTTCCAGCTCGGTGACGTCCACTTCCTCGACGTAGGCGAAATGCGGGATGCGCTGCTTGGAGCGCTGCATCGCCTCTGCGATCTTGCGGCGCAGGCCAATGAACTTGATCTGCCCCACGCCCTCGCCCCCGGCGCCCCGTGTTACCGCCCCCCCCCCCGCGACCGGGTGTGCGCCCACCCAGGG
>CAYWPB010000235.1:0-6367 GCA_964458725.1 uncultured Nevskia sp. | reverse complement strand
CTAAGAGCGTTTCGAATCATGGTCGTCTCGCCGCTACTGGGACGTCGTGTTCTGTCCCGACGGGGGAGACGGGAAAACATATGCCGAGATAAGCGACGAGCCAGACGGTTTGGAGAGGAAACTCGCGATATCACAGTCCACAAAGGCCATTAGGGCTTTCGCCAGTTTTTTGGCAACTCAGAATGGAAACGGCCTTTTCGAGCTTGGCTAAGAAAAGCAAGGCTTCGATCGTGAATTTGAAACTCTATTTCGGCAAGTCCTGGACCGCCGAGCCGGCCGATCCCAAGGCCGGCAGCGACGAGCTGCAGAAGTTCGCCGACGCCTGGAGCCGCGCGCGGGCGCTGTGGAACGCGGCCGTTCCGGTGGACGCCAAGCCGGCTGCTGGTCCGGAAGTGGCGACCGTCACGCTTAAGGACGGCAAGCTGCTGAGCTTCACCATCGTCAGCCGCGATCCGCAGCTGGTGCTGGAGCGCGCCGATCTCAGGGTCCGCTACAGCCTGGCCAAGACCGATGCCGACCAGCTGCTTAAGCTGCCGCTGCCGCCGGCCACCGGGCAGAAGGGGCCGGCGAAGGACGACCAGCAGGCCGCTGCGCCGGCCAAGAAGTGAAATCGAAGCCTCGCTGCCGCGGGGCTTTTTCTTTGCGGGGCGTGAGCGACGCGCATTTCCAGGCGCGGCAAAATAGCGGAAACTCGCCGCCATGCCTGAGCTTCCCGAAGTCGAAACCGTCCGCCGCGGCCTAGAGCCGCATGTGGTGGGCCGCACCATCCAGGCCGTCACCGTGCGCGACTCGCGCCTGCGCTGGCCGATCCCCGCCGAGTTCGCCGAGTTCGCCCGCGGCCGCAAGATCCGCGGTATGGCGCGGCGCGGCAAGTACCTGATCTTCGATCTCGGCGGCGACCGCCTGATCGTGCACCTGGGCATGACCGGCCGCCTGCTGCTGCTCGATCCGAAAACGCCACTGAAGAAGCACGATCATGTCGACCTGCTGCTGTCCGGCAAGATGCTGCTGCGCTTCCACGACCCACGCCGCTTCGGCGCCGTCCTGCCCTGGCCCGCCGCCGAAGCGCAGCACGTGCTGCTGGCTGACATGGGGCCGGAGCCATTCTCCGCCGAGTTCGACGGCGACTATCTCTACGAACGCTCGCGCGGCCGCAGCGCCGCGGTGAAGCTGTTCATCATGGACGGCCGCATTGTCGTCGGCGTCGGCAACATCTACGCCTCGGAAGCCCTGTTCCATGCCGGCATCCGGCCGAAGACCGCCGCCGGCAAAGTCACGCGGGCCCAGTACCACAAGCTCGCCGTCGCCATCGTCAAGGTGCTCAACTCCGCGCTCGACTACGGCGGCACCACCTTGCGCGATTTCCGCGGCAGCGACGGTTCCAATGGGTATTTCCAGCAGGTGCTGATGGTCTACGACCGCGACGGCGAGCCTTGCCGGGTATGCAAGACGCCGATCAGGAAGCTGGTGCTGGGGCAGCGGTCGACTTACTTCTGTCCGAATTGCCAGAAATAGTGATGCGTCATTCCCGCGAAAGCGGGAATCCAGCGGGCTGCCAGAGTGCGCCGCGGTGGGTCTTCCTGGATTCCCGCTTTCGCGGGAATGACGAGTCAAAAAAGCAGGACGCAGGCTAGCCAACAGCCGGTTAAATCAAAATTAAACAATGGCTTGCCTTACTCGGCTTGACATGTGACCAAAAGGTCACCTATTGTTCGTCCATGGACGAAGTATTCAAGGCCCTCGCCGATCCAACCCGCCGCAGCCTGCTCGACGAGCTGTTCAAGGAAGACGGCCAGACCTTGAGCATGCTGGAGGCACGGGTGCCGATGACGCGCTTCGGCGTGATGAAGCACCTGCGGCAGCTGGAGGAAGCAGGGCTGGTGGTCGCCAAGCGTCGCGGCCGCGAAAAGCTGCATTTCCTGAATGCCGTCCCGATCCGCCTCATCCACGACCGCTGGGTGAGCAAGTACGCCGAGCCCTGGGCCGCCGCCCTGACCGGCCTCAAACGCGAACTGGAGAACAGGACCATGGAAAAAGTCTACGAGATCTACATCAAGGCCACGCCGGAACAACTGTGGCACGCCATCACCGACACGCAGATGCGCCGCAAGTGGAATTTCGGCGCGGTGGTGACCTCCACCTGGAAGAAGGGCGCCGCCATCAAGGGCAAGGGCGGCGAGAGCCTGATCTTCGAAGGCGAGGTGCTGGAGGTCGATCCGCCGCGGCGGCTGGTGCACACCCTGGTGGCGCTGTGGGGTGAGGACGTGAAGGCGGAAGGCGCCTCGCGCGTGACCTGGGAGATCACCCAGGTGCGGGACTCCTGCCGCCTGCTGGTGACCCATGACCAGCTGCGCGAGGGCGCCAACGGGCAGCTCTATGGCGGCTGGCCGATGGTCCTGTCCGGCATCAAGACCCTGGTCGAGACCGGCCAGATTCTCACCACGCCGGGCTCGCTGCGCTGGCTGGAGGGTGACGAGTCGCAGCTGGCAAACGTGGGCTGAGCGTCGGCATCCCGCAGAAGCGCGCTCTGCGAACGCGCAGATCTCCTCCGCCACCGACCCCTCCCCCTGACCCCCTCCCGCAGGGGGAGGGGGAACATCGATGACGCCGGCGCTCTTTCCCGTCACGCCGTCTCCCGCTAGCGTGTAGCACCTTTCGGGAACGATGCCATGACCAGCCTGCTCAACCAGCCGCTGCGCCTGCCCTGCGGCGCGATCCTGCCGAACCGCATCGCCAAGGCGGCGATGACCGAGGGCATCGCCGATGCGCAGCTGCGCGCCAGCGAGCGGCACGTGCGCCTGTACCGCGCCTGGGCCGAAGGCGGCGCCGGCCTGCTGCTGAGCGGCAACGTGATGATCGACCGCCGCGTGCTGGAACGGCCGGGCAACGTTGCGGTCGACCCGGCGCCGCCGGATGCCGAGTCGATGGCGCGGCTCAGGGCCTGGGCGAAAGCCGGTACTGCCGCCGGCAACCACCTGTGGATGCAGATCAGCCACGCGGGCCGCCAGTCGCCCTGGTACGTCACTGGTGAGCCGATGGGTCCCTCGGCGGTGCAGCTGAAGATGCTGGCCAACTACCGCCGGCCGCGCGCGCTGCGCGAGGAGGAGATCCTCGACTTCATCCAGCGCTACGCGCGGGTGGCGCGCACCGCGCGCGAGGCCGGCTTCACCGGCGTGCAGGTGCACGGCGCGCACGGCTACCTGCTTAGCGCCTTCCTGTCGCCGGTCACCAACCGGCGCACGGATGCCTGGGGCGGCAGCCTGGAAAACCGCGCGCGCTTCCTGCTGGAAGCGGTGAAGGCGGTGCGCGCGGCGGTTGGCGATGACTTCCCGGTGGCGCTCAAGCTCAACTCGGCCGACTTCCAGCAGGGCGGCTTCAGCAACGAGGAGTGCCTGCGGGTGGTGCAGTGGCTCAACGCCTGCAAGCTGGACCTGCTGGAGATTTCCGGCGGCACCTACGAGCAGCCGCGCCTGCTCGGCTACAGCGGCGAAGCGAAGACCGCGCTCGACGCGGCCGCCGCGCCGATGGCGGAGCCGCAGAAGGCCGAGAGCACGCGCCGGCGCGAAGCCTACTTCCTCGACTACGCCACGGCGATGCGCAAGGTGGCGACGATGCCGCTGATGCTGACCGGCGGCTTCCGCAGCCGCGCCGGCATGGAGGACGCGCTGGCCGGCGGCGCGGTCGATGTGATCGGCCTGGCGCGGCCGCTGTGCACCGACCCCAACGTGCCGCAGCGCCTGCTCGACGGCTCGGACCAGCCGCTGCCGGGCTACGAGCGCTCGCTGCGGTGGGGGCCGGGCCTGTTCGCGCCGACCTCGAAGGTGTTCCTGTTCAAGCTGGTCAACGTGCTGGGGCAGCAGGGTTGGTACTACCAGCAGATCGCGCGGGCGGGCGATGGCCTGGCGCCCGATTTGCAGCGCGGTGTGTTCAGCGCGTTTGTGCGCTACCTATGGGACGAGTACGCCACGGCGTGGCGCATGCATCGGGCACGTAACGCCTAGTATCGGATAGGCGGCAAGCTTTACTTGTCCGGATTGCGCAACCTTGCCCAGCGGAAGTCGTAAGCCAGGCTGAGGCTGAAAGCGAACTGCCACTTGTCCTCCACCACCGGGCTGTTCGAGGCCTGGCCGATGAAGCGGGTGGCGGCGGCGACGCCGTCGAGGAACCAGTGCTCGTTGAAGATGTAGGTGGCGTTGACGCCCATGCCCGCCGACTTGAAGCCGCCGCTCGGGGTGTAAAGGGGTTCGCCGGTGTTCATCGACTGCTGCGCGTCGACCCCGAAAGCGTGGCGGATGTTGGTGCGGTCGGCGATGGTGACGGTGCCGCCGGCGAAGACGAAGAAATGATCGTTGCCGGCCACCGGCGCGTAGAGGCTGGCGTCGCCGATCCAGCCGCCGACACCGCCCATGTTGTAGCGCGCATCGACCCGCAGGATCGCCGGGAACAGCACGTACTCGGCGAAGGTCTTGATCGCGGGCGAGGGCGAGATGTCGCCGCGCCCCTGCAGCCGGTAGTAGGTACCCTCGCTGCGGCCGAGGTCGTAGGTGAGGGCGACGCCGGCGCGGTAGTTGACGCTGCGCAGCAGGTTCACTCCCAGGCCCTCGCCGGTGGAGAAGAAGGCGATGTCGCGGTAGCGCACGTCGATGGTCGGGCCGGGCTCGAAGTAGTAGCTGCCGGAGCCCTCGAAGCGGGGCAGCATCTCGCCGCCGAAGCCGAGCAGCGCTTCCCAGTGTGGCGGGTCGGGATCGAAGCGCTTCTTCAGCACCACGCCGGCGGAATACTGCCATTCGTTGAGGGGATTGGGCGTCTGCGCGCGGGCCGCGCCGCTCCAGCACAGCGACAGCAGGCAACAGGCCACCAGGATGCGGCCACTCCGCGTGCAGCGAGTTCGCCCGAACCGCATGTCCGCTTCTCCACGGTTTATTTCAGCCTTTGACCAAGGCTACCGCGTTTTCGCCGCGGGCGGGCGCTCTTTACGAAGGGCGGGTAGGGCCTGTTAGTTGAGGATGCGCGGCACGGCGAGGCGGAACGGCTCGATCAGCGCGTCGAAGGCTTCGCCGCCCTCGGTCACCATCTGGAAGCTGCCGTGCATGGTGCCGACCGGCGTGCCGAGCGGGCAGCCGCTGGTGTACTGGAACTGCTCGCCCGGCTTGAGCGTGGGCTGGTAGCCGACCACGCCAGGGCCGCGCACTTCCTCGATCTTGCCTTCGCCATTGGTGATGACCCAGTGGCGCGACCGCAGCTGCACCGTCACCGTGCCCTCGTTGCGGATGGTGACGTGGTACGCGAACAGCCAGGACTGGGCCGCGGGGTCGGACTGGTCGGGCACATAGCGCGGCTCGACAATGATGCGCACGCCGCGGGTGAGGGTATTGCTCATAAGTTCAGCACTTGATCGCGGCGACTCGCGACACTGGGACTCTCATGCTAATGCATGAGCCCCCACGCTGCGAAAGGGCAGCACCATTTCCCGGCGACTCGCGACGCTAGGATCCCCGTGCTTGCGCACGGGGCCCCTCCACGCTGCGAGAGCGTTACACACTTACCCGGCGACTCGCGACGCTAGGATCCCCGTGCTTGCGCACGGGGCCCCTCCACGCTGCTCGCGCCTTTACATGAATCCCGCTTGCAGCTGCGCGGCCTCGCTCATCATTTCGCGGGTCCAGGGCGGGTCGAAGGTCAGCTCGACGTCGGCCTCGCGCACGCCGGGGATCTGCACCACCTTGCCCTTGACGTCGTTGACCAGCACGTCGCCCATGCCGCAGCCGGGCGCGGTGAGGGTCATCACCACGCGCACGCGCCAGCCGCCGCCCTCGATCACCGGCTCGAGCCGGCACTCGTAGATCAGGCCCAGCTCGACGATGTCGATGGGGATTTCCGGGTCGTAGCAGGTTTTCATCTGCTGCCACACGGCCTTTTCCACCTCATCCTCGCTGGCGTCGGCGGCGAGGTCGGGCACGCCCTGCGGCGTCTTACCGATGGCGTCCGCGTCCTTGCCCTCGATGCGGAACAGGTGGCCCTGCAGCTGCACGGTGTAGCTGCCGCCCAGAGCCTGGGTGATGCTGGCCTCGGCGCCTTCCGGCAGCTCCACCTTGGTGCCGGCGGGGATGAGCACGCCGACCACGTCGCGCGTGAGGGTGACAGTTTCGTAAGACATGCGGGAAAGCTGGGGACGGGGGAGCCGCGATTAAAGACCAGATTGGTCCGGTATTTTAGCGCCTTCGCGCCGCCGCTGGAATGCGCGCGCCGCCGCGGTTGTCCGCGGCAGTTTTTCAATGCAGCATGTGGCCTCTCATCACGACCGGGAAGTCGGACATGAAGCTGAACCTGAACGGACCTCTGCGGACCACGCTGGCCGCGCTGCTGC
>CAYWPB010000234.1:0-6383 GCA_964458725.1 uncultured Nevskia sp. | reverse complement strand
GCGCCGAGCGCACGCGGTAGCGGTGGCCGCCGACGGTCTGCGGCCACAGGCAGAAGGTGCACTTGGAGCGGCAGCCGCGCCCGGTGTAGAAGCTCACGTACGGGTGCTTGAGGTAGCCGATGAAGTAGTTCTCGATCTTCAGGTCGCGCTTGTACACCGGCGCGACGAAGGGCAGGGCGTCCATGTCCTCGATGGTCGGGCGCGGCGCGTTGTGCTTCACCGTGCCGTCATCGAGCTTGAACGACAGGCCCAGGATGTCGGCGAAGGGCTTGCCTTCGGCCACTTCCTTGCAGGTGTAGTCGAATTCCTCGCGGGCAACGAAGTCGATGGCAGCGCTGGCCTTGAGCGAGCCGGTCGGATCGACCGCGACCTTGGCGCCGACCATGCCGACCATGATGCCGGGCTTGCGCGCCTTCAGCAGCTCGCCGAACTTGGCGTCGGTGGGGAAGGAGGGCGTGCTGGTGTGCATGATCACCAGGTCGTATTCCGCGGCGATGTCGAGCGATTGCTCGACCGTCAGCTCGTCGGCGGGCGCGTCGAGCACGCGGCTGCCCGGCACCATCGCGGCGGGCTGCGCCAGCCAGGTCGGGAACCAGAAGGCTTTGACCTCGCGCTTGGCCTGATAGCGACTGCCGGCGCCGCCGTCGAAGCCATCGAAGGAAGGAGCTTGGAGGAACAGGGTTTTCATGGTCATCGTCAAACTTACGTCCGATTGGGAAGTGGGTTCTCGGGGGAGGCCGGGGATGGCGACTGCTCCAGCACGTCCGCCGCGGGCGGCAGTCCGGAGCCGGTAATCAGGGCATCAAGGCGGGCATCCAGGGCCTGCTCGCGCCATTGCACGCGGGAGCCGGCCATCGCCGCTGCCCAGGTGGCCAGCATCAGGCCGTCACGCAGGGGCAGCAGCAGGATTTCGTGCTTCGGAGAGGGTTCAAGCCTCCATTGGCGTTGCAAATAATGTAACACAAGGCGGGCCGCGGCCCCGATCACGGTGAGGCCCAGGGCCACTTCGGTGCGCGCCAACGCCAGCCCGGCCAGCAGCACCGGGAAGGTGAAGGTGACGAAGGTGAAGGCGAAGCCGGCCGGCTCGGCCGCGCGGATGGTGCGCAGCCAACGCAGTTCATGGCGCCACAGCTGCTTGAGGCTGCCTTCGATCACGTCAGTGGTCACCACCACGTGCGACAGCACCGTGCGCAGGCCGCGCCGGCGAGTGAACTCGCCGAGCCAGAAATCGTCGGCCAGGACGTCGCGCAGCGACTCGAAGCTGCCCGCCGCCTGCAGCGTCTCGCGCCGCAGCGCGATGGTCGAGCCGAAGGCGAAGCGGGTCGAGCCGAAAGCATTGGAGACCTGCACCGAGGGGGCGAACCAGTCGTCGATGAACAGCGCGCCCAGCCGCGACCACAGCCCGGCGCGCGGCACGCCGCGATACAGGCAGGTCACCACGCCCACGTCCGGCTGGGCCAGCGGGACGGTGACGTGTTCGAGGTAGTCGGGGGCGACGCCGATGTCGCTATCGGCCAGCACCAGCCAGTCGTGGCGCGCGGCCGCCAGCAGGTTGATCAGGTTGCTGACCTTGAGGTTGGCGCCGTGGACCCGCGAGTCGATCACCAGGGCCGCGTCCACCGCCGGGAATTCCGCCCGCAGCCGCTGCACCACCGCGACAGCCGGGTCGTCCGCTTCGCGCACGCCGAACACCAGCTGGAAGGCCGGATGGGCCTGAGCAAAGAAGCTGCGCAGGTTGTCATACAGGTGCGGCTCGGCACCGCACAGCGGCTTGAGTACGCTGACCGGCCGCAGCCGGCTGGAATCGCGCCGCTGGCGCAGCGCCATGGCCGCCGCGCGTCGCACGCCGTGCAGCACGGCATAGACGGCAAAACCGGCATAGCCGGCAGCCGCCAGGCACAAAACGGTACCGGCCAGGATGGAGAGGGTGTGGAACATGGGGTTGGACATATTGTCCAGACTAAACTTTACAATAGTTGACACGGCTTCAATGATGACATTGTGACAACATTTGGGATGTGTGTCTCAATTGAAAGAAACGCGTAAGCTTTTGATTATTCTGAAGTCGCTATGCGCCTGGCTGCCCTGCTGCGCGGCAGCCGTGGCCTGGATGCTGGTTCCGGGGCCGGTTTTGGCCGATCCCGCCGATGCGATCGTCGGCGATTGGCTGGTGGAGAGCCGCGATGCGGTGGTCCGCATCGCCCGGGCCGGGGACGGCTACGAGGGCCGCATCGTCTGGCAGCAGCGCGACCATTACGGCCCGGAAGACGGCCCGGATTGGGACGGCAAGGTCGCCGTCGACCGCAACAATCCCGATCCGGCGCTGCGCAGCCGTACCATCGACGGCCTGCGCCTGATCTGGGGGCTGAACTACCGCGCCGACGGGGTGGAATGGAACGGCGGCCACGTCTACGATGCCGACGATGGCCGCACCTATCGCTGCCTGATCCGCCTCAAGGACCCCGACCACCTCAGGCTGCGCGGCTACCTGGGCATCACCCTGCTGGGCGGCAGCACCACCTGGACCCGGGTCAGCAGCTTCCCGGCCAGGACCCCGGCCGTGGCCAGCGTGTTAAAATAGAGAAATCATGATTTCCCCCAAGGAAGGCGCGCCGGGCGGCGCATTGGCGTCATAAGCCCAAGTTTGCAGCCTGCCCGAACCGCTCCGGACCCCAAGAAAAATTCCCCGTTCATGAATTCCGAACCCCGCGCCGTGGTTCTCGGCGCCCATCCATTATTGGGCTGTGCTGCCGCCCAGGCGCAGCCCAACATCGCCCTGGTGAAATACTGGGGCAAGCGCGACGCGGCACTGAACCTGCCGGTGGTCGGCTCCATCTCCATCACCCTCGACGCCCTGTGGACCCGCACCCGGGTCGCTTTCGAGGCGGGGCTGGAGCAGGACCAGATCAGCCTCAACGGCCGCAGCGATGCCGGCGAGGGCAAGCGGGTCAGCCTGTGCCTGGACCTGCTGCGGCAGCGCGCCGGGGTCAACTGGCGCGCCCGCGTCGACAGCCGCAACAACTTCCCCACCGCCGCCGGCCTGGCCTCCTCGGCCTCCGGTTTCGCCGCCCTGATCCATGCCGGCGATGCCGCGCTCCAGCTGTCCCTGAGTGACGCCGAGAAATCGGTGCTGGCGCGCCGCTGCTCGGGCTCGGCCGCGCGCTCGATTTTCGGCGGCTACGTCGAATGGGCGCACGGCAAGCTGGCCGACGGCACCGACTCGGTCGCCACCCCTCTGCTCGATGCCGCGGCCTGGCCGCTGCGCGTGGCGGTGGCGATCACCTCGACCGCCGCCAAGGAAGTGGGCTCCAGCGAGGGCATGCGCCGCACCGCGCAGACCTCACCCTATCAGCAGGCCTGGATCGACACGCAGGAGGCCGACCTCGCCGTCGCGCGCAAGGCGATCCTGGCCCGCGATTTCGAGACCCTGGCCGATATCTCCGAGCACAGCTGCCTGAAGATGCACGCTCTGGCCCTGGCCGCACAGCCCGGCCTGCTGTACTGGAACGGTGCGTCGGTCGAGTGCATGCGCCGGGTGCGCGCGCTGCGCGGGCAGGGGGTACCGGTGTTTTTCACCGTAGATGCCGGTCCGCAGGTCAAGGCGGTCTGCGCGCCGGAAGCAATCGAGCAGGTCAAGGCTGCGCTGCGCGAGATCCCCGGCGTGCTGAACGTGGTCGAGACCGGCCTCGGCGCCGGCTCGCGCGTCATCTCCGAAGTGGAGTACGCGGCATGATGGACGTCATCGCCAGCACTCCCGGCAAGATGGTCCTGCTCGGCGATTACGCCGTGCTGGAGGGCGCGCCTGCACTGGTGATGGGCGTCAACCGCCACGCCAGGGTGCGCATCTCGGCCAAGGCCGGCGGTGTTGCCGAGGTCAGCGCGCCGGATATGAACGTGGCGCAGGTGCCGCTGCGTATCGGCGTCGACGGCCTGCCCGAGTGGCTGGGCACGCCGGAGCAGGCCGAGAAGCTGCGCCTGGTCGATCAGGTGCTGCGCGGCCTGCATGCCGAAGGGCTGGCGCCGCCGCCGGGCCGAGGCTTCAGCCTCCAGCTCGATACCTCCGAATTCTTCGACGAGGGTGCCACGGGGCGCTCCAAGCTGGGACTGGGCTCCAGTGCCGCGCTGACCGTGGCCCTGGCCTCGGCCATGGCGGTGTTCGTCGGCCGAGGCGCCGCCACCGCCAACCGCCGCGTCTGGCTCGAGCACCTGCTGCACCTGCATCGCGAATTCCAGGGCGGCCATGGCAGCGGCGTCGACGTTGCCGCCGGCCTGATCGGCGGAGTCATCTCCTACCGCCTGTTGGAAGGCGGTACGCAGCCCCGTTTCGAGCCGGTGAACTGGCCCGCCGGGGTGCACGCGCGTTTCGTCTGGACCGGCCGCTCGGCCTCGACTTCCGACTTCCTCGGCCGGCTGGCAGCCTGGCGTAAGGGCCATGGCGCAGACTATGCGAGCCATATGCAGGCCCTGACCGGCATCGCCCAGGCCGCCTGCGACGCCGCGGCGCAGTCCCGCGCCGCCGCGTTCATCGAGGCAGCCACGGCTTATGGCGCGGCGCTGCGCCAGTTCGGCAACGCCTGCGGCCTGGAGATTTTCTCGCCGGAGCATGTCCAGCTCGAGCGGCTGGCGGCGGAGAGCGGTGTCAGCTACAAGCCTTGCGGCGCGGGTGGCGGCGACTTCGGCGTGGCGTTCGCGCTGGAGCCGGAGCGTCTGGCGCAGGTCGAGCAACGCATCGCCGCGGCCGGTTTCCGCTGCGTGCCGCTGGCGGTGGACGAGCAGGGCCTGCACCTGGAGTACACCGGGTTTTAGGCGGGTTTTTGATTTGCTGCATCCAAGGGACGGCGCCCGGCGACGTCCCCTGAAGAAGGAGTTGAGCGACTATGAGTGCAGAGAAGTCCGAGCGGTCACGCTTCCCCGAGTTCTACAAGCTGTCCGTGTCCGACCGCATCCGCGCGGTCCACGAGCGCGGCTGGCTCTCCGCCGATGACTACCAGGCCCTGATCTCCGGCGAGCACACGCTGAAGATCCACAAGGCCGACAAGATGATCGAGAACGTGGTCGGCGTGATGGGCCTGCCGGTCGGTCTCGGCCTCAACTTCCTGGTCAACGGCCGCGACTATGTCGTGCCGCTGGTGGTGGAAGAGCCCTCCATCGTCGCCGCGCTGTCCTCGGCGGCGAAGGTGGTGCGTGGCGCCGGCGGCTTCACCGTCGAGAGCACCGAGCCGGTGTTGATCGGCCAGGTGCAGGTGGTGGATGTGCCGCACGTGGCCAAGGCCAAGGCCGCGCTGCTGCAGCGCAAGGCCGAGATCCTCAACCTCGCCAACAGCCTGCACCCGCAGATGGTGGCGCGCGGCGGCGGCGCCAACGACCTCGAGGTGCACCTGCACGCCCGCCCCGAAGGCGGCGACATGCTGGTGGTGCACCTGCTGGTCGACACCCGCGACGCGATGGGCGCCAACCTGGTCAACACCATGTGCGAGGGCATCGCCTCGCTGGTGGAGCAGATCACCGACGGCCGCGTGTTCCTGCGCATCCTGTCCAATCTCACCGACCGCGCCATGGTGCGCGCCCGCTGCGTCATTCCGGTCGCCCACCTCGGCGGCAGGCAGGGCTACACCGGCGAGGAAGTGCGCGACGGCGTGATCCTGGCCAACGAGTTCGCCAGCATCGATCCCTACCGCGCCGCGACCCACAACAAGGGCGTGATGAACGGCGTCGACGCCGTGGCCCTGGCCACCGGCAACGATTGGCGCGCGATCGAAGCCGCGGCCCATGCCTATGCCGCGCGCGGCGGCCGCTACACCTCGCTGACCCGCTGGTACAAGGGGCCCAACGGCGAGCTGGTCGGCGAGCTCGACATCCCGATGAAGGTCGGCACCGTTGGCGGTCCGCTGCAGTCCAACGCCACCGTGGCGCTGGACCTGCGCCTGCTCGGCGTGAAGACCGCGCGCGAGCTGGCCGAGGTGATGGGCGCCGTGGGCCTGGCGCAGAACTTCTCGGCGCTGCGCGCCCTGGTCACCGAGGGCATCCAGCAGGGCCACATGACCCTGCACGCGCGCAGCGTCGCGGTCGCCGCCGGCGCCACGCCGGAGATCTTCGACACCGTGGTCGAGCGCCTGGTGGAGAGCGGCGAGATCAAGATCTGGAAGGCGCAGGAGATCGTGGTTCAGGTGCGCAAGGAAGCCCGCGGCGCCGCCGCCGAGGTCATTCCGGACCATGCCGGCCGCGGTTTCGGCAAGATCATCCTGCTCGGCGAGCACGCCGTGGTCTACGGCAGCCATGCTATCGCCGCGCCGGTGCCGCTGGCGGTGCGCGCGGTGGTGCACGAGACGCAGTCGGGCGGGGTGGACATGATGATCCCGCGCTGGGGGGTGGAGTACCGCCTG
>CAYWPB010000233.1:0-6386 GCA_964458725.1 uncultured Nevskia sp. | reverse complement strand
GCGATCTCGGCGGCGGCATCGGCCGCGCTGTCGGCGGGCGCAGCCGTAGCTGCGGTGTCGGTGTTTTCCGTCATGGGTGCTGCGGTCCTAAGTTATTGCCAGACAAAACAAATTCGCCCCGCCGGCGCGGGTATGCTGCCTTTTTTTGGGGCTAGCTCTCGGCTTTCAAGCCGGCGCTGAGCGCGCGGGCGGTCTCTGCGACGAGCGGAATGATACGCGGATATGCCATGCGGGTGGGACCGATCACGCCCAGCACCCCGGCCACCTGCCCGTCGACGTAGTAGGGCGCGGTGACTACGCTGCACTCGTCCGGCACGCGGTAGCCGGACTCGCCGCCGATGAAGATCTGCACGCCGGAGGCGGACAGGCACTGGTCGAACAGCTCGAGCAGATCGCGCTTGCGGTCCAGCACCTCGAACAGGTTGCGCAGGCGGCTGACGTCGCCCAGCTCCTGGAAGGCCAGCAGGTTGGTCCCGCCGGCCAGGATGTAGTCCTCGGCCTCGGCCTGGGCGCCGAGGGCGCGCTCGGCCAGCATCATCGCCTCGCTGAGGGCCTGATTGACGCGCTTCTGCGCCTCGCTCAGGTCCTCCACCAGGGTGCGGCGCAGGCCCAGCAGGTCGCGGCCGCCGAAGGTCTCGTTGAACAGGTTGGAATAGCGCTCCAGCTCGGCGGCGGAGTAGTCGCGGCCCATGTCGAGCACGCGGTTCTGCACCTCGCGCTGGTTGACCACCAGGATCGCCAGCACCCGGCCCCCGGACA
Organism: uncultured Nevskia sp.; assembly: GCA_964458725.1. Lineage (GTDB taxonomy): Bacteria > Pseudomonadota > Gammaproteobacteria > Nevskiales > Nevskiaceae > Nevskia. Next base: position 5,627 of record CAYWPB010000233.1, on the reverse strand, counting down.
GCGGCATGAACTCGATGCGGCGCAGCACCGCCAGGTTCCGGCGCGGCACCGTCACCACCCCGGCCATCGCCGACAGGTGCGACAGCAGGTTGGAGGTGGCCTGCACCAGGTCGGCTGGCGACTTGCTGCCAGACACCAGCTCCTCGGCGATGCGCGTCTGCTCGGCCTCCGACAGGTTCTCCGGTGCCAGCAGGGTATCGACGAAATAGCGGTAGCCGCGCGGAGTGGGTACGCGCCCGGCCGAGGTATGCGGCGAGGAGACGAAGCCCAGTTCCTCCAGGTCGGCCATGACGTTGCGGATCGTCGCCGGGCTCAGCTCGACACCGAAGGCGCGGGCCAGGGTGCGGGAGCCCACCGGCAGGCCGTCGTGCACATAGCGCTCGATCAGCAGCTTGAGCAGTTCGGCGGCGCGGGAATCCAGCTTCGGCGACATAGGCATAAAACAGGCGGACCAGATGAACGACACTAACAATGCAGCAAAAACCGCGTCAGGAAATGTGCAGTGCATCAAACAGCGCACTTTTCGTCACGCGTTCATGATAATTTGCGCCGGGGTCCCCAAATCAAGCAGATGAGCAAATTTTCCACCATTGCGGTGATCGGCAAGCGCGGCGATCCGCGCGCGGCGGAGACGCTGCGCAAGGTGGCGGCCGCCCTGCTGCAACGGCGCCAGTCGGGCCAGATCACGGCCGTGCTGGCCCCGGCCGACAACCGCCACGAGATGCCCGGCCTGGACGTGCAGTTCGTGCCCCTGGCCGAGCTGGCGGCGCGCAGCCAGCTGGCCATCGTCGTCGGCGGCGACGGCACCCTGCTCGGCGCCGGCCGGGCCCTGGCGCCGCACGGCGTGCCGATTCTGGGGGTCAACCAGGGCCGGCTCGGCTTCATGGTCGACGTCAAGCCCGAGGAGATCGGCGAAACCCTCGACGCGGTGCTGAGCAGCGAGCTGAAAGTGGAGGAACGCCTGCTGCTGGAGGCGCGCCTGCGTCGCGCCGACTCCAGCGAAATGCCGCTGCTGCGCGCGGTCAACGACGTGGTGGTGCGCAACCAGGCCTCGATCCGCATGCTCGAGTTCGAAACCTGGCTCAACGAGGAATTCATCAGCCAGCACCGTGCCGACGGCATCGTCGTCTCCACCCCCACCGGCTCGACCGCCTATGCCCTGTCCGGCGGCGGCCCGGTGCTGCACCCCTCGATCTCGGCGCTGGCGCTGGTGCCGATCTGCCCGCATACCCTGTCCGACCGCCCGATCGTGGTGCCGGCCGGCGGCGTGATCCGCATCGTGCTGCGCGGCGAGGTCAGCGGCGTCAGCGTCACCTGCGACGGGCAGGTCAGCGTCACCCTCGACGCCGGCGACACCGTGGAGATCGCCAGCTCGCCGCATCCGCTGCGCCTGATCCACCCGCGCAACTACAGCTACTTCGAATTGCTGCGCAGCAAGCTGCACTGGGGCCGCGGCCCCTCCGCCACCCTCGAACGCACATAACAAGACCCCAAAACGCCCGATGCTGCGTCACCTGCATATCCGCAACCTCGCCATCATCGACGAGCTGAGCCTGGATTTCGACGACGGCTTTTCCGTCCTCACCGGAGAAACCGGCGCCGGCAAGTCGATCCTGATCGACGCCCTCGGCTTGGTCACCGGCACCCGCGCCGAAAGCGGCCTGGTGCGCGGCGGCTGCGACAAGGCCGAGGTCGCCGCCGAGTTCTCGCTGGAGGACTCCCCGGCCGCGACCGTCTGGCTGGCCGAGCGCGAGCTGGCTGACGGCGGCCTCTGCACCATCCGCCGCGTGGTGCAGGCCGAGGGCCGCACCCGCGCTTACGTCAACGGCAGCCTGGTCACCACTGCCGACCTGCGCGGCCTCGGCGAATCCCTGGTGGAGGTATTCGGCCAGGGCGAGAGCCAGACCCTGCTGCGCGCCGACACCCAGCGCGGAGCGGTCGACGACTACGGCCAGCACCGGGCTGCGCTGGACGCGGTGGCGACGGCCGCCGCCGCGGTGCAGTCGGTCGAGCAACGCATCGAGGCACTGCGCGCGGCGCAGACTCGCGATCCGGCCCAGCTCGACTACCTCCGCTTCCAACTTCAGGAGTTGGACGCTCTGGGTCTGGAGCAGGGCGAGCTGACGGCGCTCGACGCCGAGCACAAGACCCTGGCCAATGCCGGGCGCCTGCTGGAGGACGGCGGCAACGCCCAACAGCTGCTCTACGGCGGCGAACAGTGCGCCTACGACCAGATTTCCGCGGCCCTCGCCGCCCTGCACGGCCTGGTGCCGCTGCATCCCGATTTCGCCGAGGTGGAAGCCCTGGCCGGCGGCGCCCAGGCCCAGGCGCGCGAGGCCGCCGACACCCTGCGCCGGGTGCTCGACAAGCTGGACCTGGACCCGCAGCGCCTGGCCGAAGTGGAGCGCCGTCTCGCCGCGGTGCACGACCTGGCGCGCAAGCACCGCGTCCGCGCCGACGAGCTGCTGGCGCGGCAGGCGCAGCTGCGCGAGGAGCTGGGCGGCCTGGAAGGGGCCGCGGAAAAACTGGAAAGCCTGGAGCGTGAGCGCCAGGCCGGGTTGGAGCAGTACCGCAAGGCGGCGAAAGTCCTGACCCAGGCCCGCGGCAAGGCGGCGCTGGCCCTGGCCAAGGACGTCACCGCCCGCGTGCGCGAACTGGGCATGTCCAACGCCAGCTTCGTGGTGGCGCTGGAACCAGCCGGACGCGAGCGCCCCAGTTCTCACGGCGAAGACCTGGTGCGCTTCGATTTCTCCGCCAACCCCGGCCAGCCGCCGCGGCCCCTGGCCAAGGTCGCCTCCGGCGGCGAGCTGTCGCGCGTCAGCCTGGCGTTGCAGGTCTCGTTACACGCAAAGAGCCAGCTGCAGGGCGAAGGCGCAGCGACGATGATCTTCGACGAGGTCGACGCCGGCATCGGCGGCGCCACCGCCGAGGTGGTCGGCCGCGAGCTGCACGCACTGGGCGCCCGGCGCCAGGTGCTGTGCGTCACCCACCTGGCCCAGGTGGCGGCGCAGGGCCGGCAGCACTTCGGCATCCGCAAGGAAGTCAGCGGCGGCGCCACCTACACCCGGGTCAGCGGGCTGGACGCCGGTGGCCGCGTCGGCGAGCTGGCGCGCATGCTGGGCGGCAAGGAGATGACCAGCGCCACCCAGGCACTGGCGAAGGATTTGCTGAAGCGGGCAGCGCGCTGAAGCTGGTAGGCCGGCCTTTAAGCCGACAAGAGCGTCGCCCTGAAGGGCGACCGACCGGGCGCTACTTCTCGCCGACCGCCTTGTCCGCGGTATTGCTGATGGCGTGCCCCGTTTCGGTCGCGCCGTTCTTGATGGCGTGGCCGGTTTCGGTGGCGCCCTTCTTGATGGCGTGACCGGTGGCGGTAGCACCCTTGTGGATGGTGTGGCCGGCTTTCTTCGAGCCGTCACGGATGCCGTGGCCGACCGTCTTGGCGCCGTCGCGGAAACCGTGTCCCACCGCAGTGGCCCCATCGCGGATGCCATGGCCGACGGCAGTGGCGCCGGACTTGATGTCCTGGCCGACGTCGTCGGCCAGGACCGGCGCGGCGGCCAAAGCCGCCAGCAGGAACAACAAAGATTTGCGCATGCTCATCCCCTCCTCCGCCACTTTCAGACCTTGCGTACCTGCCCGGTCTTGAGATGCGGGCAGTTCTTGCGCTGACATTCGCCGTACATGATCAGGCTGTGCTCGATCAGGCGATAGCCCAGCGATTCCGCCTTCTCACGCTGGCGCTTCTCGATGGTGTCGTCCTCAAACTCGTCGACGTGGCCGCACTTGATGCAGACCATGTGGTCGTGGTGATGACCCCGCTCGAGCTCGAATACGGCATGGCCGCCTTCGAAATGGTGCCGGGTGACCAGGCCCGCTGCCTCGAACTGGGTCAGCACGCGGTACACCGTGGCCAGGCCGATGTCCTCGCCGGTATCCATCAGCCGCCGATAGATCTCTTCGGCCGATAGATGGCGGTTGGCGCTGTTTTCCAGCATTTCGAGGATCTTCAGCCTCGGCAGGGTGACCTTGAGGCCGGCATTTCGGAGGTCTTGCGATTCCACTGGAAGGGCCCGCCGTGAAGAATGTTGGGGTATTATCGCATCCGAACCCCTGGTGACCCAATATTCATGCGTGCGATTCTGCTGTCCCTGCTCGTACTCGGCCTGGCCGGCTGCTCCATCATCTACAAGCTGCCGACCCGCCAGGGCAACGTCATCGAGCAGAAGCAGCTGGATCAGCTGCAGATGGGCATGACCCGGGACCAGGTCAAGTTCCTGCTCGGTACGCCGATCGCCACCAGCCCCTTCCGCACCGAGCGCTGGGATTACTTCGGCTACTACAAGAGTCCGCGCGGCCAGGTCAGTACCCGCACCGTGTCGCTGTACTTCGACAACAACAAGCTGGCTCGCATGGAAGGCGCCAACCTGGCTGGCGACGACAAGAACGTCGGCACCCCGGACGTCGACACCCTGGCCAAGGAAGTGAGGAAGGACGAGAGCGAGAAGTCGCGCAACAAGGGCAAGGATAAAGAGACGGGGATAGCAGTACCTACCCCGTAGGGAATCAGGTTTTGTTCTTCGCCCTTTGCCGCCTGGCCTGCTTCGGGTCGGCGATGAGGGGCCGGTAGAGTTCGACGCGGTCGCCCGGCTCGACCGGGTCTTCGGGCTTGCGTAGGCTGCCGAACACCCCCATCTTCAGCCCATCCGGAGACAACTCCGGGAATTCCCGCAGTAACCCCGAACGCTCCACCGCCTCCTCGACCGTGCAGCCGCGCGGCACCGTCAGCCGCACCACCGCCTGGCGCTGCGTTGTGGCACAGGCCACTTCGATTTCGATGCTGTCGGGTTCCGGGGTCATCGACTGTCTCTCCTTATAATTGTGCAATGAGCAAGTCCGAAACCAAAGATGAAGGCCCGAAGCAGATCGCGGTGAACCGCCGCGCCCGCTTCGACTATTTCATCGAGGAAACCTTCGAGGCCGGCCTGGTGCTGCAGGGCTGGGAAGTGAAGTCCATGCGCGCCGGCAAGGCCAACGTCGCCGAGGCGTATGTCATCATCAAGAACGAGGAGGCCTGGCTGCTCGGCGCCCACATCATCCCGCTGGGCCAGGCCTCCACCCATATCCACCCGGAAGCCACCCGCACCCGCAAACTGCTGCTGCAGGCGCGGCAGATCGCCCAGCTGATCGGCAAGGTCGAGCGCGCCGGCTACACCATCGTCCCGCTGGACCTGCACTGGAGCCACGGCCGCGCCAAGCTGCAGATCGGCCTGGCCAAGGGCAAGAAGCAGCATGACAAGCGGGCGTCGGATAAAGAGAAGGACTGGAAGCGGGAACAGGGCCGCATTATGCGTTCCTAGCGCTCCCGTTCGCCCCGAGTGCGCCGCGAAGCGGCGTATATCGAGGGCCAGCGCCTTGATTCTCCCGCTGATGCCGCCAGTTTCAAGGGTGTTACAATAGTGATCGCTACGGGGGTGACCAGGGCTCGACGGTGACTGGAAATCCGACGTGCATGCCGAGGTGCGGTAGCCCTCGTAAAACTCTTCCGCAAACAAGCTAGTTGCGAACGACGCGAACTACGCCCTCGCCGCCTAAATCCGGCGAGCGATTGACCAGACGGTGTTGATGCC
>CAYWPB010000232.1:0-6395 GCA_964458725.1 uncultured Nevskia sp. | reverse complement strand
CTGGAGTCGGCCATCGCCAACGCCGAGAACAACGACGGCGCCGACGTCGATGAGCTGAAAGTGTCGGAGATCTACGTCGACCAGGGCCCGACCATGAAGCGCATCCGTCCGCGTGCCAAGGGCCGCGCCGATCGCATCATCAAGCCCACCAGCCACATCACGATCAAGGTGTCCGACGGCCGTGCGGCCGCCGGCAAAGAGTAAGGCGAGCGATCATGGGTCATAAAGTCAATCCGAACCTGTTCCGCCTGGGCGTCACCACCAAGTGGACGTCCAACTGGTACGCCGAGCGCGGCGCCTATGGCGATAACCTCGCCAAGGACATGCAGGTGCGCGAGTTCCTGCTGAAGAAGCTGGCGCAGGCTTCGGTGTCCAAGGTGCAGATCGACCGCCCGGCCAAGTCGGCCCGCGTCACGATCCACACCGCCCGTCCCGGCATCGTCATCGGCAAGAAGGGCGAGGACATCGAGAAGCTGCGCCAGGAAGTGTCCAAGATCATGGGACTCAAGCCCGACTCCGTGCACATTTCCGTCGAGGAAATCCGCAAGCCGGAGCTGGACGCCAAGCTGATCGCCGAGAGCGTCGCCCAGCAGTTGGAGCGCCGCATCATGTTCCGCCGCGCCATGAAGCGCGCCGTGACCAACGCCATGCGCCTGGGCGCGGGCGGCATCAAGATCCAGGTCGGCGGCCGTCTCAACGGCGCGGAAATCGCCCGCTCGGAGTGGTACCGCGAAGGCCGCGTGCCGTTGCATACCCTGCGCGCGCAGGTGGATTACGCCACCGCCGAAGCCAAGACCAACTACGGCGTGATCGGCGTCAAGGTGTGGGTGTTCAACGGCGAAGTGTTCGAGGCCGAGACGCACCACGCTTCGAAGAAGGACGAAGGCGCCGAGGCTGCGGCGGCTTAAGGGTCCGGACAGGTTAAGGATTTAGGAGATTCGCTGCCATGATGCAGCCCAAGCGTACCAAGTACAGAAAGCAGCAGAAGGGCCGTAACCGCGGCCTGGCGCAGAACGGCAACAAGGTCAGCTTCGGCGAGTTCGGCCTGAAGTCGACCGAGCGCGGTGCGATCACCGCCCGCCAGATCGAGGCTGCTCGCCGCGTCATCACCCGCTACGTCAAGCGCGGCGGCAAGCTGTGGATCCGCATCTTCCCGGATGTGCCGGTCACCAAGAAGCCGCTGGAAGTGCGTATGGGCTCGGGCAAGGGCAACGTCGAGTACTGGGTCGCCAAGATCCAGCCCGGCAAGATGCTGTATGAGATGGAAGGCATCACCGAAGCGGAAGCGCGCGAGGCGTTCAAGCTCGCCGCCGCCAAGCTGCCGGTGAAGACGACCTTCGTGCACCGGACGATCCTGTAATGAAGACTGTGGACTACATCAAGGACTTGCGCGCCAAGTCCCTCACTGAACTGAAGGACGAGCTGGCTGCCCTGCGCAAAGAGCAGTTCAACCTGCGCATGCAGGGCGCCCTGGGCCAGCTGACGCAGTCCAACCTGGTGCGTGACGTGCGCAAGAAGATCGCGCGCGTCAAGACCATCGTGCAGCAAGAACAGGCCAAGAGCGGGAAGGCGTCATGAGCGAACAGGCAAACACCGAGTCCAAGACCCAGCGCCGCATCGTCGGCCGCGTGGTCAGCAACAAGATGGACAAGACCATCACCGTGTCGGTCGAGCGCACCGTGAAGCACCCGCTTTACGGCAAGCAGCTGCGCAAGACCACCAAGCTGCACGCGCACGACGAGAAGAACGAGTGCAACGAGGGCGACCTCGTGGCCATCGTCGAGACCCGTCCGCTGTCGCGCAGCAAGCACTTCCGCCTGGTTGAAGTGCTGGAAAGCGTCAAGGGAGTCTGAAGCCATGATCCAGCAGGAATCCATGCTCGTGGCCGCCGACAACAGCGGCGCCAAGATCGTGCAGGTCATCCAGGTGAAGGGCTCGACCCATCGCCGCTACGCCGACATCGGCGACGTCATCAAGGTGACGGTGAAGGATGCGATCCCGCGCGGCAAGGTCAAAAAGGGCGAAGTGCACGACGCCGTCGTCGTCCGCACCAAGCACGGCGTGCGCCGCAACGATGGCTCGACCATCCGTTTCGACAGCAATGCCGCCGTGCTGATCACGCCGAAGCTGGAGCCGATCGGCACCCGTATCTTCGGGCCGGTCACCCGCGAGCTGCGCGAGCGTTTCATGCGCATCATCTCGCTGGCCCCTGAAGTGCTGTAAAGGTAGAGCGCACATGAACAAGATCAAGAAGGGCGACGAAGTCGTCGTCATCACCGGCAAGGACAAAGGCCGCCGCGGCAAGGTCGCGCGCGTGCTCGATGACGGCCACCTGGTGGTGGAGGGCGTCAACGTCGCCAAGAAGCATCAGAAGGGCAACCCCAACGCGGGTGTCGCCGGCGGCATCGTCGAGAAGGAAATGCCGATCGACGGCTCGAACGTGATGCTGTTCAACCCGGCCACCGGCAAGGGTGACCGCGTCGGCTTCAAGTTCGTCGGCGAGGGCGAAAAGCGCAAGAAGGTCCGCATTTTCAAGTCCAACCAGGAAGTGGTGGACGCTTAAGCGAGTGATGGTCATGGCTGCCAACCTGCAAACTTACTATCAGAAGACCGTCGCCCCCGAGCTGCAGAAGAAGCTCGGCTGCAACGCGATGGCCGTGCCGAAGATCACCAAGATCACGCTCAACATGGGCGTGGGCGAGGCGACGTCCGACCGCAAGGTCATCGAGCACGCCGTTTCCGACATGACCGCCATCGCCGGCCAGAAGCCGGTGGTGACCAAGTCGCGTCTGTCGATCGCCGGCTTCAAGGTTCGCGAGAACTTCCCGGTCGGCGTCAAGGTGACGCTGCGCAGCGAGCGCATGTACGAGTTCCTGGAGCGTCTGGTCAGCATTGCGCTGCCGCGCATCCGCGACTTCCGCGGCCTCAAGGCCAGCGGTTTCGACGGCCAGGGCAACTACAATTTCGGCATCACCGAACAGATCATCTTCCCCGAGATCGACTACGACAAGGTCGACCAGATCCGGGGCATGAACATCACCATCACCACCACCGCGAAGAACGACGTGGAAGGCCGCGCCCTGCTGGACGCGTTCAGCTTCCCGTTCCGCAAGTAAGGCGAGCGAGACCATGGCCAAGACCAACATGATCATGCGCGAGAAGAAGCGCAGCGCCCTGGCGAAGAAGTTCGCCAAGAAGCGCGCCGAGCTGAAGGCGACCATCGTCAACGCCGACGCCTCCTACGAGGAGCGCCTGGCTGCGGTGGAGAAGCTGCAGAAGCTGCCGCGCGATTCCTCCAAGATCCGCCAGCGCAACCGCTGCAAGCTGACCGGCCGCTCGCGCGGCGTCTACCGCAAGTTCGGCCTGGCCCGCACCAAGCTGCGCGAAGCGGCTACCCGCGGCGAAGTGCCGGGCCTGAAGAAAGCCAGCTGGTGACATTTTAAGGTGGCGCCCAGGCGCCGCTCGTTAATACGACCGAAGAAGATTTGAGGCAAGCATGAGCATCAACGATCCTATCGGCGACTTTCTGACCCGCATCCGCAACGGTCAGCAGGCGCGCAAGAAGACCATCACCTCGCCCTCGTCGAAGCAGCGCGAGGCCGTTGCCAACGTCCTGAAGAACGAAGGCTACATCGCCGAATACTCGGTCAAAGCCGAGGATGGCAAGAAGTTCATCACCGTGACCCTGAAGTACTTCGAGGGCAAGCCGGTGATCGAGCGCATCGACCGCGTCAGCACGCCGTCGCTGCGCGTCTACAAGGGCAAGGACGAGCTGCCGAAGGTCCTCGGCGGTCTCGGCGTGGCCATCATTTCCACGCCGACCGGCGTGGTCAGCGATCGCCAGGCCCGCGCCGCCGGTCACGGCGGCGAAGTCATCTGCCTGGTCGCCTAAGGGGATACCGTCATGTCGCGAGTCGCAAAAATGCCGGTGGTCATCCCCGCCGGAGTCCAGATCACCGCCGCCAACGGCGCGGTGACCGTCAAGGGCGCCAAGTCCAGCCTGACCCTGCCGCTGCCCGGCGTGGTGGCGGTCGAGATCAAGGACGGCGTCGCCCACGTCGCAGCCGATTCGATCAAGGCCAACGCCGCGATGTCCGGCACGGTGCGTGCGCTGCTGGCCAACATGGTCCACGGCGTCACCAAGGGCTACGAAGAGAAGCTCGGCCTGGTCGGCGTCGGCTACCGCGCCGCGGTGCAGGGCAAGAAGCTGAACCTGTCGCTCGGCTTCTCCCACCCGGTGGAGTTCGCTATCCCGGACGGCATCACGGTCGAGTGCCCGAGCCAGACCGAGATCGTCATCAAGGGCGCCGACAAGCAGCTGGTCGGCCTGTGCGCCGCCAAGATCCGCGCCTACCGTCCGCCCGAGCCGTACAAGGGCAAGGGCGTGCGCTACGCCAACGAGAAGGTAACCCTGAAGGAGGCGAAGAAGAAGTAACGGCTTCCCGCCGTGCCTCTTTCGAGAAAAGATCATGACCGCAAAGAATGAATCCCGCCTGCGCCGGGCCCGTCGCAGCCGCGCCAAGATCCGTGAGCTGGGTGCACATCGCCTGTCGGTGCACCGCACCGGCCAGCACATCTACGCCCAGATCATCGCGGGCGACGCCGGCCACACCCTGGTCGCCGCGTCGACGATCGAGAAGGCCGTTGCCGCCGAGCTGAAGGGCACCAGCAACGTCGAGGCCGCCAAGAAGATCGGCGCCGTGATCGCCGAGCGCGCCAAGGCCGCCGGCATCACCAAGGTTGCGTTCGACCGTTCCGGCTACAAGTACCACGGCCGCATCAAGGCGCTGGCCGACGCCGCTCGTGAAGGCGGCCTGGAGTTCTAAGACATGGCAAACACCAACTACAATTTCGATGATGGCCAGTCCGGCGGCGACCTGAAGGAAAAGCTGGTCACCGTCAACCGCGTCGCCAAGGTGGTCAAGGGCGGCCGTCAGTTCGGCTTCACCGCCCTGACCGTGGTCGGCGATGGCGCCGGCCGCGTCGGCTTCGGCTACGGCAAGGCCCGCGAAGTGCCGGTCGCCATCCAGAAGGCGATGGAAAAGGCCCGCAAGAACATGGTCAGCGTGCCGCTCAAGGGCCTGACCCTGCAGCACGAGATCTGGGGCGAGCACGGCGCGACCCGCGTGTTCATGCGCCCGGCCTCCGACGGTACCGGCGTCATCGCCGGTGGCGCGATGCGCGCGGTGTTCGAAGTGGCCGGCGTGCAGAACGTGCTGGCCAAGTCCTTCGGCTCGCGCAACGCGATGAACGTGGTGCGCGCCACCATGGACGCGCTGAAGCGCCTGAACATGCCGTCCGAGATTGCCGCCAAGCGTGGCAAGACCGTCGAAGAAATCCTCGGCGCCTGAGGGAGATGACCATGACCGCCACCAAGCAGATCAAGGTGACCCTGATCAAGAGCACGTTCGGCCGCCTGCAGATCCACCGCGCCTGCGTGCGTGGCCTGGGCCTGTCGCGCATGCACCAGACGGTGCAGGTCGCCGCCACCCCGGAGAACCTGGGCATGGTGCGCAAGGCCGGCTTCATGCTGAAGGTTGAAGAGGTTTAAGGAACACCATGAAGCTCAATTCGATCAAGCCGGCCGCCGGCTCCAAGACCAGCCGCACCCGCGTCGGCCGCGGCATCGGCTCGGGCATCGGCAAGACCGCCGGTCGCGGCCACAAGGGCCAGCGCGCCCGCAAGGGCGGCCGCGGCAAGCTCGGCTTCGAGGGCGGCCAGATGCCGATCCAGCGCCGTCTGCCGAAGCGCGGCTTCAACTCGGCCATGGCCAAGTACAGCGCCGAAGTGCGGCTGTCGGACCTGGAGAAGCTGAAGGAAACCGAGATCGACCTCGGCGTGCTGAAGAACGCCGGCGTGGTCCCGGGCATCACCGAGCAGGCCAAGGTCATCAAGTCCGGCTCCCTGACTCGCAAGCTGACCCTCAAGGGCATCGGCGCGACCAAGGGTGCGCGCGAGGCGATCACCGCCGTCGGCGGCAGCATCGCCGAGTAAGCACGGCTCCACGCAAGACTCACGGACAGGACCATGGCTAACGGTACCAGCGGCGGGATGATGCCCGACCTGAGCAAGATCGGCGAGGTGCGCAATCGCCTGCTGTTCCTGCTCGGTGCCCTGGTGGTCTACCGCATCGGCTCCTTCATCCCGGTGCCGGGCGTCGACCCGGCGCGGCTGGGCCAGATGTTCGCGCAGGGCAAGGGCACCATCATGGACATGTTCAACATGTTCTCCGGTGGCGCGCTGCAACGCCTGTCGATCTTCGCCCTGGGCGTGATGCCATACATCTCGGCCTCGATCATCGTGCAGCTGATGAGCTCGGTGCTGCCGAGCCTGAAGGAGCTTCGCAAGGAAGGCGATCCCGGCCGGCGCAAGCTGACAACGTTCACCCGCTACGG
>CAYWPB010000231.1:1061-6398 GCA_964458725.1 uncultured Nevskia sp. | reverse complement strand
ACCGCCCGATCGGCGCCTCGCGCATGAACCGCCTGCACGGCGCCTTCGTCGACGATCATGAGGTGCACAAGGTGGTGGCCTACCTCAAGCAGGTGGGCGAACCGAACTACATCGCCGAGATCACCGCAAGCGAGCCGGACCCGAAGGAAGTGGCGGAGAGCAGCGGTGGCGGCGACGCTGAAAAGGACCCGATGTACGACCAGGCGGTGGCGGTGGTGCTGGAGACGCGCAAGGCCAGCGTGTCCTGGGTGCAGCGGCGCCTGTCGATCGGCTACAACCGCGCCGCGCGCATGGTCGAGCAGATGGAGGCCGCCGGCATCGTCGGTCCGAGCGGGCCGGGCGGTAACCGCGAGATCCTGGTGCCGGGCGGCGGGCGGGAGTGAGCCGCAACAGCGACCTCACGCAAAGACGCCAAGAAGGCAAAGAAAAGCGGAAGAAAAAGTAGGGCGGGTGGAGCGTAGCGAAACCCGCCGTCCCGGATTCAGCGGATAGTCAGCTTCCGGGTATGAAGCTGAAAACACCGGAACAACGAACATGAAAATCACGAAAGCTTTCCTTGGCTGTCTTGGCGCTCTTTGCGTGAGCCAGCTTTCCGCCTTCAACGCGCAAGCCGACTCTGCGCAGGACGCGCTGAAGCGCTTCACCGACGGCGTGCAGACCTTCGAGGCGCACTTCGAGCAGGTGCAGACCACCGACAAGGGCCAGGTCAGCGGCCGCAGCAGCGGCCATTTCTGGTTGGAGCGGCCCGTGGCCAAAGGTGCCCCCGGCAAGTTTCGCTGGGCCTATGAGAAGCCCTACACCCAGGCCACCATCTGCGACGGCGCCAAGCTGTGGGCCTACGATCCGGACCTCAACCAGGTGACGGTGCGTGAGGCGAAGACGGCGCTGGCCGGCACTCCAGCTGAGCTGCTGTCGCAGAAGACCGCGCTAAGCACCGCGTTCACGGTGAAGGACTCCGGCAGCGAAGGCGACATGCGCCTGGTGACCCTGACACCGAAGGCCAAGGACAGCGACTTCAAGTCGATCGAGCTGGCTCTGGACAAGGACGGCGCGCCGCTGCGCATGCGCTTCGCCGACCAGATCGGCGGTCATTCCGAGGTGAGCTTCACCGAGGTGCACACCAACGCGAAGATCGACCCGGCGCAGTTCCAGTTCGCGCCGCCGAAGGGCGCGGAGATCGTCAACGACGGCGGCATCACGACGAAGTCGCTGGACTGATCGAGAAGCGGGCTCACGCAAAGACAGGCAAGAAAGGCTTTAGAGCTGTTCCTTTGCCGTCTTTGCGCCTTTGCGCGAGGCGCTTTTGTTTCCGGGACGTGGTAGAAAACTCCCATGCCTGACGTTTTCGCCGACGCCACCCCTGTGTCCCAGCCTCTGGCCGAGCGCATGCGTCCGCGCATGCTCGACGAGGTGGTGGGCCAGCAGCACCTGCTCGCCGCCGGGGCGCCGTTGCGGGTGGCGCTGGAGTCGGGCCGTATCCCTTCGATGGTGTTCTGGGGCCCGCCGGGCGTGGGCAAGACCACTCTGGCGCGGTTGATTGCCCAGTACGCCGACGCGCAGTTCCTGACCCTGTCGGCGGTGATGGCGGGGGTCAAGGATATCCGCGAGGCTACCGCTGACGCGCGCATGGCCTTGCAGGCGAATCCGCCGCAGCGCACTGTGTTGTTCGTCGACGAGATCCACCGCTTCAACAAGAGCCAGCAGGACGCGTTGCTGCCCTACGTCGAGGACGGTACTCTGGTCCTGGTCGGCGCCACCACCGAAAATCCCAGTTTCGAGCTCAACGGCGCCTTGCTGTCGCGGCTGCGGGTGTTCGTGCTGCGTTCGCTGGACGAGGCTGCGATCCTCGGCCTGCTGCGCCGCGCCCTGAGCGACGGCGAGCGCGGTCTGGGTGCGGCGCCGGATGCCATCCCCGAGCACTGGCTGGATCGCATCGCCGAGAGCGCCGACGGCGATGCCCGCCGTGCCCTGATCCTGCTCGAGACGGCGGTGGAACTGTCCCGCGCCGCCGGCGAGAAGAACGATCAGCTGCTGGAGAAGCTGATCGGCCGCGGCCTGCGCCGCTTCGACAAGCAGGGCGAGAACTTTTACGACCAGATTTCGGCACTGCACAAATCGGTGCGCGGCAGCGACCCGGACGGCGCGCTGTACTGGTTCGCCCGCATGCTCGACGGCGGCGTCGACCCGGTGTACGTCGCGCGGCGCGTGCTGCGCATGAGCATCGAGGATGTCGGTTTGGCCGATCCGCGCGCGCAGCGCATCTGCCTCGACGCCTGGGATACCTGGGAGCGCCTGGGCAGCCCGGAAGGTGAGTTGGCGCTGGCCGTTGCCGTGGTGTATCTGGCGATAGCGGCCAAGAGCAACGCCGTTTACAAAGCCTATGGCGAGGTGCGGGCGGCGGTCGAGAGCGGCGGCACGCTGGAGGTGCCGCTGCACCTGCGCAACGCCCCGACGAAACTGATGAAGAACCTCGGCTATGGCGAGGGCTACCGCTACGCTCATGACGAGCCGGGTGGCCACTCCGCCGGCCAGCAATACCTGCCGGACGCGCTGGCCGGCACCAAGTTCTACCAGCCGACTACGCGAGGGCTGGAAGGAAAGATCGCGGAAAAGCTGGCGCAGCTGCGCGCGGCGAACAAGCGGGGCTGAGGCAGGGGCCTCAAGCCGTCGCGGTTTTCAGGAGTCGCCCTTGATCGAGGTCGCCACGGCGGTCGCCGGCCGCGGCTGGCCGATGCGGTGGCGCGCCAGCTGCTCGCGCACGCGCCGCGCGTCGGCAAAGCGGGTCAGCGTGCCGGAGGAATTCAGGAACACCATCGACAGGCGGCGGTCCAGGGTGTTGGCGCGCATCACCAGACAGCGGCCGGCCTCGTTGGTGAAGCCGGTCTTCTGCAGCTCGATAGTCCAGTCGTGGCTGTTGCGGACCATGCGGTTGGTATTGACAAAGTGCATGGAACGGCCTCGCACCAGCACGGTTTCCTGCTCGTGCGTCGAGTCGTGACGGATTAGCGGCTGCGCATTGGCGGCGTTCATCAGCCGCAGCAGGTCGCGGGCGGTGGAGGTGGTGGCGTCGGACAGACCGGCGGGGTCGGCGAAGTGGGTCGAGTTCATGCCCAGCTCGCGCGCCTTGGCGTTCATGCGGGCGATGAAGGCGGGGCGCCCGCCGGGATAGGCCCGGCTCAGCGCCATCGCGGCCCGGTTCTCCGAGGACATCAGCGCCAGCAGCAGCATGTTGGAGCGGCTCAGGCGCGTTCCAACGCCGACGCGCGGATAGGTGTGCTTTTCGCGGTCCAAATCCTCGCTGCTGACCTCCAGCATTTCTGTCATGGCCGGATGCGCTCCGGACACCACACATTCCCGTCGTACGCCTGTCAGCGAAGCGATCGGCACCACCACGTCGGCGTTCTTGTCGATCAGGGTCTCGCCGGTGTCGCGGTCGACCACCAGCGCGGCATAGGAGCGCAGCCCCAGGTTGGCCGAGGCATGGGCCCGGGCGGGGCCGAAGGCGAGGAAAGCGACCAGGGCCAGGAACAATCCGTGGAGCAGGGTCTGGGGCCGGAACGAACGCAGGGATAGCGGTACGTCGGTCAAGGGCGACTCTGTCAGTTGACTATAAAGTCAGGACTTTATCATCGTGAACAGCGACTTGTCGCGGGTGTTTAAAGCACTACTCCGCTTGCGTGGAAGGCCATCGCGTCGCTAAGCTTTCGGCCAGGAGATGGCATACCTCCTCGAACCGCCGGCTGCGCCGGCTGATGATGCCTACAGACCGCGCGGCCAGCGCGGCGGCATCATCGCGTCCAACCCGCGCGTGATCCGCCCTGCCGGCCGCTGAACACGACCGCAAGGGAGACGGGATGAATCTTTCCGCTTTGTTCGCCGTCGGCACCGGCTCGGTGCTGGGTGCCTGGCTTCGCTGGTGGCTGGGGCTGCGCCTCAACGCCCTGTTCCCGACGGTCCCGCTCGGCACCCTGGCCGCAAACCTGATCGGCGGCTACATCATCGGCGTGGCCCTGGGGATGATCACCCAGAACCTGGGCCTGTCGCCGCAGGCGCGCCTCTTCGTCATGACCGGCTTCTGCGGCGGCCTTACCACCTTTTCTACTTTCTCCGCCGAGACCTACACTCTGCTGGCACGCGGCCAGCTCGGCTGGGGCCTGGGCGAGATCGCCATCCACGTCTGCGGCTCGCTGGCGGCCACCGCGCTGGGCGTGCTGACGGTGCGGTTGGTCCGCATGGAGCCCATCAGAGGTGCCCCGGGAGGTGCGTCATGAATCAGGCCGGACGGGATTGGAAGAGCCACAGCGCCGAGGGTGTATTCCTGCGCTTCGTGGTGCACGAGAACCGCCGCTGCCAGGGCCTGGCGCTATACGACTGGCTGCTGCGCGAGGCGCAACGGCTCGGTATCCCGGGCGGCGGCGCCTTCCGCGGCATCGCCGGCTACGGCCGCCACGGCGTGCTGACCGAGGAGCGCTTCTTCGAGCTGTCCGGCGAGCTGCCGGTGGAGGTGCGCTTCGTCTGCAGCGAAGAGCAGGCCGGCCGCCTGCTCGACGCGGCGGAGGCGGCGGAGCTATCGTTGTTCTACCTCATCGCGCCCGTGCGCTACGGCGTCACGGGCGTCGAAAAGGCCGAATGGTCGAAGGTGCCCTTGTTCTGAAGGCGTCGAACTAGTCGGAGGACCCGGCATGATCACCAAGATACTGGTCGCCCACGACAGCTCCCCGACCGCCGACAAGGCCTTCCGTATGGCCCTGGATCTGGCCGCCCGCTACGGCGCCGAGCTGCACGCCGTTTCGGTGGTGCGCCTGCCCGAGTTCGGCGAGGACATCGAGACCGCGGCGATGATCGAGGCCGGCCGCGAGCACTACAACAAGCTGGGCCAGCGTCTGCGCGACGAGGCCGGTGGGCGGCAGCTGGCGCTGCACTTCCGCACCCTGGTCGGCCATCCGGCTGAGCAGGTGGTGGCGGAGGCGCAGAAGCTGGAAGCCGACCTGATCGTGCTCGGCCACCGCGGCAAGTCCCTGATCGAGCGCTGGCTCACGGGCTCCACCACGAAGCAGGTGATGGGTTACGCCCACTGCGCGGTGCTGGTGGTGAGGTAGCGCGCACTTTCCCCCTCCCCCTGCGGGAGGGGGCAGGGGGAGGGGTAGGGTCGTCCGGATGAAGCCTGCCGAGGGTGCCGCATCACGTCGCGCCGTGGGTGGAGCGGGATCCAGGGTTCGCCGCCGCACACCCCTCCCCTTAGTCCCCTCCCGCAGGGGGCGGGGAGACAGGACGGCGATTGGCCACGGCACAAGGCCCCCCGGGACCGCCGGGAAAAGGCCGCGCCAACTCGCAGCC
>CAYWPB010000231.1:0-1051 GCA_964458725.1 uncultured Nevskia sp. | reverse complement strand
GGGTTCCCCCTCCCCCTGCCCCCTCCCGGTCCTTAAGTGGATTTCCGCCGTGCAAAGGGGGGGGGGGCACAGCGGTTACAATGCGCCCCCGGACCGCCTGAAAAAGCCCTCCCGATGCTTGACCCCAACCTCCTGCGCGCCCAGCCTGAGGCCGTGGCCACCCAGCTGACCCGCCGCGGCTTTGTCTTCGAACTGAACCGCTTCCAGGAGTTGGAGAGCCGCCGCAAGTCGCTGCAGACCGAAACCGAGAAGCTGCAGGCCGAACGCAACGCCGGCTCCAAGCGCATCGGCCAGGCCAAGGCCAAGGGCGAGGATGCCGCGCCGATCCTGGCCGACATGGATCGCATCAAGCAGCTGCTCGGCAGCAATGAGCAGGCGCTGGCCACGCTGCAGGCCGAGTTCGAGGACTTCGTGCTGCGCGTGCCGAACATTCCGCACAGCAGCGTGCCGGACGGCAAGGACGAGCACGACAACGTCGAAATCAAGCGCTGGGGCAGCCCGCGCCCGGCCGCCGGCGCCAAGGACCACGCCGACCTGGGCGAGGCCCTCGGCCTGATGGATTTCGGCGCCGCCGCCAAGCTCACCGGCGCGCGCTTCGTGGTGCTGCGCGGCCAGCTGGCGCGGCTGCAGCGCGCGCTGACCCAGTTCATGCTCGACGTGCACACCACCGAGCACGGCTACGAGGAGTTGTACGTCCCCTACATCGTCAACGCCGCCTCCCTGCGCGGTACCGGCCAGCTGCCCAAGTTCGGCGAGGATCTGTTCCGAATTCCGTCTGAATTCGCAACGCTTAAGGGTCCCGAACTAAGCGAAGAGACATGGGAGCAAATCAGAAAAGGGGCTCCCCTAAGGATACCTTTTGAGTTCGTGGAGGAGGTTCGGTATCTCATCCCCACCGCCGAAGTGCCGGTCACCAACCTGCTGCGCGACGAGATCCTCGAGCCGGCCAACCTGCCGCGCAAGTGGGTCGCCCACACGCCCTGCTTCCGCGCCGAAGCCGGCGCCGCCGGCAAGGACACCAAGGGCATGATCCGCCAGCACCAGTTCGAGA
>CAYWPB010000230.1:0-6436 GCA_964458725.1 uncultured Nevskia sp. | reverse complement strand
CGTCAACAACGACTTCACCGAAACCCATCCCAACGAGATCACGCCGCAGAACCGCGCCCAGGTGGGCCGCATCGGCACCGACCTGCCGGTGGGCTCCGGCCTGCTGCCGGGACTCAACAACGGCCTCGGCTCGGCCTGCGCCAACCTGTTCTCCAGCCTGCCTGCCAACCTCAGCAGCGGCCTCGGCGCGCTCCAGGCCGCCGCCGTCGCCGCCGGCCTGCCGTCGCCCACCCTCAACCCGCGCGCGGCCTGCGGCCACTTCTACGGTCCGGGCGGCTACGTGCGCAGCAAGCGCACCGACGGCGAGATACTGGCCCAGGCCGGCACCAACCTGCAGTACCTCGACGCCTATGTGTTCGGCAAGCTGCCGCTGTGGGACGAGCGCAGTCTGACTTTCAAGGTCGGCCGGCAGCTGGTCAACTGGGGCGAGAGCACCACCCTGGTGCTCAACAGCATCAACTCCGCCAACCCGGTCAACGCCAACAACTTCTACCGCATCGGCAACCAGGTCGAAGAGGATTTCATTCCGATCAACATGATCGATGTCGGCTTTTCGCCGATCGACAACTTCACCGTCGAGGGTTACTACCAGCTGGAGTGGAAGCCGATCGAGGCGCCGACGCCGGGCACCTACTTCTCCGACATCAATGTCGGCACCAACGGCACCGGCAACTTCCTCACCGCCAGCTTCGGCCAGGCGCCGGAGGACCCCAACTGCCTGGCCAAGCTCGGCGACAACATCCTCACCGGCCTGACCCCGACTTGCGCCACTATCGGCCGCCTGGCCGACTGGGAGCCGCGCACCTCGGGCCAGTACGGCATCAAGCTGGACTACTACTTCGACAACCTCAACAACGGCACCGACGTGTCGCTGTACTACGAGAACTACCACTCGCGCCTGCCGTACGCCTCGCTGTTCAGCGCCTACCCGAGTTGCGGCCGGCGCGAGGGCAACGCGCGCAACAACGACGCCACCGACAACATCTCGCTGCTGCAGGACTGCCCGGATTTCCCGCTGTTCCACGTCAGCAAGGATCCGGTCAACGATCCCAACAGTGATCCGTCCAAGGCGACTTCGAGCGCACTGCAGGTCGAGACCGCCAAGTTCGTGCTGGAATATCCCGAGGACATCCACTTGATCGGCGCCAGCTTCAACACCACCGTCGGCAGCTACTCGATCCAGGGCGAGGTCGCGTACCGGCCGAACAAGCCGATGCAGGTGGATGCGCACGACCTGGCCAACGCCGCGCTCGGCGCGCAGGGCGCCCGCTGCGGCCGGCCCGGCGTCAACTGCGCCGGCACCAGGGATCCGACCCACAACGGCCCGCAGCTCGGCTTCGACGCCAACGGCAACACCTTCGACTACGGCAGCAGCGACTTCGTCGATTCCCAGGGCAACGTGCCGTTCAACGACACCTTCAACCTGACGGTCGGCGCCGCCACCGGCGCGCAGCGCTACTTCCCGAACTTCGTCATCCCGTACCGCGGCGGCACGGTGGGCGAGAACACGCCGTGCTTCCCGCTGAAGGGCACCGCCGACGAGACGGCCCACGGCTTCAGCGGCTTCGACCACCCGTATTACCCCTACAACAAGAACAGCCCCTGCTACATTCGCGGCTACGAGCGCATGCAGGATTTCCAGTTCAACCTCGGCGCGACCCGCGTCTACGGCGCCACCGACAACCCGATCGGCGCCGACCAGGTGATCCTGGTGTACGAAGCCGGCGCGGAGTACGTGCCGTTCCTGCCGGCCTACGACCAGCTGGTGCTGCAAGGCCCGAACTCGACCAGCGGCCCTACCGCCGGCGCCGACGGCTCGGGCGCGGACGGCTCGCGCATGGGCTGCTCCAACATCCCGGACTGCTCCTACGGCCCCGACGGCATGCGCTTCAACCCGCACCAGCAGGACCACTCCGGCTACCCGCGCTCGTTCTCCTGGGGCTACCGCGTCATCGGCCTGCTCTCCTACGAGCAGATCCTGCCCAACGTCACGCTCAAGCCCTTCCTGCTGTTCTCGCAGGACGTGGGCGGCATCTCACCCGGTCCGGCGGGCAACTTCGTCAAGGGCCGCAAGTTGTTCAACATGGTGTACGAGTTCCGCTACCAGCAGGCGCTGTCCCTGAGCCTGGGCTACGCCTGGTACTGGGGCGGCGGCGCCTACAACACGCTGTCGGATCGCGACTTCGCGCAAGTGTTCTTGAAGTACCAGTTCTGAAGCAGTTGTTAGTTGTCAGTGATCAGTTGTCAGTAAAAAGGGCGGGGTGCGGCTTTCACTGACAACTAAGAGCTGACAACTGACAACCGCTTCTCAGTCCGCGAACTTCGCCTCGCGCTTCTGCATCTGTGCCGTCAGCGCCTCGCGCAGGTCGTCGGAAACCAGGAAGGCGGCGTTCCAGTTCGCGACCATTTCCAGGCCCTCGCGCACCGAGTGGTCGCGCGAGTAGAGCAGGTTGTACTTGATGCCGCGCACCGTCAGCGGCGACTTGGCGGCGATGCGCTGCGCCAACTGCTCCACGCCGGCCATCAACTCCTCGCGGCTGGCATAGGCTTGGCCGACCAGGCCGATCTCCTTCGCCTTGCGGCCGTCGAAGGTTTCGCCGGTGTAGGCCAGTTCCGTCAGGTGCGGCAGGCCGATGATGTGGCGCAGGCGCTGCAGGGTGCCGACGTCGGCGGTTACCGCCAGGTCCACTTCCTTGATCGAGAACTTCGCATCCGCGGTGCAGTAGCGCAGGTCGCAGGCGCCGATCATGTCGATGCCGCCGCCGATGCAGGCGCCGTGGATTGCGGCGATCACCGGCACACGCATCCGTTCCAGGCTGCTGAGGCTGTCCTGCGCGTGCAGGATGAACTTGCGCACCGCTTCGCGCTGGCGCCCGGCGCAGTCCTTGCCGTCCGCGACCGTGCCAAGGTGGGCGAGGGCGTCGATGTCGATGCCGGCGGTGAAATGCCTGCCTTCCCCGCACAGGATCACCGCGCGCACCTGCGTCTGTTCGTCGAGCCAGGCGGCGGCCTTGGGCAGCTCATCCCACATCGGCAAGGACATGGCGTTGGCTTTATCCGGGCGGTTCAGGCGCAGCCAGGCGACGTGGTCCCGGATATCGATCTTGAGGGTTTCGAAGTTCATGGCGGTCGGCGCGGCGAGCGGTGTTGTAGGCCCATCATGAAGGGTTTGGCGCCGGATCGGAAGTTGAAGGGGGGCAGAAAAGGCAGGCGGTGCCTGGCTCACCGCCGACAGGCGCGAGGTTTCCGGTGACAGGCGGTTCACCACGGTCACGTCCTCGCCACTAAGCTGAACCACACATAAAAAATCACGGAGGATGCTCATGTTTGCTTCGTTGTTAGGCTTGGCCCGCAACTGCGACACCCACGCTCCTCCCAACACCGGCTTCATCGCCGTCTTCGAGCAGCACGTGCAGTGGAAGCAGCAGTTCGAGGCCGCACTGCGCTCCGGCGGCGCCGGTTATGCCGAACGCGCCGTGGCGGAGGGCGAGGGCAGCGCGCTCGCCGCTTGGCTGGCCCGCATGGCCGCCTCGCCTCTCGCCGCCGATCCCGCGCTGCACGAGCTGCGCAATGCGTTCTTCCGCTTCCAGGCTGCCGCCGCCGAGGCGCTCGGCCTGGCGCAGGGCGGTGACGCCGCGGCGGCGCAGCGCTGCATTACCCGCGGCGACTACCCGGACGGCTCGCAGCGCATCAAGCGCCTGCTGGTGGAGCTGGAGCGGCGCCGCCTGGCTGACCGCACGGTACGGCACAGCCTCGCCTCGGTCTGAAATCCCCTTGGACGACCCCGCCCCTTGAGGGCCGGCCGGGCGCGGGCACTCCACATGTCATGAGCCTTTAAACGCCCCTGCCTATGATCCCGCCCTTCAGGACGGGAGACCGGGACGATGAAGCTACACGGCTTAGGGTGCGCTTTGCTGGTGGCGGTACTGACGGCCGTGGCGGGCGGGTCCGCATCGGCTGCGCCGCTGTGGCTCAACGGCGATACCCACGTCCATGACGACCATTCCGCCGACGGCAGCCTGCTGCGCCAGACTCTGGGCCAGGGCTCGCCCGGCAACCTCTCAGTGGCCGACCAGATCCATGAGGGCGAGCGGTCCGGGCTGGCTTTCATGCCGCTGACCGATCACCGCACCTACGACCAGCATTACGATCCGCTGTGGGAGTCCAGCCATCTGCTGCTGGTGCCGGGCGAGGAAGCCAACGGCAGCCCGCACGCCACGGTGCTCGGCGCGGTGGACAGCATCGTGCAGGGTGCGGTGCCGCCGGGCAGCAAGCGCACGCGGGTGGTGCAGCAGTCGGTGTGGGACGCGCATGCCCAGGGCGCATCCTGGGGCACGGCGCACCCGGACGACGGCGAGACCAATGGTGACGGCACGCCCAACGACAACGCCAGCGCGGTCGGCGTCGACACGGTGGAGACCTGGAACCGCGCCAGCGATCCGGACGCCGAGATCGAATATGCCGAGAACCGCTGGAACCGCGGCTTCCGCTTTGGCGTGGCCGGCGCCTGCGACGACCATTTCAAGGAGTTCTGGGTGGCTTCGCTGGACCGGCCGGGCCGGCCGACCACGTCGGTGCTGACCCAGGGGCAGACAGTGCGTGGCGTGGTGCAGGGCCTGTGGGCCGGGCACACCCGTCTCAACGGCGACGAGCTGCTGGCGCCGGTGGTGACCCTGGAGGCGGATTTCCAGGGCAAGGGTCAGTTCCAGAGCGTCGGTGGCGACGAGGTGGTCGCCGCTCCGGGCACCCATGGGCGCCTGCGTATCACCATCATCAACGGCTTCGGCACGCGCGTGCTGCTGTACCGCTCGCCGGGCCGGTCGGCCGGCGTGCTGCAGACCTTCCAGCCCTCGGCGCTGCTGACCGCCGAGGTGTTCTATGCCGACGTCGTCGCCGCTGCTGAGCCGGCCTGGTATCGCGTGGAAGTGCGCGGCGCGGCGCTGCCGGCGGCAATCGAATCCAGCATCCTGACCAATCCTTCCAGCCTGCTCGGCCTGGTGACGCAGACGCTCAAGCTCGACCAGCTGCGTGCCATGACCTCGCCGGTGTTCGTCTCGGCTGCGCCGGTCGACGCGCAGCCGGAGGTTGCAACGCCGGTGGACGGCGGCGGCAACGACGGCGCGTTCGCGGCGATCGGCGAGGCTGGGACCTTCAGCGCCTTCCCCGACTTGGCGGTGGAGGGCGGTGTTACCCATGTCGTGGCCGAGTCGCATGGCGTGGCCAGTACCGCGGTGATGTATCGCCGCCGCCTGGCCAACGGCAGCTGGTCGACGCCGCTGGACCTGACGCCGGACGCGACCCGTGCGCGCTTCCCGCGCATCGCCGCGCGCGGCAGCCACGTCTGGGTGGTTTGGCAGGACGAGCACTACGGCGAGCAGCCGCACCGGCCGATGATCTACCTGCGCCACTCCGCCGATGCCGGGGCGAGCTGGGAGCCGGCGGTGATCGTGCGCAGCATTGACGGCCGCGCCGAGCACCCGGTGGTGGCGGCGACCGGCTTTGGTCTGCCGCTGGTAGCCTGGCAGGAGATCGGTGCCGGCAAACCCTTCGACGTCATGGCCCAGGTGATAGGCCGCGAGATCGAGCCGCAAAACCTCAGCGCCTCCGGCAAGACCGTGCAGGCGGCGAACGCGCTGGATACGCGCTCGGCTCGCTATCCCGCATCGATCTGGCCCGCGGCGAGCGTGGCCGTCGACGGCCGCATGGCTATCGCCTGGCAGGACAATCGCACCGATCAGGACCCGCTGTGGACCGGTGGCGCCGGCTACGGCCAAGGCACTGATCCGGACAATTGGCAGATCATGGTCGCCACCCATGGCCCGGCAACGGGCGCCTGGAGCGAGCCGGTAAGCCTCGGCGCCAACGACCGCGCCGACCGCCACCCGGCACTCAGCTATACCCGCAGCGGCCGCCTTGTCGCCGCCTGGGACAGCAAGACGCTGCAGTCCTCCGGCGCCAATCTCTCGGTGCTGTCCGCCTGGTCCGCGGACGGCGGCCGCACCTGGACCGCGCCGGTAACCCTGGCGGCCGACGTCAATGCCATGAGCCAATGGCCGCGCCTGGGACGCGGCAGTGACGGAGAAGCCCAGGCAGCCTGGTACGACTCCCGCTCCGCCGACTGGCGCTGGCGCGTGATGACGGCCGAGCTGTCCCCGGCCGGCAGCTGGAGTGCCGGCCGCCTGGTGATGGCGCGCGGCAACAACACCTGGCCGGCCATCGACGACGGCGTGATCGTCTTCGCCAGCACCCGCGCCGCCCAGCGGCTGCAGCGCGACCGGACGCAGCAGGCGTATTACCTGGCGGGAGTGCGGTAGAGAAGGGCGGAAACGAAAAACGCCGGCAGGGCCGGCGTTTTTCGCGAGGCGCTTGGCGCCTAGTGACTTGGTGGGCTGTCAGGGACTCGAACCCCGAACCTACTGATTAAGAGTCAGCTGCT
>CAYWPB010000229.1:0-6464 GCA_964458725.1 uncultured Nevskia sp. | reverse complement strand
CCCGCGGCGGTGCCGGCGCCGGCGCTGCCGGTCTGCAGGAAAGCCGGCAGGCCGTTGAGCAGGTACTGGCTGCCGTCGGCCAGGGTGATGGCGTACTGGCCGGGACCCAGCGTGATGGAGTTGCCGGTGAACGAGGTCACCACGATCTGGCCTTCATTGACGCCGCTGACCACGCCGCCCGCGGCGGTCTTGCCGGCCGGGATCGAATTGAGCACGGTGGGATCGCTGACGCAGGCTTCCTCGCACATCACGACCTCGTAGTCGGTGCCGCGGATGCCCATGGTGGCCACCGGCGTGCTCATGCGATAACGGCTGTAGTCGGAGTGGGCGATCAGGCCGCTGACCGCGCGCAGGCTGCCTTTCAGCAGGCGGAAGAAGCTGGAATCGCCGGAGCTGGCGCCGGGGCTGGCCTGCAGCGGCGCCAGGGCGCCGCGCTCGGCCGGAGCGGGCGACGGCGCAGCGGCGTACTGGTACCGCTCAATCTGGAAACGGCTCTTCGGGCGCAGCAGGATCGAGCTCTGGTCGGTGAAGCGGATCAGGGTGTAGCTGGAGGCGCCGGTTTCGACCACCTCGCCGCCGTAGACCGCGTCGCCCCTGTTCAGGGCGTGCGCTCCGTTCGGCCCCGTCGCCTGGGCCTGGCCATTGAGCAGGGTCACAGTGCCGGCGGGCGTGGACTGGGCATAGCCGGCCAGCGGCGCAAGCGCAGCCAGGACGAACGCGGAAAAGCGGACAAAGCGCATGAAATCCCCCGAAAACATGGACAAATCCCCGGCCGGCATCATCCCAGCAACCGCCCCTCCCCAGCAACACCCGATATGGGTGCCGCAGCGGCTACACTGCACCGCCCCACGAGGAACCACAATGAAAATCACCACCTGGAATGTGAACTCGCTCAAAGTGCGCCTGCCGCAGCTGCTCGACTGGCTCAAAACCAATCCGGTGGACGTGATCGGCATCCAGGAGACCAAGCTGACCGACGAAGCCTTCCCTGCCGCCGAGATCGAGGCCGCCGGCTGGCACTGGGCGCACAACGGCCAGAAGACCTACAACGGCGTGGCCCTGCTGGCGCGCGCCCCTTTGCAGGACGTGAGCCGCGACTTGCCGGGGCTCGACGATCCGCAAAAGCGGGTCATCGCCGCCACCGTCGACGGCGTGCGGGTGGTCAACCTCTACGTGCCCAACGGCCAGTCGGTGGGCTCGGACAAGTACAGCTACAAGCTGCGCTGGCTGGCGGCGCTGCGCGACTACCTGGACGAGGAGCTGGCCGGCAACGAGCACCTGGCGGTGACCGGCGACTACAACATTGCCCCGGCCGACGAGGACGTCTACGACCCGGCCGAATGGCAGGGCCAGGTGCTGTGCAGCGAGCTGGAGCGCGCCGCCTTCCGTAGCCTGCTGGACCTGGGGCTGAGGGACAGCTTCCGCCTGTTTTCCCAGGCGCCGCAAAGCTTTTCCTGGTGGGACTACCGCCAGGGCGGCTTCCGCCGCAACCAGGGGCTGCGCATCGACCATATCCTCGTTTCGCAGCCCATGGCCGCGCTGTGCCGGGCCTCCGCCATCGATATTGCACCGCGTCAAAACGACCGGCCGTCGGACCATACCCCCGTTACATCGGACTTCGCCCTGTAGTGTGATTTGCCTCACATGCCGCGGCTTGCACCGGGGCGCTGGCACCCTGAATATGTGGGGCATGCGTCACAATTCGATCCGCACCCCGGGCTCCACCGCCGGCCCCCGTCGCAACCACTACGACGTGACCGACCGCGTGCGCATTTCGCACCCGGCCGAAGTGCTGGACGCGGTCTGCGGCATCCTCCAGGCCCGCTATCCGGGCCTGGACACCCAGCCCCTCGATCACGCTTTCGCCACGTTCGGCCAGCTCTACGCCGGCTGGCTGCCCGGCTACTACGGCTGCGACACCTGGTATCACGACGCCCAGCACAGCCTGGACTGCACCCTGGCGATGGCCCGGCTGCTCGACGGCCATGACCGCAGTGTGCCGGCGGAGCGGAGGCTGGGGCCGCGCCGTGCGGTGCTGGGAGTGGTCATCGCCCTGTTCCATGACGCCGGCTACATCCGCCATGCCGGCGACGAAGCCAGCAACGGCGCCGAATTCACCCTGACCCACGTGCAGCGCAGCGGCGAGTTTCTCCAGCACTACCTGCCCCAGGTGGGTTATGCCGCCGAGGCGGCCATGGCCAGCCGCGTGGTGCATTTCACCGGCTACGAGGTGGCGCTGGACCAGATCGACGTGAGCCACCCGCTGGACCGCATGCTGGGCTTCCTGCTCGGCACCGCCGACGTGCTGGCGCAGACCGCCGACCGCTGCTACCTCGAGAAATGCCGTGACTATCTGTACCGCGAGTTCGAGTTCTGCGGCCTGGCCGGGACGGGGCGGCAGGGCGGGACGGCGCCGGTCTATCGCTCGGTGCGGGAACTGCTGGAGCGGACCCCGGAATACAACCACAAGCTTTGGGAAGAGCGCCTCGACGGCTATTTCGGCGGCGCGCACCGCTACCTGGAGGCGCATTTCGGCGGCGGCAACCCCTACCGCGACAGCGTCGAGGCCAACCTGGCCCGTATCGGCGCGATGGTCGAGGCCGGCTCCTTCGCCGGCCTGAACCTGCGGCCGCAGGCGGTCGGCGCCCGCGAGCTGCGCAACATCCTCGGCCGGGTGCCGCAGCCGACGCGGCCGCAGGCGCCGAGCGGCAAGCGTCAGCGCCCCGCGACTTCGCGCGCCCGCGCGGCGTAGCACCCTTGTAGGTCGGCCTTCAGGCCGACAGCTTTGTCCCCCTTCAGAACCTGCCCCGCATGCTTTAGTGCGGGGGCGACAAACGCGTCGGCCTGAAGGCCGACCTACAACAGCGTTACCCACCTCACTTCAACACCACCTTCGCCGTCCCCACCCCGCGCGGATCGGCCGCCGCCTGCAGCTCCTTCTTCGCCGGCCGCCACAGCACCACCTGCATGTTGCCGTAACGGCGGTCCACCGGGCTCAGCTTGTAGCCCATGCCGGTCAGCACCGACTGGCGCGCGGCGTCGAGGCCGCCGGGCTCGTATTGCACCTCGTCCGGCAGGTACTGCATGTGATAGCGCGGCGCGGCAACGATGGCCTGCGCGTCGGCGCCGCGGAAAAAGTCGAGCATGCCCAGCAGCACCATGGTCAGGATGCGGCTGCCGCCCGGCGTGCCGATCACCAGCACGCCCTGCGGCCCCTCGACGAAGCTCGGGGTCATCGTCGACAGCGGTCGCTTGCCCGGAGCGATGGCGTTGGCAGCCGAGCCGATCAGGCCGTAGGCATTGGAGTCGGTGGTGCTGGCAGCGAAGTCGTCCATCTCGTCGTTGACGAACACGCCGGTGCCCGGCGCCAGATAAGCCGAGCCGAACAGCAGGTTCACCGTGACCGTCGCGGAAACGCGGTTGCCCTCGGCGTCGAGGATCGAGTAATGGGTGGTGTCCACGCCCTCATTCGCCGGCCGCTTGACCTCACCCGGCGGCGGCAGCTCCGCGCTGGGCGTGGCGCGGTCCGGCGTGATGGTCGCGGCGAGGCCGCGGCCATAGGCTGGCGACAGCAGGCGCTGCAGCGGCATGTCGATGTAGTCGGGGTCGCCGAGGAAGGCGGCGCGGTCGCGGTAAGCGCGGCGCATCACCTCGATCACCTGCTGCTGTTGTTCGACGCCGTCGCCGCCATGCCAATGCAGCGCGGTGAGCTGGTTGAACATTTCCGCCAGGCCGACGCCGCCGGCCGATGGCGGCGGCGCCGTGACGACGCGATAGCCCTGGAACTTCAGCACGATCGGTTTGCGCTCGACCGCCTTGTAGCCGGCGAGGTCGGCCAGGGTCCAGATGCCGCCGCCGGCCTTGACCCCGTCCACCAGCCCCTGCGCCGTGGCGCCCCGGTAGAAGCCGTCGTGCCCCTGCTGCGCAAGGCGCTCCAGGGTCTGCGCCAGGTCCGGCTGGCGCAGCAGCGCGCCCTCCGCCAGCGGCTTGCCGTCCGGGGCCAGCAGCGCCAGCGCCGCCGGCGACAGGCGCTGCTGCTCCATCACGATGAAGCGGGCGAAGTGCGCGTCGAGCGGAAAGCCTTCGCGCGCCAGCCGGATCGCCGGCGCCAGGTCGCGCGCCAGGCCGAGCCTGCCGTAGCGCGAGGCGATGCGATCCAGCGCCGCCGGCGTGCCGGGAATGGCGCCGGCAATGGGCCCGTTGCGCGACAGGTCGGTGATGGCATGCCCCTGCGCGTCCTGATACATCGTCGCCGAAGCCGCCGCCGGTGCCGTCTCGCGCCCGTCGACCAGGGTCTCGTGGCTGTCGCGCTGGCGATGCAGCAGCCATAGCCCGCCGCCGCCGATGCCGGAGCTGTAGGGCTCCACCACCGCCAGCGCCGCGCTCACCGCCACTGCCGCGTCGAAGGCATTGCCGCCGGCCTGGAGGATCTCGATGCCGGCATCGGTGGCCAGCGGGTGCGCGCTGGCCACGGCGTAGCCGGGCGGTTTTGCCGCCGTTGCGTGGGCGGTGTGCTGCGGCTTGGCCTGTACGGCGCCGCTGAGCAACACCAGCGCGCCGATCAGGATGCGCGACGCCAGGCGTAGTCCGGTCGAATCCATGCGATCTGCATCTCCGTGCGGGAACCTGCTTCCGAGCAAGCTGCGGGCAGGCAAAACGGGATTCAAGCTAGCGCGTCAACTTGGTCAGCCGGCGGTACTTCTCCAGCAACTGCTCCTGGCTCTCCGCATGGTCCGGGTCGAGCGGAATGCAGTCGACCGGGCAAACCTGGCGGCACTGCGGTGTGTCGAAGTGGCCGACGCACTCGGTGCACAGATCCGGATCGATCTCGTAGATCTCGATCCCCTGCGAGATCGCCTCGTTCGGGCACACCGGCTCGCAGACGTCGCAGTTGATGCACTCGTGGGTGATCTTGAGCGCCATGGGGGCTATTTTTGCATATCTCCGGCTCGAGACTGTCATCCTGAGCGCAGCGAAGGATCTGGTGCCATACCCAGCCATTTTCAACGCGTCATTCCCGCGCAGGCGGGAATCCAGTTTTGCTTTTCGCTGAGCCTTCCTGAAAAGCGTCAGGTCTCGCGTCTGCCTTCGCGGAATGCCTGGATTGTTCGGCCCATCCATGGGCCGAAGCCTTCGGCCTCGCTGCACTCGCTCAAATACGTTCCAGACGCATTTGTCCGGCTTTCGCCGGAATGACGAAGTTGAGGGGGTTGGTGCACCCCCTCAATACGCGCTGCGTCGCGGCGCTACTCGGGGCGAACGGGTGGTGTTAATTCATGGGAAAGCAAAACTGGATCCCCGCCTGCGCGGGGATGACAAGTTAGAGAGCCCTACTTCACCCAGTTCCGCGCATTCACAAACAACTGGAACCACGGCGTCTTCCCTTCCCACTTCTGCGGCCACCAGGACCCGACCGTACCGGCAACGGTCCGCTCCGGGTGCGGCATCAAGATGGTCACGCGGCCGTCCGCATTGCAGATGCCGGTGATGCCCTCGGGGGCGCCGTTGGGGTTCTGCGGGTAGCGCATGGCGACGCGGCCATGGTTGTCGACGAAGCGCAGCGCCAGCTGGCTGGCGTCGCGCAGAGTGCCGAGGTCACCGGCGGCGGCGAACTCGGGGCGGCCTTCGCCGTGGGCCACGGCCACCGGCAGGCGCGAACCGGCCATGCCGGCGAAGAACAGGGAGCGGCTCTCGGTGACTTCGACCATGGTCCAGCGCGCCTCGAACTGCTCCACCTTGTTGCGGCGGAACGCCGGCCAGTGGGCAGCGCCGGGCACGATGTCCTTCAGCGCGGCGAACATCTGGCAGCCGTTGCACACGCCGAGCGCAAAGCGGTCGTCGCGGGCCAGAAAGGACTGGAACTGCTCGCGGGCGCGGGCGTTGAACAGGATCGACTTGGCCCAGCCCTGGCCGGCACCGAGCACGTCGCCGTAGGAGAAGCCGCCGCAGGCGACCAGGCCGCGGAAGGAGTCCAGCGTGACGCGGCCTTCGAGGATGTCGCTCATGTGCACGTCGACGCTGTCGAAGCCGGCGGCGTGGAAAGCGTAGGCCATCTCGATGTGGCCGTTGACGCCCTGCTCGCGCAGGATCGCCACCCGCGGGCGGCTGATGACGATGGCCGGCGCGGCGGCGGGCGCGAAGGTCAGCTTCAGGCCCAGGCCCGGATCGTCGGCCTCGCCGACCGATTCGAACTCCTCGCGCGCACAGTCCGGATCGTCGCGCAGCGCCGCCATGCGGTAGCTGGTCTCGGCCCAGATCCTGTGCAGCTGCGCGCGTGGCGCGGCATACAGCTCGCGGCCGCCGTGGTGGAGCACGATGCGGTCGTCGACCGCGGGTATGCCGATGTCGGTAACCCTGAGGCCGCCGGCCCCGAGCTGCGCCGCGATCTCCGCCGCCCCGCCGGCCCGCACCGGCAGCACCATGCCCAGCCCCTCGCGGAACAGCGCGGCACTGCGATCGGCGCC
>CAYWPB010000228.1:5097-6475 GCA_964458725.1 uncultured Nevskia sp. | reverse complement strand
TACATCACCTTCCTGCGCGCCCTGCTCGGCGGCGGCAAGTTGGGCAACGTCCAGATCCTGAAGCCCGAGACCGTCGCCATGATGAACAGGAACAACATGGGCGACCTCAACGTCACGATGCTCAAGACGGCGCAGCCCGACGCGACCAATGATGCCGAGTTCTTCCCCGGCATGGTCAAGAAATGGGGGCTGGCCTACATGATCAACACCCAGGACGTACCCGGCGGCCGCAGCGCCGGCAGCCTGGCCTGGGCGGGACTGGCCAACACCTATTTCTGGCTTGATCCCAAGCGAAAGGTGACGGGCGTGATCCTGACCCAGATCCTGCCGTTCGCCGACCAGAAGGCCTTGAAGCTGCTCAGCGACTTCGAGAGCGCCGTCTACCAGAACGGCCGCGTGTAAGCCTCGCTCCGGTTCCTCCCCGCATAAAGACGTGCGGAGGAACCGGACATGTCTTCCGGACCGCGAGCAGCTCTCAAGTGTTGGTCAGGAGTGCTCCCCGCAAGGCGAGTACCGATGGATCGCGTTCCGCCAGCAGGCCGAGCGTGTCGAAGTTTCGCCGCATCGATACGATCGCCCCGTCCTTCAGATCGAGGCGATCGACACCGAGCAGAACGCCGCGTCGCCACTCGACGAAAGCGAGCGTGTCGTCGCCGGCCCAGTCGACCGCTTCGAAGGGAGAGCCCGGTAGATGGTCCCCGAGGTCGGCGGGGGCGAGCTTCCCCCCTCTGGCCGCTTCCAGCCCCCAGCCGTACCCGCCGATCGAGCCCTACCGCACCCACCGCCTGAAGGTCTCGGCCCTGCACGAAATCTACGTCGAGGAGTGCGGCAACCCCAACGGCCGCGCGGTGGTGTTCATCCATGGCGGGCCCGGCGGCGGCTGCGAACCCTGGCATCGCCAGTTCTTCGATCCGAAGCGCTACCGCATCGTGCTGTTCGACCAGCGCGGCTGCGGCCGAAGCACGCCTTATGCCGACCTGCGCGAGAACACCACCTGGGACCTGGTGGCCGACATGGAGCAGATCCGCCGTACCCTGGGGATCGAGCAGTGGGTGGTATTCGGCGGCTCCTGGGGCAGTACCCTGGCGCTGGCCTATGCCGAGAGCCACCCCGGACACACCCGCGCCCTGGTGCTGCGCGGCATCTTCCTGCTGCGCCCGGAGGAGATCCAGTGGTTCTACCAGGAAGGCGCCAGCTGGATCTTCCCCGATGCCTGGGAGCATTACCTCGAGCCGATCCCGCAGTCGGAGCGCGGCGACCTGGTGGCGGCCTACCACCGCCGCCTCACCAGCGAGAACGCCGCGGTACGGCGCGAGGCGGCCCGCGCCGGGAGCACCTGGGAAGGCACCACCAGCAAGCTGCTGCGAAGCGAGGACAG
>CAYWPB010000228.1:0-5087 GCA_964458725.1 uncultured Nevskia sp. | reverse complement strand
ATCGCGCCGGGCTCGTCGGGGGGGCCGGGCCCGATGGAAACCGGGGGGGTGGGCGAGGCATTTGGGCGCGAGGCGGCCCGGGCCTGGAGAACCTGGCAAGGACCCACCAGCAAACTGCTGCAGGGCGAGGACATGGTGGCGCGCTACAGGCGCGAG
Source organism: uncultured Nevskia sp. (assembly GCA_964458725.1). Classification (GTDB taxonomy): domain Bacteria; phylum Pseudomonadota; class Gammaproteobacteria; order Nevskiales; family Nevskiaceae; genus Nevskia. The sequence continues at coordinate 4,931 of CAYWPB010000228.1, read as the reverse complement.
AACTTCGCCGAGGCCTTCGCCCGCATCGAATGCCACTACTTCATCAACGGCGGATTCTTCCGCAGCCCCAACCAGCTGCTGGAGGACGTGGTGAAGATCCGCCACATCCCGGGTGTGATCGTGCAGGGCCGCTACGATGTGGTCTGCCCGATGAAATCGGCCTGGGACCTGCATCGTGCCTGGCCGGAGGCGACCCTGAGCGTGATCGGCGACGCCGGCCATGCCGCCTCCGAGGCCGGCACCCTCAACCGCCTGATCGAGGCGGCGGACCACTTCGCCCGGCTCTGAGCGGCCAGGCCGCGGCGGCATCGACATGACTCGGAGCAGCACGGTCCGGTTCGCCGTACACCCGGCGGTGGCGCACGGCGAGGTGATGATTGCAAACCTGGCCGGTACTACCGGACGCTCCCTGCCGCAATGGCTGAAGCTGGTCGCGGCGCAGCAGCTGGAGGAGCGCCGGGCGATCATGGACTGGCTGAAACAGGCGCATGGCCTCGGCCTGTCCTCCGCCATGCTGATCGCCGAGGCGGCGACCCAGGGAACCGAATCGCTGAGCGCCGAAGGCTACCTGCGCGCCGCGCCGGCCTATGTCGAAGCCTTGTTCGCCGGCCCGAAGGCCGGGCTGCGCCCGCTCTACGACCAGCTGGTCGCGCTGGCCCTGCAGCTGGGCCAGGACGTGAAAGTCAGCCCCACCAAGACCCTGGTGCCGCTGTACCGCGAGCACGTCTTCGCCCAACTCAAGCCCGCCACCAGGACCCGCCTGGATCTGGGGCTGGCGCTGGGCGGCCTGAAGGCCAAGGGCCGGCTGATCGACACCGGCGGCTTTGCCAAGAAGGACCGCATCACCCACCGCATTGCCGTCGCCACGGCGGCGGACATCGACGCCGAGACGCGCGACTGGCTGGCGCGGGCTTACAGCCTGGACGCCTGAACCCGGTCGTCGGTCCTGGCAGAAGCATGAACCGGCTCGCTCGCGATATTGCGCTGATGGGGATCGCTTGCCCTAGCATCGCCAGCGCCAACGACAATACCCTCTCACCGGCGGCCATGGGCGCGCTTGCCGCCGCCATCGGCGTTCCATTGACCCTGGCGCTTCTGCGCAAGGTCAAGGGCTACCAATACAGGCCGAGCGGCCAACCGATCGGCGCCGCCGCTGAAGGGAAATATCGCCGGTGGAATTCGGTGACCGGCTTGATGGTGCTGGCCTACGCCGGCGTCATCGGCGCGGCACTCTGGCTTGCATTCGTCCGCATCGAAGCGCTCATCGCCGCGGAGCTCGGACCTGCCGACTTCGTTCTCACTCCGATCCCGATATTTTTTGGCTTGCCTGCACTGTTCGCGGGAATTCTGCTATCGGCTCTGCCGCTGCGCTGGACACTCAAGGCACTTCTCGGCAAGGACGGATACCAGGGCCTGCTGGAGTATTCGGATCGCAAGCATCAGATGAATTCCACGGCGATGTTCCGTCATATGGCCTACGTCGGAACAGTACTGATTGTCCTTTCCGTCCTTCTAGCCTGGCGCGCCTATGCCGTCGTCACCCCCGACGGCATGGTCGTCCATCCCTACTTCGCACTGCATGCCCGCAGCTACCACTGGCTCGACGTTCGCCGCATTACACTGGTCAAATCGTTCACCACACCGAACGGCTCCGTGCACCACCGCGCGTATTACCGGATCGAGACCGCCGATGGCGGCGGCATCAATTTCCGTCAATCCGTGCTGGAAGCGCCTTTTCCGAAGCAGCGCGAGCTCGCCAAATACATTGCCGCTCATGCCGGCATGGGTATCGACATCGAAGACCCGTTTCCCTTATAGCGCGCACCCACGCCTCTGCGCAGCGGCGGCCACAGGCGGCCCTACCTCAGCGGAATCCCCTCGTCCTGCTTCACCGCCTCCAGCACCAGGCTGGAACGCACATCCTTGACCCCCGGCAGGCCGATCAGCACCTTCATCGAGAACTCGGCGAAGGCTTGCAGGTCCGGCACCATGACGTGCAGCAGGAAGTCGAGGTCGCCGGTCATGACGTAGCAGGCACGGACCTCGGGCTGGCGCTTGATCGCCGCCTCGAAGGCCTCGGTCACGTCCTTGGACTGGCGCTCGATACTGACGCGGATGAAGGCCTGGATGTTCTGACCCAGCGCCGCCGGGCTCAGCACCGCGGCGTAGCGCTCGATCACGCCGCTGTCCTCCAGCCGGCGCAGGCGCCGCTGGCAGGCGGTGGGCGAGAGCGAGACCTTCTCGGCCAGCTCGACCACCGGCACGCGGCCGTTGCGCTGCAGCTCGCGCAGCATGCGCAGATCGGTACGGTCCAGTTCAGCGCGCATTTTTCACCTACCGTATCGCCATTTATTAGTGAATAACTGCATGAATATTAGCTCTGCCTGGCGATTTCGCAAGGTTCAGGCGGTCGATACCCGGTAAAGTGGTGCTTTGCGGAGCCCTGCGCGCCGCGCTGGAGGAAGAATCGTGGGCAAGCAGACCAAATACGTCTCGCGCCTGCCGGACGCATCCGGGCAGATCCGGTACACCGACGAGGAAAACGCCATCTGGGCGGAGCTGTTCGCGCGCCAGAAACAGGCGATCCGCGGCAAGGCCTGCGACGAGTTCATGCAGGGCATGGAGCTGCTGCGCCTGCCGGAGGACCGCGTGCCGCAGCTGGCCGAGGTGTCGCAAGGCCTGAAGCGCGAGACCGGCTGGGAAGTGGCCTACGTGCCAGCGCTGATTCCCTTCTCCGAGTTCTTCGCCCTGCTCGCCGACCGCAAATTCCCGGCCGCCACCTTCGTGCGTACCCGTGAGGAACTGGACTACCTGCAGGAGCCGGACATCTTCCACGAGATCTTCGGCCACACGCCGTTGCTCACCAACCAGTATTTCGCCGAATTCACCCACACCTACGGCAAGCTCGGCCTGGCCGCCAGCCGCGAGGACCGCGTGTTCCTGGCGCGCATGTACTGGTTCACCGTCGAGTTCGGCCTGCTGCAGAAGCCGGGCGAGGCCCTGCGCATCTATGGCGGCGGCATCCTGTCCTCGATCGGCGAAACCGAGTACGCCTGTCACAGCGACAAGCCACTGCGCCGCCGCTTCGATATCGTCGATGCGCTGCGCACGCCCTACCGCATCGACATCATGCAGCCCCTGTACTACGTGCTGGAGGACCTGCGCGAACTGTACGAGCTGACCCAGCGCGACATCATGGGACTGGTGCAGGAAGCCAGGCGCCTGGGCCTGCATTCTCCGCTCTACCCGCCGAAACAGGCGGCCGCCTGAGCGGGGCGCCGTAGATATCGGTCCGGGCCACCGGAGATCCGGTCCGGACTGCTTCAAACAAGCGTCACGATCTGCTGTCGTAACAAAAGCGGCATATGCTGCCGTACAGGCTGTAAGACACCGTAGTGGAGATTCCAGATGGGCCACAAGAACACCAATCCCCTGCACACCGACGGCTTCGAGTTCGTCGAATTCACCGCGCCCAACCGCGCCGGCATCGAGCAGCTGCACAAATTGTTCGAACTGCTCGGCTTCACCGCGGTGGCGCGCCACCGCAGCAAGGACGTGACCCTGTTCCGCCAGGGCGACATCAACTTCCTGGTCAACAGCACGCCCTACACCCACTTCGCCCAGTTCGCCCAGGCCCACGGCGCCTCGGCCTGCGCGATGGGCTGGCGCGTCAAGGATGCGCCCAAGGCCTACGCCCACGCCGTGGCGCAGGGCGCGGTGCCGTTCGACACCAAGCCGGGCTTCATGGAGCTGAACCTGCCGGCGGTGTACGGCATCGGCAACAGCGTGCTGTACTTTATTGACCGCTATGACAAGCATAGCGGGGGCATCGACCGCCACGGCGACATGACCATCTACGACGTCGACTTCGTGCCGATCGAGAACGCGGAGCAGAATCCGGCGGGGGTCGGCCTGAAAACCCTGGACCACCTGACCCACAACGTCGAGAAGGGCAACATGGACGTGTGGGCCGGCTTCTACGAACGCATCGCCAACTTCCGCGAGATCCGCTACTTCGACATCGAGGGCAAGCAGACCGGCCTGGTCTCGCGCGCCCTCACCAGCCCCTGCGGCAAGCTGCGCATCCCGATCAACGAGAGTGCCGACGACAAGAGCCAGATCGCCGAGTTCATCCGCGACTACCGCGGCGAGGGCATCCAGCACCTGGCGCTGGCCACCGACGACATCTATGCCACGGTCGAGGCGCTGCGCGCGCGCGGCGTGGTGTTCATGGACACGCCCGAGACCTACTACGAGAAAATCGACAGCCGTGTGCCTGGACATCACGAGAGCGTGGCGCGCCTGAAGCAGCTGCGCCTGCTGATCGACGGCAGCGTGCAGGACGGCATCCTGCTGCAGATCTTCACCTCCACCGTGATCGGCCCGATCTTCTTCGAGATCATCCAGCGCAAGGGCAACGAGGGCTTCGGCGAGGGCAACTTCAAGGCCCTGTTCGAGAGCATCGAGGAAGACCAGGTCAAGCGCGGCGTGCTGCGCCCGCAGCCGGCCTGAAAAATCCCGCCGCGGCAGCCCGCCGCGCACCGCTGCCCAACCCGCCGCTGGCGGCGACGGCCTAAATCTCGTTATGCTTACAGGCGTGTAAGCCCCTCGACCCGATCGCGGCGGCGCCCTCTCCAGCAGCGGCGCTAGGCCGGATCACGCGGCACGATGTGGCAGTGCCGCGCAAAAAAGCGCGGCGTCGCAGACGAAGCGCAGCACTGGAGATCGATTCATGACGAGTCCAACTTACAGCCTGGTCAACGACCAGACCGGCGAGAAAGTCGCGCTGCCGCTGGTGTCCGGCACGCTGGGGCCGGCCGGCGCCGACGTCGGTAAGGTCTACGACCAGGTGGACTTGTTCACCTACGATCCCGGCTTCACCTCGACCTGCTCCTGCAAGAGCGCCATCACCTACATCGACGGCGACAAGG
>CAYWPB010000227.1:0-6481 GCA_964458725.1 uncultured Nevskia sp. | reverse complement strand
CGCGGCCTCGGCGATGGCCAGGGCGGCGGCGGGCCCGGGCAGGCCGGTCCACTGGGCGCGCAGGCCCGTCGCCGCAGGCAGCGGCAGGTCGCGCAGGACGGAAGTCGGGGTCACGATGGGGGAAGCCATGAGAGGCCGCGGATTATCGCGCCCATGAGCGGCCGGTGCCACCCCGGCCGGATCGGTCGCGGGTTTGACTTAAACAATGAATTGCGGTTCAATCCTTAAAGGTTTGAATCTAGATTCATGAAATGGCCTATCGCGAAACCGCGCAGGTCCGCGCCCGCAAGGACGAGGTCCGTGCCTCGATCCTGGAGGCGGCGCGCGGCCTGGTGGGCCAGGGCGGTTTCCGTGCCGCGCAGATGAGCGCGGTTGCGGCGCGGGCCGGCATCGCCACCGGCACCATCTACCGCTATTTCCCGACCCAGAGCGAGCTGTTCGCCGAGCTGTTTCGCGGCAGTTCGCAGCGCGAGGTGGACGCGATGCAGGCCGCGGCGGCCGCGCCCGGCCGCTGCACCGAGCGCCTGGCCGGTTCCGTGGCGGTGTTCATCGCCCGCGCCTTGCGCAACCGCCGCCTGGCCTATGCCCTGATCGCCGAGCCGGTTGATCCGCAGGTGGAAGCCGAGCGTCTGGAATACCGCCGCGCCTACGCCCGCGTGCTGGAAAAGCTGCTGGAAGAGGGCATCGCCGGCGGCGAGTTCGCGCCGCAGGACGCGCACCTCAGCGCGGCGGCGCTGGTGGGCCTGCTCGGTGAAACCCTGCTCGGTCCGCTGGTCAAATCCGTACCGTCGGCGCGGGAGTCCGTCGCCGATGCGATCGTTTCGCTATGCCTGCGCGCCGTCGGCGCCAAGGAGCAAAAGCCGTGAATCCGTCCGCCGCCCAGAGCTTCATCACCCACGAAGTGAGCAACCAGGCGCCGCCACTGGCGCCGTACGACACCTACGCCACCGACCTGCCGCTGCGCGAGGCGCTGCAGCGCGAGGGTGGCGGTTGGGGCGAGAAGGACGTTGCGGCGTTCGGCCCGGTGGTTGGCGGCGAGCTGATGCAGCTCAGCTTCACCGCCAACGAGAACAAGCCGAAGTTCCGGCCCTTCGACCGCTACGGCAACCGCATCGACGAGGTCGAGTTCCACCCCAGCTACCACCGCATCATGGAGCTGGGCATCGCCCACGGCGTGACAGCCTTCGCCTGGCGCAACGCCGAGCGCCCCGGCGCCCATGTGGCGCGCGCGGCGCTGTCCTACCTGGGCTCGCAAGCGGACCAGGGCACCGGCTGTCCGATGACCATGACCTACGCCTGTGTGCCAGCCCTGCGCCACCAGCCGGACCTGGCCAAGGCCTGGTTGCCGCGCATCACTTCCATCGAGTACGACAGCCGTTTCATCCCGGCCTGGGACAAGCGCGGCAACACCATCGGCATGGGCATGACCGAGAAGCAGGGCGGCTCGGACGTGCGCGCCAACACTACCAAGGCCTTCGCCGTGGGCCAGCGCGGCCCGGGGCAGCTGTACGAGCTGGTCGGCCACAAGTGGTTCTTCTCGGCGCCGATGTGCGACGCCTTCCTGGTGCTGGCCTACACCGAGGCCGGCCTGTCCTGCTTCCTGCTGCCGCGCTTCCGGCCGGACGGCACGCGCAACCCGGTGCGCATCCAGCGGTTGAAGGAGAAGCTCGGCGACTGGTCCAACGCCAGCTCCGAGGTCGAGTTCCAGGGCGCGCTGGCCTGGATGGTCGGCGAGGAAGGCCGCGGCGTGGCGACGATCCTGGAAATGGTGGCGCTGACCCGGCAGGACTGCATGATCGGCTCCAGCGGCATCATGCGCCAGGCGCTGGTGCAGGCGGTGCACCACGCGCGGCACCGCAAGGCCTTCGGCAAATACCTCATCGACCAGCCGCTGATGCAGAACGTGCTGGCCGACCTGGCACTGGAGTCGGAGGCGGCGATGGCCCTGACCCTGCGCGTGGCGCGTGCGGTGGACGGCACCTTGCGCGATCCGAAGGAGGCTGCGTTCGCCCGCATCGCCACCGCCATCGGCAAGTACTGGGTATGCAAGCGCACCCCGACGATGGTCAACGAGGCCCAGGAGTGCCTGGGCGGCGCCGGCTATGTCGAGGAGTCGATCCTGCCGCGCCTGTACCGCCAGGCGCCGCTGAATTCGATCTGGGAAGGCAGCGGCAACATCCAGTGCCTGGACGTGCTGCGCGCGATGGCGCGCGAGCCGTCCAGCCGTGAGGCGCTGTTTGTCGAACTGGCGCTGGCCAAAGGCGGGCATCCGCTGCTCGACGCCGAAGCGGCGCGGCTGCAAAAGGAACTGGGCGACACCGACACGCTGGAGTTGCGCTCACGCTTCCTGGTGGAGCGCATGGCGCTGGCCTTGCAAGCCGCGCTGCTGGTGCGGGCCGGCAACCGCCAGGTTGCGGACACCTTCTGCGAATCGCGCCTGGGCGGCGCCCACGGCCTGGCGTTCGGCACCTTGCCGGCGCATGCGCCGTTGCAGGCGCTGATCGAGCGGGCGTTCTAGTCGCACGAGTCCGCTTTCGCCAAGGGCGGGTTACGCTACAGCGCAGCCAACCCGCCACGGGTTCGCAACCACTTGAGAAGACCCGTGCCCATACCAGCCAGCGTCGGTGCCTTCGCCATCGTGCCGAGCAATGATCTGCCTGCGGCAGTGCCTTTCTGGGAGCGCCTCGGCTTTTCCCGCGTCGGTGGCGACGAGCAATACATCATCATGAGCGGCTGGGGCTGTGAAGTGCATCTCACCCAGGCCGGGAGCGGCCCCTGGCGCGTGCCGGAGGAGCATAACCCGTTCGGCGTCTTCATCCGCACGCCGGAAGTGGATGCGATCGCGGCGCGGATGGATGACCTGGTCATCCGACCGGGTGGCGTCCTGCGCCACCGCGAATGGGGTTTGTACGAGGTCGGGATCTGCGGGCCGGATGGCCTGCTGGTCCGGGTGGGCTGGCCTTCGCACCTGGTGCGCGAGGCCGGCGTCGCGCCGGATTCCGGGTAGCGCTATACGCTTGCCTGGTTGATTGGCGAGGTTCGCGCGGCCCGTCGATACGATCCTTCGGATCTACTCGGGGCGAACGGTTGTCTCAGGCCGCGGGCGCGGCCGGATGCGAGTGCCGCGCCTCATACGCCTTGACATGGCAGTAAGCGATTTCCAGCAGCGAGGTGAACACGCCGGCGCGTGAGCCACGGGCGATGAGGTCGCCGAGGATATGGTCGGCCTCAACCCGGTTGCCGGCCTCGATGTCGCGCAGCATCGAGGCGGTGAAGGCCGATCCGGTCTTGGTCAAGAGGGCGCGGGTGTCCTCCAGCACCGGAGGACGAGGGGCGCGGTTGTAGGCGGCGGCGACGGCGGCGCATTCGTCGAGCATCTGCAGCATCAGCTTCTCGCCGTGCGGCGAGGCGACGATGTCGCCGATGCTGGCGCGCATCAGGCAGGTCATGCCGGCGAGGCTGGCCAGCATCACCCATTTCTCCCACAGCGCCTGCATCACGTCGCGGCTGGCCTTGGCGTCAACGTTGACGCCCTCGAACTGCGCCTCGATGGCGGCGATGCGTTCGCTGCGCTCGCCCGAGCGCTCGCCAAAGCGCAGCACGTGCATCTGGCTCAGGTGATGGATGGCGCCCTTGTCGCCGAGCGTGACGGCGATGGAGCAGAGGCCGCCGAGCACGCGGTCGGAGCCGAAACGGGCGTCGAGCACGTCGAAGTGCTGCAGGCCGTTGAGCAGGGGCATGATCGTGGTCTTGCGGCCCACAGCCGGGGCGATGGCATCGACCGCGCCGGCCAGATCGTAGGCCTTGCAGGTGAGCAGGACCAAGTCGAAGCTTTCCTTCAACTCGCCTTCGCGGATGAGCGTCGGCTTGAGCTTGGCGCTGCCCAGGGGGCTGCGGATCACCAGCCCGGTGTCGGCCAGCTCGGTGGCGCGGCGCGGACGGACCAGGAAGCTGACGTCGCGCCCGGCTTCCAGCAGCCTGCCGCCGTAGTAGCCGCCGGTGGCGCCGGCGCCGAGGACCAGGATGCGCATCGGTTCAATCTCCTTGGCTCAAGCCTCATGAACGTGGCGCATTGTAAAGCGCAACGCTTACGGGGCAATTAGCGGATTTCGCAAAAATCCGGGCGAGAGGCGCGGTAAAATTAAGAGATGGGCGTCGAATTCCAATCGGCGTAGCCGACGCGGTCCGGGGGAAATTCGCTTTGTCGTTGACGCTTGCCGATGTGCTCGGCTTTCTCGGTGCCGGCGGTACCACGGTGTCGTTCGTGCCTCAGGTGATGAAGGTGTGGAAGACCCGCTCGGCACGGGACATCTCCTCGGGGATGTACCTGCTGTTCATCACCGGATTGGTGTTCTGGCTGGCCTACGGGGTGATGATCGGCTCCTGGCCGATCCTGATCGCCAATACCCTGACCATAGTGCTGGCCGCCTCGGTGCTGTGGATGAAGTGGCGTTTTGAGCGTTGCTCCACTTAGCATTTCGGGCCGTATCGTGCGTAAGTGGCTGATCTGAAATGCTGTAGTCCCAAGGCTTTCGAGGTCGAAAGTGATTGACCGGAGCGCCAGTTGCCGCTAGAATTGCGAGCTCACTGGCTGTATTCACTTTTACCTACTTAATTTTCTTGCGTCCGGCAGTGGTGGGCGCATTCGGAGTCGAAGACGATGTACGCCGTTATCAAGACCGGTGGCAAGCAGTACCGGGTCGCCCCGGGCGAGTCCCTCAAGGTGGAAAGCCTGACCGCCGATGTCGGCGCCTCGATCAGCTTCGAGGAAGTGCTGCTGGTGGCCAATGGCGAGACCATCAAGGTCGGCGCGCCGCGCGTCGCCGGCGCGGTGGTGAAGGCGGAAGTCACGGCCCATGGCCGCGGCGACAAGATCCGCATCATCAAGCACCGCCGCCGCAAGCACTACCACAAGGAACAGGGCCACCGTCAGAACTTCACGGCGGTCAAGATCACCGAGATTGTCGGCGCCTGAGCGGCGCCGTAGCAGGAGTATTCAGAAATGGCACATAAAAAGGCAGGCGGCAGTACCCGTAACGGCCGCGACTCACAGTCCAAGCGCCTGGGCGTGAAGCGTTTCGGCGGCGAGCAGGTGCTGGCCGGCAACATCATCGTGCGCCAGCGCGGCACCCGCGTGCACGCTGGCGTCAACGCGGGCCTGGGCAAGGATCACACGATCTACGCCAAGGTCGACGGCAAGGTCGAGTTCCGCGAGCGCGGCCCGAAGAACCGCACCTTCGTCGACATCGTCAAGGGCTGAAGTGAAAGCTTCGAAAGCAAAGGCCCCGAGAGGGGCCTTTCTTTTTGTTTGGACTCTGCTTGTTTGGGCAGTCCCGGCAGGGATGCCGGGTAGCTTGAACAGGGACGTTCCACTATGAAATTCGTTGACGAAGCCACCATCCGTGTTGAAGCCGGCGACGGCGGCAACGGCTGCGTCAGCTTCCGCCGCGAGCGCGCCATTCCCTTTGGCGGGCCGGACGGCGGCGACGGCGGCGACGGCGGCAGCGTCTATGCCGTGGCCGACGTTAACCTCAACACCCTGGCGGACTTCCGCTTCAACCGCGTGTTCCGCGCCGGGCGCGGCGAGAATGGCACCGGCGCCAACTGCCGCGGCGCCAGCGCCGAGGATCTGCTGGTCGCGATGCCGCTGGGCACCCTGGTCTACGACGTCGAGACCGAGGAGCTGATCGGCGAGCTGACCCAGGCACGCGACCGCATCAAGCTGGCCGCCGGCGGCTTCCACGGCCTGGGCAATGCGCGCTTCAAGAGCAGCATCAACCGCGCCCCGCGCAAGGCCACGCCGGGCTCGGCCGGCGAGCAGCGCGACCTGCGCCTGGAGCTGAGCCTGATGGCCGATGTCGGCCTGCTCGGCATGCCCAACGCCGGCAAGTCGACCCTGCTCAGTTCGGTGTCGGCGGCACGGCCCAAGATCGCCGATTATCCCTTCACCACGCTGTATCCACAGCCAGGCGTGGTCTCGGTCGGCCTGGCCAAGAGCTTCGTCATGGTCGACGTGCCGGGGCTGATCGAGGGCGCGGCGCACGGCGCCGGCCTCGGCATCCGCTTCCTCAAGCACCTGCAGCGCACCCGCCTGCTGCTGCACCTGGTCGACATCCTGCCGCCGGACGGCGCGGATATCGTCGAGCGGGTGCGCACCATCAACGCCGAGCTGGCCGAGTTCAGCCCGGAGATGGCCGACCGCGAGCAGTGGCTGCTGTTCAACAAGACCGACCTGCTGCCGGAGAAGGAAGCCAAGGCGCTGTGCGACAAGGCCTTGAAGAAGCTCAAGTGGAAAGGCCGCAGCTATCGCATCTCTGCGGTGTCGCGTGTCGGGCTGGACCAATTGTGCCGAGATGCGATGGATTGGGTTGAGGCGCATAAGCCCCTTGAATCTCACCCTGTAAGCGGGGCGGAGTGATGGGGCTTATGCCTGCGTCGACTCGCGACGCTAGGATCCCCATGCAAGCATGGGGCCCCTCCA
>CAYWPB010000226.1:4884-6493 GCA_964458725.1 uncultured Nevskia sp. | reverse complement strand
GGGGCAGGGAAAAGAAATACGGCCTGCGCGGCGCCAACGTGTTCACGCCCGGCGACGGCAACCTGCACCCGTTGATCCTGTTCGACTCCAATCAGCCGGACGAGCTAGCGCGCACCGAGGCCTTCGGCGGCGAAATCCTCGAGCTCTGCGTGCATCACGGCGGCAGCATCACCGGCGAGCATGGCGTGGGCATCGAGAAGATCGACCAGATGTGCGTGCAGTTCCGCGAGCCGGAGCTGGAGGTGTTCCACGCGCTCAAGGCGGCGTTCGACCGGCAGGGCCTGCTCAATCCCGGCAAGGCAGTGCCAACCCTGCACCGCTGCGCCGAGTTCGGTCGCATGCGGGTGCACGGCGGGCAACTGCCGTATCCGGAACTGCCGCGCTTCTAGGACATGGAACAACTGCGCGAACGCATCCGTGAGGCGACGGCGAAAGGCACGCCACTGCGCATCCGCGGCCACGGCAGCAAGGATTTCTACGGCGGCGCGCTTCAGGGTGAGGTACTGGACACCACGAGCCTCAGCGGCATCGTCGACTACGAACCGACCGAGCTGGTGCTGACTGCGCGTGCCGGCACGCCACTCGCGGAAATCGAGGCCGCCTTGGCACGGCACGGCCAGGTGCTGCCGTTCGAGCCGCCGCGCTTCGGCGGCGGCGGCAGCCTGGGCGGGGCCATCGCCGCCGGCCTGTCCGGCCCGCGCCGGCCTTATGCCGGTGCGGTGCGCGACTACGTGCTCGGCGTACGCTTGATCGACGGCCAGGGCCGCGAGCTGCGCTTCGGCGGCCAGGTGATCAAGAACGTCGCCGGCTTCGATGTCGCGCGCCTGCTCGCCGGCAGCCTCGGCACCCTGGGCCTGCTCACCGAAGTCACCCTCAAGATTCTGCCCCGTCCAGCAGCGGAGGCGAGCCTGCTCTTCGCGCTGGACGAAGCGGCCGCGCTGCGGCGCCTCAACGAGTGGGCGGGTCGGCCGCTGCCGCTGTCGGCCAGCAGCTTCCACGATGGCGAGTTACGCATCCGCTTGTCCGGCGCCGAAGCGGCGGTGCGCTCGGCCTGCGGCAAGCTCGGCGGCGAAGCCTTCGACGGCGCCTCGTGGTGGGACGCTCTGCGCGACCAACGCGACCCGTTCTTTGCGCGGGCGAGCACCCTGTGGTGGGTTTCGCTGCCGCCGATCGCCGCGCCGCTCGATGCGCACGGCAAGCAGCTGATCGAATGGGGCGGCGCGCTGCGCTGGCTGAGTGGCGAAGCGGACGCGGTGGCGCTACGCCGGCACGTGGCTGCCTGCGGCGGCCATGCCACGCTATTCCGCACCGACGCTGACAAGTCCGCTGGCGCGTTCCAGCCGCTGGCGCCGGCGGTGGCACAGCTGCACCGGCGCATCAAGGCGGTGCTCGACCCGGCCGGCATCTTCAACCGCGGCCGCCTCTATCCGGATTTCTAGACCTTGCAAACCCGCCTACCCGCAGCGCTGCTCGAAACCGCCGATGGCCGCGAGGCCGACGCGATCCTGCGCAAGTGCGTGCACTGTGGCTTCTGCACCGCGACCTGTCCGACCTACCAGCTGCTCGGCCACGAGCTGGACGGGCCGCCCGGCCGCATCTACCTGATGCC
>CAYWPB010000226.1:0-4874 GCA_964458725.1 uncultured Nevskia sp. | reverse complement strand
CGAGCCGGTCAGCTCGGGCACCCAGCTGCACCTCGACCGCTGTCTCACCTGCCGCTCTTGCGAGACCACCTGCCCCTCCGGCGTGCGCTACGGCCGCCTGCTCGACATCGGTCGCCAGCACCTGGAAAAGCGGGTGCCACGCGGCTTGTGGCAGCGGCTGCAGCGCGGTGTTCTGCTGCGGCTGCTGCCGAACCGGCCGCTGTTCGCTGCCCTGCTCCGGCTGGGACGCCTGTTGCGCCCCTTGCTGCCGGGCCGGCTGCGCCGCGTCGTGCCGCCGCTGCACCCGCCCGGCACCTGGCCCGCCGCACGTCACGCGAGGTGCATGCTGCTGCTGCAAGGCTGCGTGCAGCCGGCCATCGCGCCGAACATCGATGCCGCCGCCGCGCGCGTGCTCGACCGTGCCGGCGTTTCGCTGGTGCAGGTATCCGGCGCCGCCGGCTGCTGCGGCGCGCTGGCGCATCACCTCTCGGACGAGGAGCGGGCGCTGCAACAGGCACGGCGCAACATCGACGCCTGGTGGCCGGAGATCGAACGTGGCGCCGAGGCCGTGGTCATCACCGCCAGCGGTTGCGGCACCATGGTCAAGGACTACGGCACCCTGCTGCGCGAAGACCTGCGCTACGCGGAGAAAGCATCAAGAGTTTCCGCGCTGTACCGCGACCTGAGCCAGGTGGTCGCCGCCGAAGCGGCAAAGCTGCCCCGTGTCACGATGAACCGCCGCATCGCCGTGCATTCGCCCTGCAGTCTCCAGCATGGCTTGCAGATCCGCGGCGTAGTGGAAGACCTGTTGCACAAGGCCGGCTGCACCCTGCTGCCGGTGCGGGACGCGCATCTGTGCTGCGGCTCGGCGGGGACCTACTCGATCCTGCAGCCGGAGCTCTCGCAACAGCTACGCGCCAACAAACTCGCCGCGCTGGAAGCGGGTGATCCAGAGCTGATCGTCACCGCCAACATTGGCTGCCTGACGCATCTCGGCTCGGGCACGGCGAAACCTGTGCGGCATTGGATCGAGGTGCTGGACGAGGCGCTTTCGCTGTCATCCTGAGCGCAGCGAAGGATGACGTCATCACCCCGGCGTCAGCACCATCTTCTGCGTCGTCCCGCCCGCCAGCTCGCGGTAGACCTCGACCGCCGAACTCAGCGGCCGCTCCTGCGGCGCCGGCGGCGGCGGCAGCAGCCCGGTGGCGAAGGCGATGCTGAAACGATCCAGCATCGCCGCGCTGGCGCGGCTGTCGTAGAGCAGGGAGTTGACGCCGATGATGCTGCCGCCACGGCGGTACAGGTCGAGCAACGGCAGCTCGACCCGGCCCGAGGGCGGCGCGGCGATGGTGGCGATGCGGCCGAACTCGGCCAACGCCGCCACCGCGGGGCCGAGCCAGGCGCCGCTGGTATCGAAGATCATGTCGGCGCCAGCCGGGTAGTAGCGGCGCACCGCGGCGGAAAGGTCGTCGCCTTCGCCCAGCAGGATGGCCTCAAAGCCCTCGGCGGCGAGCTGCTCGACCTGCTGCGGCCGCCGCACCGCGGCAATGACCTGGGCGCCGCACCAGCGCCCCAGGTCCAGCGCGGCACGGCCGACGGCGCCGGCGGCACCGATCACCACCAGGCCGTCGCCTGGCGACAGGCCGCTGCGGTCGATGGCGTCCCAGGCGGTGGTGTAGGGCACGCCGCAACCAGCGGCCTGGGCGAAGGTCAGCAGCGAGGGCTTGGGCGCGATGCCGTCCATCGGCACGGCAATGCGCTCGGCGTGGCTGCCGTCGCAGGTGAAGCCGAATTCCTTGCCGGTGCCCCAGACTTCCTCGCCGATCATCTCAGCCGGGCCGTCCACGACCACGCCGGCGAAGTCGCGGCCGGGGGTGCGTGGCAAGGTGGTGTAAGGGAAGCGGCCGAGCACGTTCTTGACGTCGCTGGGATTGACGCCGGCGGCGCAGACTTCCACCACCACCTCGCCCGGCTGCGGCCGCGGCGGCGGCACCTGCTGCAGGGACAGGGCGTCGAGGCTGCCGGTACGGTCGAAACGCAGGGCTTTGATCATAAGGCGGCCATTCTAGCGCCCTGGCTGCAAGTCGGTTCAATCGCGGATCGTGGCGCCAAACTGCGCACCCACGTCGGCTCCGCTTGACCGAGGGAATCCGGCGGGATGCTCGAGCCGACTTACCTCGCGTTCAGCGTAGCCGGCGCGGATCGAACAGGCGTTCGTACTCGTCGATGGCGTAGCGGTCGGTCATGCCGGCGACGTAGTCGGCGACGACACGCATACGTGCTTCATCGCCGCCGGACTTCGCCGCCGCTTCGGACTGGGCGTAGAACTCCGGCAGCAGCAGGCGCGGGTCGTCAGCGAAGGCGGCGAAGAGGTCTTTCACCACCTTCTGCGCCTTGACCGTCATGCGGTGCACCTGGTGATGGCGGTAGAGGTGTTCGCGCAGGAACTGCTTCAGCTCCAGGTTCTCGGCCTGCACCCGGTCGCCGAAACCGACCAGCGGCTTCGACTGGGCACGGATCTCGTCCGGATGCTTCGCTTTGAGCTTGCGCAGGCGCGCCGCGGTCTGCTCCACCAGGTCGGAGACCAGGGTGTTGATCATGCGGCGGATGGTTTCGTGGCGTACCTGCTTAGGGGTCAGGTCGCTGTAGGTTTTGAGCACCTGATCGTGGTGGCGCGCGAACAGCGGCACCTGGCGCAGCTGTTCCAGGGTCAGCAGGCGCGCGCGCAGGCCGTCGTCGATATCGTGGTTGTTGTAGGCGATCTCGTCAGCAAGGTTGGCCAGCTGTGCCTCCAGGCCAGGCTGCTGCTTCTTGATGAAGCGCGCGCCGACGTCGCCGAGGCTGCGCGCCCGCTTCAGCGAGCAGTGCTTGAGGATGCCCTCGCGCGTCTCGAAGCTGAGGTTGAGGCCGCGGAAAGCGGCGTACTTGTCCTCCAGCTCGTCGACCACGCGCAGCGACTGCGCGTTGTGCTCGAAGCCGCCCCAAGGCCGCATGCAGGCGTTCAGCGCATCCTGGCCGGCGTGGCCGAAGGGCGTGTGGCCGAGGTCGTGCGCCAGGGCGATGGCCTCGGCCAGGTCCTCGTTCAGAGACAAGGCGCGGGCGATGGTGCGGGCGATCTGCGCAACTTCCAGCGAGTGGGTCAGCCGCGTGCGAAACAGGTCGCCCTCGTGGTTGACGAAGACCTGGGTCTTGTACTCGAGGCGGCGGAACGCAGTCGAGTGCACGATGCGGTCGCGGTCGCGTTGATACTCGCTGCGATACGCCGGCCGCTCCTCGGGGAAGCGCCGGCCGCGCGAGTTCTCGTCGCATGCGGCATAGGCGGCGAGCTTGCTCACGCCGGCGTGCAGAAATGGACCAGGGTCTGCTCCAGGGCTTCCGGATCGAAGTCGGCGGTGACTACCGCCTCGCCGATGGCGCGCAGCAGCACCAGCCGCACCCGCCCGCCCGCCACCTTCTTGTCCAGCGCCATCAGACTGCGGAAGTCCCCGGGCTGCATGCCCGGCGGCGGGCGCACCGGCAGGCCGGCGCGCTGCACCAGGGCGGCGACACGGTCGACCTCGACGCCGCCGATCCAGCCCAGGCGCGCCGACAGGTCGGCGGCCATGCACAGTCCCAGGCCCACCGCCTCGCCGTGCAGCCAGGACTCGTAGCGGGTCCAGGTTTCCACCGCGTGGCCGAAGGTATGGCCCAGGTTGAGCAGTGCGCGCGGCCCGGCGCCGCCATGCAGGGATTCGCGCTCGTCGGCGGCGACGATGCGCGCCTTCAGCGCGCAGCAGCGCTCGATGGCGGCGGCCAGCACCGCCGGGTCGAGCGCGAGCAGGCGCTCGATATCTCGCTCGAGGCGGGCGAACAGCGAGGCGTCGCCAAGCAGCCCGCTCTTGATCACCTCGGCCAAGCCCGCGGCCAGCTCGCGCGACGGCAGGCTGCGCAGCGTGTCGGTGTCGGCGATCACCGCTCGCGGCTGGTGAAAGGCGCCGATCATGTTCTTGCCGCGGGCATGGTTGACCGCAGTCTTGCCGCCGACGCTGGAGTCGACCTGGGCCAGCAAGGTGGTGGGAATCTGCACGAAGTCGATGCCGCGCTGATACAGCGCAGCGCAGAAGCCGGCGAGGTCGCCGATCACGCCGCCGCCCAGGGCGATCAACGCCCCGTCGCGCGGCAGGCGCGCTTCCAGCAGCCAGTCCAGCACCCGCTCGGCATTAGCCCAGCTCTTCTGCAGTTCGCCGGCCGGCAGCACCAGGGCCTCGGCCCGGCTCAGGCCCAGCGCCTCGAGCAGCGGGTCTAGGTAGCGGGCGGCGACGTTGGCATCGGTGACGACACGCACCACCCGGCTGCGCAGCAGCTTGTAGCTGGCGGCGTCGGCCAGCAGACCGGGACCGATGCGGATCTCGTAGGACCGTTCGCTCAGCTCGACGCGCAGCTCGCGCGCCGCCGTCTCAGACCGCGGCCGCCGGGCGGGCGAAGTGGTCTTCGATTTCGCGCGCGAGCGTGCGGGCGTTGCGTCCGTCGGTGTGGAGGACGAGGTCGGCGATTTCACGGTAGAGCGGGTCGCGGGTCGTAAATAGCCGTTCCAGCGTCTCACGGCGGTTGCCGCCCTGCAATAGTGGGCGGGTATCGGTGCGCTCGGTGCGGGCCAGCTGCTGCTCGATGCTGGCGTGGAGATAGACCACGAAGCCCCGGGCGGCCAGGCACTGGCGGTTCTCCGCATCGAGGATCGCGCCGCCACCGGTGGCCAGGACTAGGCCCCGGCGCTGCGTCAGATCGGCGATGGCCTGGCGCTCGCGCTTGCGGAAGCCAGCCTCGCCCTCCTTCTCGAAAATGAAGGCGATGTTGACCCCGGTGCGGGCCTCCACCTCCTGGTCGCTGTCGGCGAAGTCCAGGCCGCGCGCGGCCGC
>CAYWPB010000225.1:0-6494 GCA_964458725.1 uncultured Nevskia sp. | reverse complement strand
AACGCGAAGCGCATGGAGGGCTGGCTCGTTACCGGCCGGGAGCATCCCGGGCTGCCGGAGCGGCAGCGGGTGTTCGCCGAAGCGGTGCTGGCGCGCGCCCGCCAGCTGGACAAGCCGGTGGTCGCCATCCTGTTCTCCGGCCGGCCGCTGATCATCCCCTGGCTGGACGAGAAAGCCGAAGCGATCATCGCCGCCTGCATCGCCGGCGCCGAAGCCGGCAACGCCATCGCCGACGTGCTGCGTGGCCGCGTCTCGCCCAGCGGCCGCACGCCGATCACCTGGCCGCGCGCCGTCGGCCAGGCGCCGATCCATTTTGGCCAGCGCCCCAGCGGCCGCCCATTCGACGCCAAGGACTACTTCACCAGCAAGTACCTCGACGTGCCGAACGAGCCGCTGTACCCCTTCGGCCACGGCCTGAGCTACGGCAGCTTCCGCTACACCGCGCTGCGCGTGTCGCCCGAACAGGTGGGCGAATCCGGCCGCATCGAGGCCGAGGTGGATCTGGTCAACGAAGGCCCGCGCGCGGCGGAGGAGACCGTGTTCCTGTTCAGCCGCGACAAGGTGGCGAGCGTGACGCGCCCGCTGCTGGAGCTGCGCGGCTTCGGCAAGATCACGCTCGAGCCGGGCCAGCGCGGCACGGTGAAGCTGGGCTTCGCCGCTTCGGCGCTGCGCTTCCCGGGTCAGGACCTCAAGCCGGTGTTCGAGCCGGGCGAAGTGGAGATCCTGGCCGGGCCGTGCGCGGATCGGGAGCAGTTGCTTACTGCGCTTGTGACCCTGCGTTAGCTCGAAATCTTCCGCTCGTCATCCCCGCGAAAGCGGGGATCGAGCGCAGTCGGACATTGCGTCGCAGTTCGAAGTTGCGCTGGATTGTTCGGCCCATCCCTGGGCCGAAGCCTTCGGCCTCGCTGCGCTCGCTCAAATACGTTCCTGACGCATTTGTCCCGCTTTCGCGGGAATGACGACGTTTGAAGTCTGACCTTGGTTGCGGGGATGACGACGTTTGGGGGAGGGCTTCAGTGCCCCATCCCGCCCACGTCCCGCGTCGGCTTGCGGATCAACGGCACCAGGAACACCGACAGCAGGGTCGAGATCGACAGCAGCAGGTACATGTCGCTGTAGGTCATGGTCGCGGCCTGCTGCGCTGCCTGCTGCGCCAGCATGCCGACCGCGCCGGCGCTGCTGTCGCCGCCCAGCGCCGGGTGTAGCGCGGCGCTCATGCCGTCCAGCGCCTCGCGCACCGCCGGGCGCGACAGCCGCGTGCTTTCCGCCAGCGCCTGCCAGTGGGTCCAGGTGCGCTGGTTGATCAGGGTCGCCACCACCGCCAGGCCGAAGGCGCCGCCGAGGTTGCGCGTCACCGTGTACAGCGCGCTGGCGTTGTTCAGCTCGTGCCGCGCCATGGTGCCGAGCGCGAGGTTGGTCATCGGCACGAACGAGAAGATCAGGCCGGCGCCGCGCAGCGCCTGGGGCAGCACGAACTGGGCATAGCCCCAGTCGGCGGTCATCTGCGCGTTGGCCCAGGAGCCCGCCGCCACCAGCACCAGGCCGATGGCGATGGTGACGCGCGGGTCCAGCGCGTTGGCCACGCGCATCACGAACGGCGCGGCGACGATCATCGCCAGGCCCTGCACCATCATCACCTCGCCGATCTGCTGCGGGTTGTAACCGCTGACCTGGCCGAGGAACAGCGGCGTCAGGTAGATCAGGGTGAAGATGCTCATGCCCAGCACCGCCGAGACCAGGCAGGTGACGGCGAAATTGCGGTTGCGGAAGGCGCGCAGGTCGACGATCGGGTGCTCCGAGCGCAGGCCGCGCCACAGGAACACGCTGCCGGCCACCGCCGCAAGTACCGCGCACACCGCCACCGCGTCGTCGTCGAACCAGTCGTGGCGCGGGCCGTCGTCCAGGGTGTATTCCAGCGCGCCGAGGAACAGCGCCATCAACAGCACGCCGACCAGGTCCAGGTTCTTCAGCAGGTGACGCTTCGGCTTGTCCACGTCCAGCGTGGTCCAGACGATGAAGGCGCAGGCCAGGCCCGGCACGAAGTTGATCAGGAACAGCCAGCGCCAGGAGAGCGACTCGGTGATCCAGCCGCCGAAAGTGGGGCCGATCGCCGGCGCCAGCATCGTTGTCATGCCGCCGAGCAGCTGCGGCAGGTCGCGGTCCTTCTCGTTGGGGAACAGCAGGAACATGGTGGCGAAGGAGGCCGGGATCAGGCCGCCGCCGAGCAGGCCCTGCAGCACGCGGAACACCACCATCGAGCCCAGGCTCCAGGCGAAGCCGCAGGCCAGGCTGGACAGGGTGAAGCCGATCGCCGCGATGGTGTAGAACACCCGCGTCGACAGCATCGGCGCAAGATAGCCGGACAGCGGAATGGCGATGATCTCGGCGATCAGGTACGAGGTCTGCACCCACTGGATCTCGTCGACGCTGGCCGACAGGCCGGCGCGGATCTCGTTGAGCGAGCTGGCGACGATCTGGATGTCGAGGATGGCGACGAAGCTGCCGATGGTGATGGCGAGAAACGCGGTCCAGTCGCGCAGCTGGCGCGCCCGCGCCGCCTGGTCCCCGCTGGGTGTCGCCGACGCGCCCTGAGCCATGCGCGCTCTCTTTGTATTTGTTGGGAATGACCGGTTCATTTCATACCAGGCCGGACGGCGCGGCCTACCCAGTTCGGGCGAGGGGCATTTTTCCGGAACATCGGCCGCGTGCGGCGGGTCACAGGGCTACGGCAACCCTTCAAGGAGTGAAGACCATGTCCGTCAAGCACCTCGTCACCCTGTTCGCCCTGAGCGCCGTCCTGGCCGCCTGCGGCCCCTCGCAAAACGCACCGCCGGACCAGAATGCCCAGCCACAGCCACCGCCCGCCGCGGCCCCGGCTCCGCCGCCCCAGACCTCCGCCGATACGGCCAAGGACGAGCAGATCGCCAAGCTCAAGGAGGAGCAGCGCCGGCTGGAACGCCGGCAGAAACAGCTGGCCGATGAACAGGCCTCCCGCGCCACCACCCAGGCGGCGCCGCCGGCCTGCTCCGATTGCGGCGTGGTCGCCTCGGTCACGCCAGTGCGCAAGGAAGGCCAGGCGGGTTGGCTCGGCACACTCGGTGGCGCGGCCGCCGGCGGCCTGGCCGGCAACCAGTTCGGCAAGGGCAAGGGCAATATGGCGATGACCGCGCTGGGCGTGGTCGGCGGCGCCTTCGCTGGCCGCGAGGTGGAGAAGCAGGTCACCGCCGATACCGTCTACCAGGTGGCGGTGAACATGGACAGCGGCGGCCAGCGCGTCGTCACCGTGGCCAACGGCCAGGGCCTGGCGCCCGGAACCAAGGTCCACGTCGACGGCAACAGTCTGCTGCCCTATTAAAAGGCGCGCCCAATAAAAACGCCGCGGGATGCTGACGCATCCCGCGGCGGGCGACTCCCTGTCTGGTGGTGACTCCCTGTCTGATGCTTACGGCAGGACGTTGCAGAGCACCGACAGCGGCGTGTTGGCGAACACGCAGGTCTTGGTGCTGGTGCCGAGGATCGAGCCGAGGACGCTGGTCAGCGGCGCCAGCAGGGTGTCGAGCGGGGTGCCGGTGGGGCCGCCGCCCGAGGACGAGCCGCCGCTACCGACGCCGGCCAGCGCCTGGTTGATCGGGCCGAGGATCGAAGACAGCAGGGTGTTCACCGGGCCCATCACCGGGGCGAGCTGGCTGCTGCTGAGCGCGGCCGTGAGCTGCGCCTCGCCCTGGCCGAGGGCCGCGGCGACGGCGCTGCTGAAGGTGGCGGCGGCCTGCTGGATCGGACCGGTGATGGTGCCGGGCTTGCCGGCCTGGGTCTCGATGAAGCTGGTCGGCACCACCTGGGTCAGCAGGTTGACCAGCAGGTTGTTGAGCATGGTCTGGGTGGCGGTCTGGAAGCCGGCGCTGTTGTTGGCGCCCACCGCGTCCATCATCGAGGACAGGTTGGCGACGGTGGTGCCGAGAGTGGTCAGCACGCCGCCGACGATCGGCTGGGTCTTGGCCGAGGACGGGATCTGCGACAGGCCGGTCTGCAGGGCCGCGTTCAGCTCGTCGACCAGGGTCGCCAGTTGCGCCAGGCCGCTGGCGCTGGAGCCGGAACCGGTCTGGCCCTGGATCTGCTGCAGGATCGGCAGCAGCGCCGCGCCCAGCGGGGCGAGCGGGGTGCCGGCGAGCGGGTTAGTGGTGGGGACGCCGCTGCCGGTGCCGCCGCCGCTGGCGGCCGAGCCGCAACCGCCGCCGCTGCTGTTGGCGAGCGAGGTGAGCAGGCTGCCGAGGTTGTTGACCAGCTCGCCGACCAGCGCCTGCACCTGCGCCGGGGTCACGGTCGAAGCGGTGGTGGGATTCTGCACGCCGTTGAGCACGGCGTCGAGAATATCCAGGGTGTTGTGATTGACGATGGCATCCGTACACACCAGTACACCTTGCAGTGGGGTGCCGGCGGTGGCGTTCTCCAGCGGGCTCAGCACGCTGCCGGTGAGGGTGGTCTGCACCGTGTCGAGCGGGCCGCTGACGCTGGCGTTTCCGGAGCTGCCCGAGGTCGAGCTCGGATCGCTGGAACTGCCGCCGCCGCCGCAGGCCGCCATGAACATGGAGGCGGCCAGGGCCCCCGATAACATCATTTGCTTCATCATTCCCCTACTCCTCCGTAACAACTTGATCGATCATTTGCTGCCCGCCGATGTGGGCATACCCCAGCACGCTAGGCGGGATGACGCGTGGTTCTGGTGTAAGTCCGACGGGCGGTAGCTGCGGCATGATGGCTAGATCAGCGGTAGCGCGAAGGGGATCGAACGGCAGTGAAAGCTGACAAAAAACGACCGGTACCGCTTGCCGTGGCGCGTCACCACGGCCGCGGCCCGGTCGTGATAAACCGAGGCAGGGGAGGCTGGAACAGCACTTGAAAACCGATCGCCATACTGAAGCCGCGCCGCCGGGCGCTGCCGCCGGCTGGTTCGGCCGCCTGAGCGGACCGGAGCGCAGCGCGTTCTGGGGTTGCTCCGCCGGTTGGGCGCTGGATGCGCTCGACGTGACCCTGTTCACCTTCGCCATTCCGGCGCTGATGGCGTCCTGGGGCGTCGGCCGCGCCGCGCTGGGCGATCTGGCCTCGTTGACCCTGCTGTCCTCGGCCGCCGGCGGCTGGCTCGCCGGCATCCTCTGCGACCGCATCGGGCGGGTGCGCACCCTCCAACTCACCGTGCTGTGGTTCTCGGTCTTCACCTTCCTCTGCGGTCTGGCGCAGAGCTACGCCCAGTTCCAGGCCTGCCGCGTGCTGATGGGCCTGGGTTTCGGCGGCGAGTGGGCGGCCGGCGCGGTGCTGATGGGCGAAACCATCCGCGCCGAATACCGCGGCCGCGCCGTCGGCACGGTGCAGTCGGCCTGGGCGGTCGGCTGGGGCGCGGCGGCGCTGCTCTCCACCTGGCTGCTGTTAGTGCTGCCGCCGGAGCAGGCCTGGCGCGCCATGTTCCTCGCCGGCCTCGCGCCGGCGCTGCTGGTGGTCTACCTGCGGCGCAAGGTGGCCGAGCCGGAAACCTGGCTGGCACAGCGCCAGTCGGCGCCGGACGGGGCAGCCGGCTTCCTCGCCATCTTCAGCCCGACGCTGCTGCGCACCACCCTGCTCGCGGCTCTGCTCACCACCGGCGCCCAGGGCGGCTACTACGCGCTCACCACCTGGCTGCCCACCTTCCTCAAGACCGAGCGCCACCTGTCGGTGCTCGACTCGGGCCTGTACCTGGGCGTGATCATCGCCGGCGCCTTCGCCGGCTACCTGGCGGGTGCGCATCTGGCGGACCGCATCGGCCGCCGCCGCCTGTTCTGGGTCTTCGCCCTGGCCGCCATCGCCGTGGTGCTGGCCTACACCAATGCTGCCATCGACAACCGCCTGATGCTGGTGCTGGGTTTCCCGCTCGGCTTCTGCGCCAGCGGCTACTACGCCGGCGTCGGCCCGTTTTTGACCGAGCTGTTTCCGACGGCGGTGCGCGGGTCGGGCCAGGGCTTCTGCTACAACTTCGGCCGCGGCGTCGGCGCGCTGTTCCCGGCCCTGGTCGGGCACCTTGGAGCGTCGATGCCGCTGGGGCTGGCGATCGCGGCGTTCGCAGTGGGGGCGTATGCGTTGATGTTTGTGGCGGCGCTGATGTTGCCGGAGACGGCGGGGAAGGAGCTGGGTTAGGTGGCCGTGCTTCGATCCTTAAAACGTTGTCATCCCCGCGAAAGCGGGGATCCATGCGCCGTTTCAGAGTGCAGCGCGACATCAGGGTGCGCTGGATCCCCGCTTTCGCGGGGATGACGAGTGGTTTTGGGCGAGCGTGCTCATAAACTAGGCCATGCCCGACCGTTCTCCCACCCCCCGCTGGCAATTCTGGATCGACCGCGGCGGCACTTTCACTGACATCGTCGCGCGCGCGCCGGACGGCGTGCTTCATACGCGCAAGCTGCTGTCCGAAAACCCGGCGCAGTACCCCGATGCCGCCATCGCTGCCATTCGCGGTCTGCTGGGTGTAA
>CAYWPB010000224.1:0-6505 GCA_964458725.1 uncultured Nevskia sp. | reverse complement strand
GCACGGCGCGGCCTGCGCTCCAGCCCGGCAGGCCCGGCGCAGCCAGACCCACGGCGCGCAGATACAAGGGAGCGATCATCGCGCTGCTCCTCCGAACAGCAGGCTGCAATTGCTGCCGCCGAAGCCGAAGGAATTGCTCAGCACGCGCGCCACTTTCGCCGCACGCGTCTCCATCGCCACCGCCGCGCGCAGCTGCGGATCGCGCTCGCGCGTATTGAGGCTGCGCGGCACCAGGCCGTGCTCGATGCAGAGCAGGGCGATCGCCGCGCCGACGATGCCGGCGGCGCCGAGCGTGTGGCCGGTCCAGCCCTTGGTCGAAGAACAGGGCACAGTGGCGCCGAACACGTCGCTCACTGCCCGGTCCTCCGACAGGTCGTTGGCCATGGTGCCGGTGCCATGCAGGTTGATGTAATCCACCGCGCCCGGCTCGAGGCCGGCGCGCGCCAGCGCCTGGCGCATCGCCGCGGCGGCGCCGCGGCCTTCCGGATCGGGGGTGGACATGTGGTGGGCGTCGGCGCTCTCGCCGTAGCCGAGCAGGACCAGGGCGGCATCCGCGGCCTGCGGGTCGAGGATGGCGAACCCGCCGGCCTCGCCGATCGAGATGCCGCTGCGCTTGGCGTCCGCCGGGCGGCAGATGTCGGCCGAGACCAGCTGCAGCGAGTTGAAGCCGTACAAGGTGGTCAGGCACAGGCTGTCAACGCCGCCAATCACCGCCGCGTCGCAGACGCCGGCGCGGATCGCCCGCGCCGCGGCGGCGAACACCTTGGCGCTGGACGAGCAGGCGGTGGAAATGGTCTGGTACGGCCCGCGCAGGCCCAATAGCAGGCGCGCGAACTCGCCCGGCACGTGGATGCTCTGGCTGTGGCGGTAACTGAACCCCTCCGGCAGGCGCTGCGCCGCACGGTCGCGGTCGCGATAGGCCAGCTCGGCCTGGCGTACGCCGGAGGTGCTGGTGCCGATGAACACACCGATGCGCGCGGCGCCGTAGCGTTCACGCAACCTGTCCACCCCTTCCATGAACCGATCCTGCCGCAGCGCTTCCAGCAGCAGGCGGTTGAGGCGGCAGTCCCAGGCGACGTATTCCTGCGGCAGGGGCTGCTCCAGTTCCGCCACCTCGCCGAACCAGCATTCCAGCGCGCCGGCCTCGAAGCAGCCGCGGCGCAGACCGGTGCGGTCGCTTCGCAGTGCTTCGAGCAGGGCCGCTTTGCCGCGGCCGCTGGCGGTGGTGACGGTGTAGTGGCTGATCGGCAGCGGATTCATCGGCCTTCGTCGATCCAATACGGATAGAAGTTGAACCAATTGTAGGGAGCCGCCCTGACCTGCTGCTCCAGCCGTTCGGCGTAGCGCTGTGCCAGGGCCTGGATCGCCGCCTGGCGCCCGGCGCGGGTAGCATTGAGGCCGGGGCTGAGCAGTTCGAACCGTGCCTCGTAGTCGCGGCCGCCGCGATAGATGCCGAAGGCGGCGATCACCGGCGCGTGCAGCACCGAGGCCAGCACCCAGGGACCCGCCGGCAGGCGCGCAATACCGCCGAGCAGCCGCACCTCCAGCGCCGCCTCGGCGCCGTGCGCACGGTCGGCCATGATGCCGACGCTGGTGCCGGCGTCCAGCGTTTCACGCAATGCCAGCACCAGTTCCGGACCGCGCCGCCCGGCGTCGATGATCGAAGCGGCGAAACCGGGATTGAGGCGTTCGAGCAGGCCCGTGAGCAGCGCCCCCTGGCCGCGGTCGAGCAGAATCTTCAGCGGAATGCGGTGCGGTCCCTCGCCGAGCTGGCGCAGCACTTCGAAACTGCCGTGGTGCGAGACCAGCATGATGCAGCCGCTGCCGCCCTGCGCCGCGGCGGTCACCTCCGCCGGCAGCTCGACCTCGAGGCGCAGGTTGCGCGCGCGGCCGCAGAGAATCAGCAGGCGGTCCAGGGTGCAGGCGGCAAAGGTGTGGAAGTGGCGCAGCCGCTCGCCCAGGGCCGGTTCGCGCCCCAGCACGCGCCGCAGGTAGTCGCGCGAAGCGCGCCGCGCGGCGCCGCCGGTGGCGAAGAAGAACCAGGTGATCGGCCACAGCAGCAGGCGCGCCAGGCCGCGTCCCAGATGGCGGCCAATCCAGGCGATCAGGCCGAGCCAGAGCGCCGAGCTGCGCTCCGGCTGCGCCTTCCACCCGCCCTGCTCCCGCGCATTCATGCGGCGGCGCCGAACAGCATCTGGCCCTGGGCGGCGACGCCGGCCGCGGTGGCGCAGCTGAA
The DNA here is from genome assembly GCA_964458725.1 of uncultured Nevskia sp. GTDB lineage: Bacteria > Pseudomonadota > Gammaproteobacteria > Nevskiales > Nevskiaceae > Nevskia. Next base: position 4,269 of record CAYWPB010000224.1, on the reverse strand, counting down.
GCGCAGCACACCGCCCGGCCCGGCGCTGAATGAGACCCGCACCGGCTCGTCCGGGCGCACCGGCCGGGTGAACTTCACCATCCGGATTTCGCGCAGCGGCCCCAGCTCCGGACGCAAATCGCGCAGCACGGCACAGCTCAGCTCCAGCAACAGCACCGCCGGCACGATCGGATCGCCCGGGAAATGCCCCGGCAAGCACGGGTGGTCGGCCGGCACGGCGAAGCTGCCTTCGAGGGTGTCGGCGGGACTCATGCTCGCAGCAGCTCCAGCAAGCGGGCGCGCGGCAGCTTGCCGACTTCGTTGCGCGGCAGCCGTTCCACCCGCCGCAGCGGGCGCGGCAGGAAGGCCGGATCGACGCTGCGGCGCAACGCCTCGAGAATCTGCGTCTCGGTCAGCGCCGGCGCCACCACCAGGGCGGCCGGGCGCAGCACCGTGGCGCCGTCCGCATCCGCCGGATCGGGCAGGAACGCCACGGCGTCCTCGACGCCCGGGATCGCCAGCAGGCGGTGGTTGAGCTCTGCCAGGGACATGCGCTTACCGGCCACCTTGAGCAGGTCGCCGCTACGGCCGAGCAGGCGGAAACGGCCGTCGGCCTGGAGCTCGATCACGTCGGCCAGGCGCATCGGGCCGGCCAGGTGCGGCGCCGCGGCGACGGCGCCCTGGTCCTCCTCGCGCAGGCTCACGCCCGGCAGCGGCTGCCACAGCTCGCCCTCGCAGGTGCGGCGCGTGGCCACGGCGCCGGTCTCGGTCGAGCCGTAGATCTCGTGCACCGGCGCGCCGAGCGCCTGTTCCGCAGCGGCGGCGAGCGCGGCGCCCAGCGGCGCGGTGGCGCTGACGATGCCAGCGATCGGCGGCAGACGCAGGCCGGCCTGCGGCGAGGCTTGTTGGTGCAGGCAAGCCTGCACCAACGCCTGCAGGTGCACCGGCGTCGTCACCAGCAGGCGCGGCGGCGGCAGCTGCTCCAGCGCCTGCCGCACATCCTGCGGAAAAAACGGCCGCGCGGCATGCGTGACCGCGCCGCCGGCGAGCGCCGCCAGCACCGTGGTCTCGAGACCGTAGGTGTGCTGTGGCGGCACCGTGGCGACGATGTAGGCGCCGGCGAAACCCAGGCGCCGCGACAGCAGGTCGATATGATCGGCGAGCCGGCCCCAGGTCTTGGCGTGCGGCAGCGGTTCACCGGTGCTGCCCGAGGTGAACGGGATCGCCGCCACCAGGTCGGCGGCGATTGCCGGCGGCGGCCCTTCCCAATCCGGTCCGGAAAGATCCTGCGGCACCGCCACCGCGTCGGCCGCGGGCGTGTCGGCCAGCACGTAACTGCCCGGATAGCGCTGGCGGATGCCGGCCACCGTGGCCTCGGCCTTGTTCGGCGGCAGCAGGCTGGTCTGGCCGCGCAGCAGGGTAGCGGCGAAGCCGAGCAGGAAGTTCTGGCGCGACTCGCACAGGTTCAGCACCTGCGCCGCCGGTGGCAGCATCCGCGCCAGCCGCGCCGCCCGGCCGAGGAAGGCGGCCTGGGTCAGGGCACGGCCGCCGCCGTGCAGCAGCGGCGCTGCGGGCCGGTAGCCGTGGATGAGGGGCGGCCCGTTCAATGCGGACGGTAGCTGGTGACGCTGCGCAGGAAGGCCCGGAAATTCAGCGGCGTCTTGTCCGGGAATAGCACGCGGCGCACCGCGTATTCGCCGGCGAACAGCCCGCCCAGCAGCAGGTAGCTGATGAAGTTGGCGAATACCGACCAGGCCTGGTCCGACCAGAACAGCAGCAGCGCCAGGGTCACCAGCAGGATCAGGCTCAAGGTCACCACCCAGACCCAGGTCACCACCCGCGTGTAGTCGCGCTGCGCCGGCGACAGTGGGCCGTTGATCGAGTCGGCGATACGGGTGATCAGCGGCACCCGCCCCGGCAGCAGGCTCGGCGCGAAGGCCGACAGCACCAGGCCGGGGATGATCAGCGAGGGCAGGTACAGCGCGTAGGCGCCGTCGCCCAGTTCCAGCAGCAGCAGGTCGCCGGCGGCGAACAGCAGCAGGCCGCCCCAAGCCTTGAGGCTACCCGCCGACAGCGGCCGCAGAAACAGCGCGACGTAGGCACAACCCACCGCCGCGCATTGCAGCCAGGGGCGATGCAGCATCACCGCCAGATGCGTCAGCAGGGGGAAGGCGAACAGCAGAGGAACGCGGATCAGCAAGGCAGTCCAGCCGCGGTTTCAGCCCTGGGCCGGAGCCGCATGCTGCCGCACGTGCTCGCCGAGGGCGCGCAGCGAGGCAAAAGCGCGGCGGGTCGCCTCGTCTTCCGAGCGCATCACCACGCCGTACTTCTGCTGCAGCGCCAGGGCGATTTCCAGGGCATCGATCGAGTCCAGCCCCCAGCCGCCAGCCTTGTCGCTGAACAGAGGGGCCTCGGGGTCGATAGCCGAGGTGTCGCGCCCCTCGAGGTTGAGCACCTCGACCAGCAGGTCAGCCAGTTCACGCTCGGCGCCGGTGACAGCGGACATCGCGGTTTTTCCTCAGGAAATTAGTAAAGATTGACTCATGGTTGCCGGCTTCGTGCCGGTCTTGCGTATGCTGCAACAGTTCGCAATGGTATGGTACCCCAAGCCGGGGGAGGAGAACCGCAGCATGAAGCCCCTCGAACCGGCCGCAGGGAGACAAGGGAAGCCCCGGAGCACGCTGCCGGGGCAGGGGACTGGATGAGCCTGAGGAACCGACTGGATCGCGGCTGGCGCATATTCGGCACCGGCCTGTCGTTTGCCTGCTTCGGGCTGGGCGGCGTGCTGCTGAGCCTGACCCTGTTCCCGCTGATCCGCCTCACCTCGCCCGATCGCGACACCACCCGCCGCCGCATCCAGCGGGCGATGCACCACACCTTCCGCCTGTTCGTGCTGCAGATGACCTTGCTCGGGGTGATCAGCTACGAGGTGCGCGGCCGCGAGCGCCTGCGCCGCGGCGGCACCCTGGTGGTGGCCAACCATCCCAGCCTGATCGATGTGGTGCTGCTGATCGCGCTGATGCCGGAGGCCGATTGCATCGTCAAGCAGGCGCTATGGCGCAATCCCTTCCTGCGCTGGCCGGTGGCCTGGGCCGACTACACCCCCAACAGCGACTCGGCCGAGCAACTGGTGGAGACCGCCGCCGCCAAGCTGCGCGCCGGACGTTCCCTGATCATCTTCCCTGAAGGCACGCGCAGCCGCCCGGGCCAGCCGCTGACTATGCAGCGCGGCGCCGCGCGCATCGCCCTGGCCGCCGGCACCGAAGTGCTGCCAGTGACGATCACCTGCGAACCACGCATGCTCGGCAAGGGCGAGCCCTGGTACCGGGTGCCGCCCCGCCCCGGGCACTGGCGCATGGTGGTGGGCGAGCCGATGCATGCCGCCGAATACGCGCCGGCCGGGGTGCCCGAACCGCTGGCGGCGCGGCGCCTGACCCAGCATTTCGTCGAATACTTCACGCGATCGGTGACCGCCGTCACGCCGGCGGCCGCCGGAGCGGGTCCCGCGCTGGCCCCAGGCGGTACAATGTACCGGGGCCTCGACGCCTAAAAGAATCCAGTCATCCATTCCCGAGCTTTATGGACAGCAAAGAGGAAATCCACGCCCGCCTGAAGGAAGTGCTGGTGGAACTGTTCGAGATCGAACCGGCCAAGATCACGCCGGAAGCGCATCTCTACCAGGACCTGGGTATCGACAGCATCGACGCCATCGACCTCCTGCTGCGCCTCAAGGAATTGACCGGCAAGAAGATCCAGCCGGAAACCTTCAAGCACGTGCGCACCGTCGCCGACGTCACCGAAGCGATCCACGCCCTGGGCCTGAGCGAAGCCGCCACGGGTTCGTGAGCGTGCCCGAGCCGGGCCCCGCGACGCTGCGGCCGGCCATCGTCATCCCCTTCTACAACCACGAGCGCGCCATCGGCCCGACCGTGGCCGGGCTGCGCCGCTACGGCCTGCCCTGCTGGATCGTCGACGACGGCAGCGAGCCACGCTGTGCGCCGGTACTGCAACAGCTGGCCGAGCAGGAACGCGGCTGGCTGCAACTACTGCGCCTCGGCTCCAACCGGGGCAAAGGTGAGGCGGTGATGAGCGGCATGCGCGCTGCCGCAGCCGCCGGCTGCAGCCACGGCGTGCAGATCGACGCTGACGGCCAGCACGACCCGGCCGACCTGGAGCGCCTGCTGCAGGCGGCGCGGCAGCACCCTGCGGCGGTGATCTGCGGCGTGCCGGTCTATTATGCCTCGGTACCCCGGGGCAGACTCTATGGCCGTTACGTCACGCATGTGTGGG
>CAYWPB010000223.1:0-6505 GCA_964458725.1 uncultured Nevskia sp. | reverse complement strand
TGGCCAGCGGCGTGATCCACAGCTGCTTGATCAGCAGCGGGAAGTCGTAGGCCGAAGGCGTGCGGAAGATGGGATTGAAGCTCATGCGTGCTCCGTGCGGCTGTTTTTCTAGTGCTGCAGTGCAGCCAGGAATTTCTCGATCTGCGGATTGACCTGGTCGGGGTGGGTCAGGTTGGCGGCGTGGCCGCCGCCCTTGATCACCGCGAGCTGGGCCTGCGGCAGGCCTTCGGCCAGCGCCTTGCCGCGGTCCAGGGTGATGGCCATGTCGAGGTCGCCGTGCACCACCAGCGCCGGCGTCCGGATTTCGCCCAGCCGCGGCCGGAGGTCGTCGCGCTCGCCCAGGGTGTGGAAACACTGCAGCAGGTTTGCCGGCTTCCAGCCGCGCCATTTCTCTTTCCAGGCGGCGGCGCCGGCCCAGTTCTGGCCGAGGATGATCTGCTCGATGGTGTCGGCGATCGGATCGGGCAGGCCCTGCTTGGACCAGATGTCCATCATCTGCTGATAGCCGGGCATCTTGGCCGGGTCTTCCAGACCGGCCTGGGTATCGATCAGGATCAGGGCACGCACGATCTGCGGATGGGTCAGGGCGCAGCGCAGTGACAGGTAGCCGCCCTGCGACATGCCGGCCAGCACCGCCCGCTCCACGCCCAGGTGCTTGAGCAGCGCGGCCAGGTCGTCGGCGGAGTCGTAGTAGCTGAAGGGCGCCAGGCTGTCGCCGGCGGTGCGGCCATGGCCGCGCTCGTCCCAGCTGATGCAGCGGTAGCGGTCCTTCAGCGCCGCCACCTGCGGCGCGAACATGCTCTGGTCCATCAGCAGACCATGGGAGAAGATCACCGCCGGGCCGCTGCCGCCGGTGTCCTCGTAGTAGAGCTTCTGGCCGTTCACCTGGGCGTAGGGCATCGCCGCTTCTCCTCACCTGTGTTCTTGTCGCGGGCCGGCTGCAACCCCCTGATTTCCAGACATCCAGGTGGCCACCGCCCGCCGTTCGAGCGCAGGTTACCAAAAAACCGCCGCGGTTCCAGCGCCGGGTAGCGCACGCGGAGAGGGGGGCTTTGTGATGCAGGCCACAGTCGGGCGGAGCGGCGTTACCGATTTGTAACCCCGGCGTTGCCAGCCTTGTCGTGCCCGGTCGGCGGGTGTTGGAGCACGATATGAAACAGGGAACCACACTGCGGATCCTGGCGCTGGGCGCCGCGTTGATCCTCGCGGCTTGCACGCACGACAACAACAACTCGACCTCCACGTCATCCCCGGGGGCGTCCGGCAGTTCGGGCAGCTCCAGCAGCTCCAGTTCGAGTGGCGGTGCTTCCAGCTCCAGTTCGGGCAGCAGCTCCGGCGGGTCCGGTTCCAGCAGCTCCGGTTCGAGCAGCGGTAGTTCCAGCAGTTCCAGCAGCTCGAGCAGCGGTTCCGGCAGCTCCAGCGGTGCGGCGGCTCCGGCGCCCGCGGTGACGCCGGTGGGTACCTCCACCGGCACGGTGGTGCAGGCCTCCATCGGCAGCGGGGGCGGGACACTGACCTCCAGCGATGGGCGGCTGAGCCTGAGCATCCCCGCCGGAGCCCTGGCCAGCAATACCACCATCGGCATCGAGACCATCACCAACAACACGCCGGGCGGCCTGGGCGGCGCTTTCCGCCTGACGCCGAACGGCCAGACCTTCACCCAGCCCGTGACCCTGACCTACAAGGCGGACGTGCACGAACTGGACGGTACGGATCCGAGCCAGGTGGGGCTGGCGTTCCAGGATGCGGCGGGCAGCTGGCAGGTCGTGCCCGGCGTCACCGTGGCCAGCCAGTTCAACACCTTCACCGCGACCACGACTCACTTCACCGACTACGGCTTTTATGCCCGGGCCCTGATCTCGGCCAGCTTCCTGATGCTGACTTCGGACGCCTACAGCATCACCGTGCTGGAGTTCCAGACCGTGCCGGATCCGTCCAATCCAGGGTCGCCTGGCGTGGTGGCGGTGTCCACCTACTTCACCGATTCCAAGCCGCAATGGTTCGTCAACGGCGTGGCGCAACCCGCCGCGGCCGGGCAGTACGGCAACATCCAGGATCCGGCAATCGACAACACGACCTATTTCACCCCTGCCGTGGCGCCGACCACCAACAACCCGGTCGCATTGTCGGCGAACATCACCTTCAAGGACGGCACCAAGCTGACCCTGGTCCGCAACGCACACGTGCTGGCTCACCAGTTCCATGCGATCGTCGGCTATGCCTCTTCCCGAACCTGCGAAACCGACGGCTCGAACATCGGCCCGGTCATCGGCTACAGCCTCACCACCTCCGCCAGTTTCGACATCAGCTTTACGGCCAGCGCCGACCACAAGGGGATCAGCATCGCGACCAGCAACATCAGCCCCGAGGTGGATCCGCCGACGGTGCAGAACGTCAAGAGTTGCACGACGGTCAACCCGCCTTGCTACTACGGCGTGACCTACCGTTCCGACCTTACCCACGGGGCCGGCATCACCAGCATCAACCTGGATTTCAATATCAACAGCGGCAAATTCGATGCGCTGCTGTCCGGTGGCTGGAGCGATGTCCCGGCTTACGATTTCAACGGCAATTGCAGCGTGCCCAACAGCGGCACGGAGCAGGAGGTGCGGGAGCCGCTCGACGCCATACCGTTCTATCACTTCGACGGCTTTGAGGGAGAGTCGCTCGATTTCCCGAACACGGTCCCTGTCGGCCACGGTTCCAGCAGCAACGACTTCACCTTCAAACTGACCGTGACCAAGCAGTAGGGGCAGAAAAGTCGATGGACATCGTGCGGAAACTGACGCCGGCCCTGGCCCTGCTGCTGCTGGCTTGTGGGCCTGAGTATGTCTACACCCCGCCGCAGGCTGCAGATGGCCAAGCCTGCGTGGCGCAGTGCCAGGCCACGCAGGCTGGCTGTCACGCCGGCCAGCGAAGCCGTGCCGAAGCGGCTGCGGCGCAGTGTCAGGCGGAGATGACGCAGCGCTCCAACCAATGCGAGCAGGCGAAAAGCGCCGAATACGCCTCGTGTCTGAGCTATGCCAGGAGCGATGCCGCCCGCAGCGCCTGCGATCAGGACCGGAAGCGCCACAGCTGCGACCAGCCGGCCTGCCTCGGTACCGCCAGTTTCGAACGATGCGATGCGGACTATCGCGGTTGCTACCAGGCATGCGGCGGACAAGTCGGCGTGAAGCAGTGAGCCGCTAATCAGCGATGCCCGCCGTCTAGATCGGCAAACGACGCAACCAGCGCGGTTCGATCCAGTAGACCTGCGCGATGCCGGCGACATCCTCGAAGCGGATCGCGATCTGGCCGCAGTCGTCGAACTCGGTCACGGTGACGATCTTGTCGAGCTGCGCCTCATAAGGGTCCTGGCGCTCGACCGGCAATCCGTACAGGTACAACCGGTCGACGTAGACCAGCGTGGCGCGGTCGCCGACGCTGAGCATCTGCCCGGCGCCGTCGAGCGGCGTGCCGCCGAGGCTGCCCGACTGCCGCATGCGCGCAGCGTCGGCTACAGGCCGCCGGCGCCGAGGAAGCCGCCGTCCACGGTCAAGGTGGTGCCGGTGACGTAGCTGGAAGCGTCGGAGACCAGGTACAGGATCGCCGGGGCGATCTCTTCCGGGCGGGCCATGCGGCCGAGCGGGATCTGCGGCAGCACGGTCTTGAGGATCTGCTCGTTTTTGGTCAGGGCCGAGGCGAACTTGGTGTCGGTCAGTCCGGGTAGCACCGCGTTGGCGCGGATTTTCCACGGTGCGCATTCCTTGGCGAAGGCCAGGGTCATATTGATCACCGCCGCCTTGGTGATGGAGTAGATGCCCTGCATGTTGCCGGGCTTGATACCGTTGATCGAGGCGATGTTGACGATGGCGCCGCCGCCACTTTTTTTCATCAGCTTGCTGGCCAGGGCGGACAGCTCGAAGTAGCCCTTGATGTTGACCTGCAAGGTCTTGTCGACCATGCCGGTGTCGGTGTCGGAGATATGGCCGAAGTAGGGGTTGGTGGCGGCGTTATTGACCAGGATGTCGAGCCGGCCGAATTTCTCCGCGATTTCCGCCATCAGGTTCTTCAGTGCGGCGGACTCGCCCTGATGGGCGGCGATGGCGGTGGCCTTGCCGCCGGCGGCAGTGATCGCCGTGGCCACCTGGTCCAGGTCCTCCTGCTTGCGCGAGGAAACGATGACGTGCGCGCCCTGTTCCGCCAGCAGGCGGGCGGTGGCCTCGCCGATGCCGCGCGAGGCGCCGGTGATCAGGGCGACGCGGCCGCTGAGGTCGAAAAGCTTGGTGGACATACCGCTCCTCTCTGGATGGCTTGCGGGGGCCACATCATAAACACAGCGCTTCGCGTTTCGTCGCCCGTCAGGGAGAATCCGCGGCGGCGACGCTGTCGCGCCAGTCGCGGAAAAACAGGTAGATCGCAAGCATTGGCCCCGGGATGCCGGCCCCCACGCAAAGCACCTCCAGCCAAGGCGAGAGCAGCCGCTGCTGGTCGGCCCAGCCGGCCGCGGCGTAGAACGGCACGCCGAAATACGGCACCAGCAGCACGCCCTTGAACCGTTTGATCCTGGTCAGGCCGGCCAGTGCCGGTTCGGCGACCGCCAGGCGCACGTTCCAGCGCACCGTGATGATCGCGCTGAAGAGGTAGAGGCTGGCCATGTAGAACCACGGCCAGACCTGGTCACGGCCGACGAAGGTGGTGGCCGCCAGGATCAGCAGCGGCGGCACCATCGCGACGAAGGAATCGCCCAGCGTGGGCATATGCCGCCGGGTGATGCTGATATGGGAAAAGAGCACCCATATGCTCATCGTACAGCCGCCGTTGCACAGCAACTGGCACCAGGTGCGGACGCTGTCCACGTTCAGCGGCCACAGCTGCATGCGCCCGCGGGCTTCCTGTATCAGGTCCTGGAACACCAGGCCGACCATCACGCTCATCAGGGTGATGAAGACGTTGGGAAATTGATCCTTGATGCGCTCGGCCAGCAGCGGCCTGGATTCACGCCTGGCGACTTCCGGCATCCCCTGGTCGTCCATCGATCCCCCTCAACGATAGGTCAGCAGTTCCGCCTCCCGTTGCGCCTCAAGATGCGCCACATCGTTGAAGCGGCGCAACACCAGCCCGCTGCGGCCGTAGCGGAAGCTGTGTGCCGAGGCGTTGAGGATTTCCCAGTTGAGGCGGAAGGCGCGGTCGGGGTCGAGGCCGAGCGCCGCGCGCAGCGCCGAGGTGATGACCCCGCCGGAGGTGAAGATCACCGGCTGCTCGGCGCCGCTGGCGGCGACCCGCTGCAGTCCCTCGACGCAGCGCGCATGGAAGGCATCCCAGCTCTCGCCGACCGGCTCGCGGCCCTCGCGCCCCTGGATCCAGCAGGCGGCGATCAGGTCGAACAGGCGTTCGAACAGCGCGTGGTCGGTGAACAGGGTGCGCGGATCGACCGCGAACTCCGGGTTTTCCTGCACCACCAGCGGGAAGTAGGCGCGGATCAGGCTCTGGTGGTCGAACTCGTTGAACGCCGGGTCGATGGTGACCGGCATCTGCGGCAGGCCCAGCGCCTCGAAGGCGCGGGTCGCGGTGAGCTTCTGCCGCACCATGTCGCCGCTCCAGGCGGCGTCAAAGCGGCGTCCGCAGCGCCGCCAGTGCTCGCCGAGCAGGCTGCCCTGGCGCTCGCCTGTTGCGGACAACTCGTCGTAGTTGCGCGCGCCGAACGACGCCTGGCCGTGGCGCACCAGGACCAGGTTCGTCACGCGGGCTCCTGTGTTGCCCCTCTCTCCCGCGCCGGGAGAGAGGGGGATGGGTGAGGTTGCGGCGCGGCCTTAGTGGACGTAGACCGGGCCGTGCAGGTTGCTGCCGAGGGTCTTGCCGGAGGCGCCGGCGAGGGACTGCGACAGGATCACGGTGTAGCGGCCCGGCTTGGTCTTGAAGATCAGCATGCGCGAGTTCTGCTTGCCGACTTCCCAATGCCCGGCGGCGTGCTTGCCCTGCTGGGTCAGCACCTGGATGTCGCCGCCGGCGGTGGCGCTCATGTTGTCGGAGAACAGCAGCACGACGGCCTTGTCGAAGGCGGCCTCGCCGGCATAGACCAGGTTCAGCTTGCTGCCGTCCTGCTGCGCCGGCCACCAGGAGCTGACGGCGTCGGACTGCGGCGCGCCCTTGGCGGACTTGGCCGAAGAGGAAGAGGTGGCGGTTCCGGACTTGGCCGGCGCCGCGGCCTTGGCCTTGGCCGGCTTGCTCTTCTTCGGCGCCGGCTCGGCGGCCGGCGGCGGGGTGGACTCGGCGGCCGTGGTGGATTGTTCTGCCGGGGCTGGCTGCTCGGCCGGGGTTCGGATCCCAATAGAAAGCGAAACTTGGGAGTGCAGGCGGATGGAGATATCCCGTCGTGAAGTCGGGCCCGAGATACGCGCCATGGCCAAATATCGAGCCGTACTCCATCAGGCCGTTTCCAAGGAAGATCTGCTGGCCTGCGATAATGTCGGCGCGTGTAAACAAGATCGAGCCGTCGATTCTCTTGACGGTCTCCGGTATGGGG
>CAYWPB010000222.1:0-6523 GCA_964458725.1 uncultured Nevskia sp. | reverse complement strand
GGCCAGCGCCGGTGCCGGGGCCAGCAGCGGCACAGCGGCGGCGAAGATCAGTGCCGCGACCATCGCGGGCAAACGCTTGGGTGTACTCATGACTCCTCCTTCGGTGAAACATCCCTGCACGGCGGTGCAGGCTGTCATTGATCGGGGCTCTTGAAGGCGTAGGCGATACGGCCCCAGGCTTCTTCCGGCTGGCCGTCGACGCTGCCCGGCGTGAACTGGCACAGCGTCAAGGCCTGGCGCGCCGCCTGGTCCAGGCGCGGCGAGCCGCTGGATTTCTCGATCCGGCTGTCGACCACCCGGCCGTTGACGCCGACCAGCAGCGCCAGCACCACCTCGCCGGTTTCGCCCAGGCGCGCCGCGGCGGCCGGATATTCCGGCTCGCGACAGGAGCTGGAGCGCACTACCGGCGCCAGGTGCTGCACCGGCTTCGGCGGCTCCTGCACTGGAGCCTGCGCCGGCGGCGGCGGCGTGCTGCTGACCGCGGTGATCGCGTTCTGCGCCGGTGCGGCCTGCGCGATGTTGACCTCGGGCGGCGGGATGAAGGGCGGCGGCGGCGCCAGCAGCTTGGGCGGAGGCGGCGGCGGCTCCGGCGCAGGCGGTTTCAGTTCCTGGATGATGCGGGTCTCCAGCGGCCCCTTGACCACTTCGACGAGCTTGCGCGCCAGGCCATTGACCAGGGCGTAGACCAGCAGCGCATGCAGCGCGATGACGAAGGCAACGCCGCCGAACCTGCGGGCGGGATTCCCTTGCTGCTGCTGCGCGTATTCCATCACCTCTCCTCCACTGCCGCCCGTCTTGTTGCGGGGGGTACGTGGAAAACCTACGCCCATCGTCTAAACAGAACCTGAAAAATTCCTGACTGTTTCTTCAGGGAGGAAATGCGATGGGAAGGCCGGCCGGAAAAAACCCCGGCCCGCAACGCGGGCCGGGGCAGCGCTCACACAGCCTAGGGAACTCTCTCAGAACTTCAGCACCGCCGTACCGTAGATCAACCGCCCGATCGGCGAGTAGGTGGAGACGTCGGCGTTGTTGTCGGTGAAGGCCTGCGGCGACAGCGGCGGCATGCGGTTGGCGATGTTGTTCACGCCCAACGCCAGGGTCACGGTGCGCAGGTAGTGCAGGTCGTCGAAGTGCCAGTCGTGGGCCAGGCGCGTGTCGAAGGTGTAGTAGCTGCTCACGTGCACCGGCGGCGCGGTGCCGTTGGCGCCGATGTCGCTGACGCTGGAGACGTAGGTATTGCCCACCGTCCAGTCCCAGTTGTGATAGGTCCAGTCCAGCGAATTGAAGAAGCGGTACTTGGGCAGGGTGCCGCCGAACACGCCGCTGTTGGTGGCGAAGCCGGCCAGCTCCTGCGAGGCCGCGCTGGGCAGCGACTTGAACTGGAACGAGCGGAAGTTCGCCCCCTGGGTGCCGAGCGTGAAGGTGCCGTAGTGGTCGGTCGGGATCAGGTACTCCAGGCTCAGTGCGAAGGAGCGCTCGATCAGCTCGCCGAGATTGCGGAACTGGTCCACCGCGTACAGGTTGTTGGCCTTGGCGGGATCGCCCTGCCCGCCGGAACCGGTCAGGTAGGCCTTGAGATCCCCGGGATTGACGAACGGGTTGGACGAGCCGGCGTCGCCGGGATAGGCGTTGATCGACAGGTTGTTGAAGAACGGCGAGGCCGAACCGAGCGTGTTGATGCTGGTCAGGATGTTGTTGAAGCCGATGCCGCCCTGGAACCCGGACAGGGCGATGTCCGAGTAGTCCAGCGCCATGGTCAGTCCCGGCACCGCCTTCGGCTTGAAGGTGAAGCCGATGGTGCGCGAGGTCGACTTGGCCGGCTGCAGGGCGGGGTTGTTGCCGTCCTCGCCATTGAACGGCATGCCGCCGTAGCCGGAGCCGAACACGCCCTGGATCACCGCCGGGCCGACCTGGCGCCGGTCGGTCGGACCGTACTCGGCGTACAGCGTGGGCGCGGTGAAGGAACGGGCGTAGGTGCCGCGCAGGGTGAACTGCTTGTCCAGCGGCTGCCAGCGGAAGCCGGCCTTGGGTACGGTTGAATAGCCCGCGTCGCTGTATTTCTCGGCACGCACCGCCGCGGTCAGGTCGAAGGCATAAAAGCCGGTCACGTTCCATTTGGCGCTGGTGAGGGGCACGCGCACCTCGGTGAACAGCGAATCGATGCTGCGGCCCTTGCTGAACGGGTCGGCGAACGTGCCCCCCTGCCATTCCTGGTCGTTGCCGGCGGTGGGGCTGGTGCTGCCCGTCACCGGGTCGGTGACGCGGCCGTTGGCATCGGCGTGGCCCGACAGCTCTTCACGCCGCACGCCGCCGCCGACGGCGACGCCGACCTTGCCGGCTGGCAGCTCGGCCAGGGTGCCGACCAGCTTGGCGTCGAACGAGGCCAGGCGGCTGGTGGCATCGATCACTTCGGTGCCGTACAGGTTGGTCAGCATCGCCGCCTTCAGACCGGCCGAGCGCGCGAAGGGATCGAGCGCCGGCTGCAGCACGCTGGGCGTGCCGCTCTTGGAGAAGCCGCCGTAGACCAGGCTGTAGGCGCCGCCGGTGACCGCGTTGCCCTGGGCGTCGTAGCCGCCGGCGATGGCCAGCGCCAGGTTGGGCTTGAAGATCAGGTTGGTCTGCTGCTGCTGCAGGTCGCTCTGGCTGTAGACCAGGCCGGCTTCCCAGTTCCAGTCGTGGCTGATGTCGCCGCGCAGGCCCGCGGTGAGGCGCCAGGCGGTGACGTTGTTGAAGAACTGGTGCGGCTTGTCCAGGTCGGTGAAGGTGACACCGGAAACGGTGCCGGCCACCGGGTTGTACGGCGCGTCCTGCGCCACGCTGATGCCGGTCGACGCCACCGGCAGGAACTTGGTCGAGCTCTTGCTGCGCGACACCAGGGCATCGCCGAAGAATTCCAGTTTCTTGCCGAAGATGCTCTGCGAGGCGCTGCCGTAGAACGAGTCCTGCTCCTGCTTGAGCAGCAACTGCTGGTACGGCGCGACGTTGAAGGCGCCGGAGATCCCCGCGGGCGTCGTCGCCAGGTAGGTGCCGTTGGCGATCAGGTCGTTGATCGAGCCGGCGGTCGCCGCGGTGCCGGTCGGATTGGTCTGGCTCGGCGAATTCAGGCCGGGAGCCAGGATCGCGGTGGGGCTGCTGCTCGACGAGGCCACCACGCCCGGGATCGACGAGGTGATGCCGTACTTGGGGCTGGTGAAGGCGCGCTCGTTCTGGAACAGCGGGTCGGTCTGCGAGAAGCTGGCCGCCGCGGTGAACTGGCCGCCGCTCCAGCCCCTGCCGCCAAGCAGGTAGGCCGAGCGCTCGTCGTAGTCGGCGCCGCCGGCGACGCGGCCGCCGGCCTCCAGCCCCTGGTAGTTTGTCTTGAGGACGAAGTTGACCACGCCGCCGATGGCGTCGGAGCCGTAGATCGACGAGGCGCCGTCGGTCAGCACGTCGACATGGTCGATGGCGGCCGACGGGATCTGGTTGACGTCGACGAAGTTCTTGCCGTTGACCGCGCCGATGCCGCTGCTGGCGGCGCGACGGCCGTTGATCAGCACCAGGGTCGGCAAGTTGCGCAGTTGCAGCTGCGAGCCGCCAGCGGTGTTCTGGTTGTTGTTGTTGGCGTTGCTGTTGCCGGCGTTGCTGCGGCCGGCGAACGAGGGGATCGCCTTGCGCAGCACTTCCAGCGGATTCGAGGTCACCCCGTTCTGCTGCAGCTGGTCGGCATCCAGGCTGGTCACCGGCACCGCCACCGCGTCCGGCGTGGTCGGCAGGTTGGAGCCGGTGACGATCACCGTTTCCAGGTGGGTCGCTTCGGGTTGGGCCGGCGGCGGCGCGGCAGCGGTGCCGTCCGGGGTCTGCGCTGCGGCGGGCTGCGTCACCAGGGCGCCACCCACGCCCGAGATCAGGGCGAACGCCACGGCGAACGAACCCTGTTTACGGTTGCTCATCGACTCGTCTCCTCCAGAATCTTCTAGTAGTTCTCTTCTCAACGCTGCGGCAACCGTACAGCGAGAAGTTAAAACGAACCTGAATTTTTCCTTTCAGCGGCTTCAGGTAGTCCGGCTTCGTCGTGGACCCTGTTCAAGCCTGAAAGCGCACGCGCACCTCCAGTCCGCCCAGGCGCGGGGAAGTGGCCAGGTCGATCCGCGCGCCATGCCGCGCGGCGATGTCGCGGGCGATGGCCAGCCCCAGCCCGCTGCCGGTGGCGCCGCTGCCGGCGCGGCGGTAGAAGCGGTCGAACACCCGTTCGCGCTCGCCTTCCGGAATGCCGGGGCCGGAGTCCTCGATGCACAGCGCCGCGCCGCCGGCGCTGCTTTCAACGGTCAGCGCCACCTGCCCGCCCGCCGGGGTGTACTTGATGGCGTTGCCCAGCAGGTTGGCCAGCAGCGTGGCCAGGGCATCGGGATCGCCCGCCACGCGCGCCGTTCCATCGCGCAGCTCGATGGCGACGGGCTTGCCCTCGGCCAGCGGCCGCTGCGTCGCCACCACCCGCCGCGCCAGCTCGGCGAGGTCGACCGGTTCCAGGCGCAGGCCCTGTAGGTCGGCGTCCTGCCGCGCCAGGGTCAGCAGCTGCTGTGCCATGTGGATGGTGCGCGCCAGCGCCGCGCGCAGGTCGGACAGGGTCTGCTGCCGCGCCGCCTCGTCACCGGCGCGCGACAGCAGCTGCGCCTGCAGCTGCAACGCGGTGATCGGCGTCAGCAGCTCATGGGCGGCGTCGGCGACGAACGTCTGCTGCGCCTTGAGCACGCGGCCGAGCCGCGCCATCAGGTCGTTGAGCGACACCACCAGCGGCCCGATCTCCCGCGGCAACTGCGCCGGATCGATCGGCGCCAGGTCACGGTGCGAGCGCCGCTGCACGTCGCCGGCGACGCGCCCGAGCGGCCGCAGGCCGCGGCTCACCGTCAGCCAGATCAGTAGCGCCGCGAAGGGGAACAGCGGCGCGAACAGCAGCAGCGCGTGCACCGCGATCTCGCCCGCCACCGCGTTGCGCACGCGCAGCGGCTGCGCCACCTGCACATGGCGCCCGTCGAGCTCGGCGTCGAACAGCCGCCAGCCCTCGCCGTTCACTTCCTGGCGCGAAAATCCGGCGCTGCCGCGCGGCAGCGCCACATCGCCGCGCGACTGGAACAGCAGCGCGCCAGCGGCATCCCACATCCGCACCACGAAGTCGGCTTCGGGATCGTCGCCCCGGCGGTGCGACACCGCGGTCTTCAGCGGCGGCGCCTGCGCCGCGTACTCGTCGGCGGTCTGCTCCAGCTGGTAGTCGAACAGCTCGGCCACCTCGTCCTGCACCGCCCGGTAGATCACCCCCGCCCCGGCCAGCAGCACCAGCAGCATGCCGAGCAGCAGCCCGGCCAGCAGGCGCGCGCGGATCGACCTCACGGCGCCTCCGGCACCATGTAGCCGACGCCGCGCACGTTGCGGATGAAGTCCTGCCCCAGCTTGCGCCGCAGCAGGTGGATGTAGACCTCGACCGTGTTGCTGCCGATCTCCTCGCCCCAGCCGTACAGCTTGTCCTCGATCTGCCCGCGCGACAGCACCACGCCGGGGCGCGCCAGCAGGATCTCGAGCAGGGTGAATTCGCGCGCCGACAGCGCCAGCGGCTCGCCATGCAGCCTGGCCTCGCGCGTGGCCGGGTTGAGCACCAGCCCGGCATGCTGCAGCAGCGGCACGGCGCGGCCGGAGCGGCGCCGCACCAGGGCGCGCAGCCGCGCCGCCAGCTCGTTGAGGTCGAACGGCTTGCCGAGATAGTCGTCGGCGCCGCTGTCGAGCCCGCGGATGCGGTCCGGCACGCTGTCGCGCGCGGTCAGCACGATCACCGGCAGGGTGCAGCCGGCGCGCCGCACGTCGGCGAGCAGGCGCAGGCCGTCCTTGCCCGGCAAGCCGAGGTCGAGGATCGCCGCGTCGTAGCCGGCTTCACTGAAAGCCAGCTCGGCGGCGCGGCCGTCATCGACCCAGTCGACGCTGAAGCCCTCGTCGCGCAGGCCCTGCCGCACCGCTTCGCCGATCATCCGGTCGTCCTCGATCAGTAGCAGACGCATGGCGCTCCATCGATGCCGCAGCCGATATGCGAAAAGCATAACACTGGATGAATCGGACGCCGCTGCGCCGAATCCTGAATAAAAATTTAAGTTTTCCAGGCATAAAACGGCTTGCGCGGCGGGCTTTCTTTTAAGTTGCTTTTAATTCTCCCGCTGCCAGAATCCGTCCCCATCGGGCTTGCCCGCAAGCCGCTCGTGACGGAATCACCATGCAACGACTGAATCTGGCGGAGTACCCCCGCATCCGGCACGCCGCCATGCTGGCGCTGCTGCTGCCGCTGAGCGCCTGCGTCGCCTACCACGCCAAACCGCTCGACGCCGCCGCGCCGCCGCCGGCCGGCGTCGAGCAGCTCACCGTCGATGCCTCGAAGATGCCGCTGCCGGCGCTGCGCCAGCACCGCTTCGACCCCAGCGACGGCCTCGACGCCACCGAGGTGGCGATGCTGGCGGTGGCCAACAATCCCGACCTGCGCCTGCTGCGCGACGACCTCGGCATCCAG
>CAYWPB010000221.1:0-6546 GCA_964458725.1 uncultured Nevskia sp. | reverse complement strand
TAGCAACCGGTATACTGCGCCCCCATGGAGTTCATCCACACCGACCAGGCCCCGGCGGCAGACTGAACCTATGCGCAGGCGGTGAAGTGGGGCAACACCGTCGATATGTCCGGGCAGATCCCGCTCGACCCGGCCACCATGCAGCTGGACAACGCCACCATCGAGGCGGAGATCCACCGCGTGTTTCGCAACCTGCGCGCCGTGGCCGAGGCCTCCGGCGGCGGCCTCAAGGACGTGGCCAAGCTCAACGTCTTCCTCACCGACCTGGCGCACTTTCCCAAGGTCAACGAGATCATGAGCGAGTACTTCAGCCAGCCGTTCCCGGCGCGCGCCGCGATCGGCGTGGCCAGCCTGCCGCGCGGCTCGCGCGTCGAAGCGGACGCGATCCTGGTGCTTGGATAAGCCATCGCCGCGCGGCGGCGCCGTGCGCCTGCGGCGTCCGGGCGAGAAGCCGCCGCTCACGCTCGCCACCCAGGTCACCTACCTCAAGGGCGCCGGCCCCGCCGTGGCGGAGAAGCTGCGCGCGCTCGACATCGTGCGCGTGCAGGACCTGCTGTTCCACCTGCCGAACCGCTACGAGGACCGGCGCCGCATCGTGCCGCTGATGGAGCTGAAGGCGGGCGAGGAGGCGCTGGTGCGCGGCAAGGTGGCGGCGGCCGATGTGCGCTTCGGCCCACGCCGCAGCCTGCGCGTGGCGATCGACGACGGCGGCAGCGGCCTGCTGCTGCGCTTCTTTCATTTCAACGAGCAGCAGAAGCAGGGCTTCGGCGAGGGCCGCTGGGTGCGCGCCTACGGCATGGTGCGCGCCGGCGCCAACGGCCTGGAAATGGTGCATCCCGAATACCGCGTCGCCGACGACCCGGCGCAGCTGCCGG
This sequence comes from uncultured Nevskia sp., assembly GCA_964458725.1. GTDB lineage: Bacteria > Pseudomonadota > Gammaproteobacteria > Nevskiales > Nevskiaceae > Nevskia. Next base: position 5,671 of record CAYWPB010000221.1, on the reverse strand, counting down.
CGGAGCCGAAGCTGACGCCGATCTACCCGCTGTCCGCGGGCGTCACCCAGCCGCGCCTGCGCGGCCTGATCCAGCAGGCGCTGGAGATCGCCGCGCGCGACCCCGATTTCAACGCCGAACTGCCGGGCCTGGCCGGGCCCGACACCATGAGCGCCTTGCGCGCCCTGCACGAGCCGGCCGGTGGCGACCTCGGCGACCTGTTGCTCGAGCGTCATCCCGCGCAGCTGCGCCTGCTGCGCGAGGAGTTGCTGGCGCACCAGCTGTGCATGCGCCTGCTGCGCCGGCGCACCCTGGCCCAGCCCGGCGCGCGGATCGAGCACGTGCTGCCGGCCTCGGCCAAGCTGCAGGAAAAGCTGCCGTTCGCGCTGACCGGCGCGCAGCGCCGCGTCATCGGCGAGCTCGCTCACGACCTCGCCTCGAGCAAGCCGATGCTGCGGCTGGTGCAGGGTGACGTCGGCTGCGGCAAGACCGTGGTCGCCGCCACCGCCATGCTCGGCACGGCCCAGGCCGGCATGCAGGCGGTGCTGATGGCGCCGACCGAGCTGCTGGCCGAGCAGCATGCCCACAACCTCGCCGGCATGATGGGCGCAATGGGTCTGCGCCTGGGCGTGCTGTCCGGCCGCATGAAGAAGGCCGAGCGCGACGAGGCGTTGCGCCAGGCCGCGCTGGGCGAGATCAAGGTCTGGGTCGGCACCCACGCTCTGTTCCAGGACGAGGTGCGCTTCGCCCGGCTCGGCCTGGTGGTGGTGGACGAGCAGCACCGCTTCGGCGTCGGCCAGCGTCTGGCCTTGCGCGACAAAGGGCCGCGCGGCGTCACGCCGCACCAGCTGATCATGTCGGCGACGCCGATCCCGCGCACCCTGGCGCAGACCCTCTACGCCGACCTGGACGTGTCGGTCATCGGCGAGCTGCCGCCGGGCCGCACTCCGGTGCAGACCGTGGCCCTGTCCAACGAGCGCCGCGCCGAGGTGCTGGAGCGCATTGGCCAGGCCTGCGCCGCCGGACGCCAAGCCTACTGGGTCTGCACCCTGATCGAGGAGTCCGACCAGCTCCAGGCCCAGGCCGCTGAGGAAACCTACCGCCAGCTGCGCGCCGAGTTGCCGGAGCTGCGTGTCGGCCTGGTTCACGGCCGGCTGAAGCCGGCGGAGAAGGATGCGCAGATGCGCGCCTTCCAGAACGGCTCGACGCAATTACTGGTCGCCACCACCGTGATCGAAGTCGGCGTCGACGTGCCCAACGCCAGCATCATGATCATCGACAACGCCGAGCGCTTCGGCCTGGCCCAGCTGCACCAGCTGCGCGGCCGCGTCGGCCGCGGCGCCAACGCCAGCCAGTGCGTGCTGCTGTACCAGCCGCCGCTGGGTGAGGGCGGCAAGGCGCGCCTGGAAGTGATGCGCACCACCCACGACGGTTTCAAGATCGCCCAGCACGACCTGGAGCTGCGCGGCCCCGGCGAGCTGCTCGGCCGCCGCCAGACCGGGCTGATCGGGCTGAAGATCGCCGACCCGGTGCGCGACGCCGGGCAGATCCCGGCCCTGCAGAAGCTGGCGGACCAGTGGCTGGGCAAGCAGCCGCAGGCAGCGAAGATGCTGATCGCGCGCTGGGTCGGGGATGCGGAGAAGTATGCGCAGGTGTGAACTCTGGTTTTCGCCGCGCGCTTCCAGTCCCCCCTCCCCTTGCCAGAGGGGGTTAGGGGGAGGGGTAGGCCCTCGCGCCGAAGTTTTGTCTGAGCGCATCAAGCGTTACAGCTTCACCTGCGCGCAAGCGCAAGCCGGGAACCCACCTGCGGCCCTCCGTCACCGACCCCTCCCCCTAACCCCCTCCCGCAGGGGGAGGGGGGACTCAATACACAAACAATGAAGCACCGTCTCCGCGACTACGCCCTGTTGATGCGCCTGAACAAGCCCATCGGTATCTGGCTGTTGCTGTGGCCGACCTTGTGGGCGCTGTGGCTGGCGTCCTCGGGCCTGCCGCGACTGGAGCTGCTGGTGGTGTTCGTGCTCGGCACGGTGCTGATGCGCTCGGCCGGCTGCGTCATCAACGACTACGCCGATCGCGGATTCGATCCGCACGTCGAGCGCACGAAGGACCGGCCGATCGCGGCCGGGCGGGTGTCGCCGCGCGAGGCGCTGCTGCTGTTCGCGGGGCTGTGCCTGGTGGCGCTGGCGGTGGCTTCGCAGCTCAACGCCGCGGCGCTGTGGCTGTCGCTGCCGGCGGTGGCGCTGGCGGCGAGCTATCCCTTCGCCAAGCGCTTCCACAGCCTGCCGCAGGCGCACCTGGGCATCGCCTTCTCCTGGGGCATCCCGATGGCTTACGCGGCGGTGCGCGGCGCGGTGCCGTGGAGCGAGGCGGGGGCGCTGATGGCGGCGAACCTGTGCTGGGTCATCGCCTACGACACTTACTACGCGATGAGCGACCGCGAGGACGACCTCAAGATCGGCGTGAAGTCCAGCGCCATCCTGTTCGGCCGATACGACCGGCTGATCATCGGCCTGCTGCAGGCCGCGGCGCTGCTGCTGCTGGCCTGGATCGGCGCGCGCGCCGGACGCGGGGCATGGTACTGGTTGGGCCTCGCCGTGGCGGCGGCCTGCGCGATCCGTGAGCAGCACATGACGCGCGGGCGTGAGCGCGGACCCTGCTTCGAAGCCTTCCTCGATAACAACCGCTTCGGCCTGGCTATTTTTTTTGGCTTGGTACTGGACTGTTACTTCGGCGGCTAAGAGCCCATAACAGGGTGAATCACGCCTGCGAAAAAATGGCCGCGTCCCTTGGGGTTGCTCCCAAAATCGCGCCAGGGTGCGTTGTCGGCCCAGGCCATGGAATCACGATGGCCAGGGCCTGCCGCCTTGCCTGACGCGTTTTTGGGCAGCAACGCAGGCGTGATTCACCCTGTTATGGGCTCTTAGGATCGGCCACGCGGCCGCTGAACAGGATGGTGCCGCTGGGGTTGTCGCGGATGAAGAACAGGAAGGGGTGGTCGGCCTTGAACGGCATCACCGGCACCGGCCGCATCACCGCGGCGGCGCCGACCATGATCGCGGCGGTGGCGGCCGCGGCCTCGGTGCCCTTCTCGTCGACCTTGACGAAGGCCTTGTGGAACACCTCGGACAGGAATAGACGGTCCCGCGGATCGGGCGGATTGGCGATGCCGCTGAAGTCGGCCTGCAGCGGGTCGAACGGCAGGCTCAGGCCGAGCTGGCGCAGGCTGGCGCCGAGCGGCACGGCCCCGGCCGGATCGATCTGGAACTTGGGCAGCGACAGGTCCACCTGCTGCATCTGCAGCGCCTGCACCGTCGTCTCGTATTGCGTCGCGGTCAGCGACTGCTCCAGCGCCGCCAGGCCGTCGGCCTGGTCGGGCAACAGCAGCAGCATCGACATCTGCCCGCCGCGATACGGCAGCTCCAGCGCCTTGTAGCCCTCGCGCTGGGCGAAGCGCATGGCGCCGCGGCGGTGCATGGTCGGCACCTCGCGGCTGTCGCTGCCGTCCGGGTGGAAGGTTTCGTTGCGGGTCGCTTCCCTGGCGAACGGCGTCTCCCAGTCGCCGAGGAAATAGATCGCGTTGACCAGGGCCAGGCGCGTGTCGGCATTGACCGCGCCACGCGGGATCAGATCGCGGATGCGTTGCTCGGTCTGCTGCTCGACCCAGGTGTTGATGCGCACGCGCGCATCCTCGCTGTGGTGGCGGAAGTCGACCGCTTCCAGCGGCGCGCCGTAGGCGGCGCGGGTGGCGTCGAGATACGGCTGCTCGAAGTGGACGCTGTTTTCGCCGAACAGGCGGTTGGCGATGCGGAACTTGAGCGGCTGGTCCGCTGCCTGCAGGCGGGCGCCGAGCGCGGCGGCCGCCTGCATCACCTCCGCCGGAGTGCCCTGCAGGTGCAGCACCTGGCGCATCTGGTCGGCGGTGGCGCCCCTGGCGCCAGCCCAGGCCAGCTGCAGCGCCAGCGCGACCGAGGCCGGCGACAGCACCAGATTGCCCGGCCGGGCGCGCAGCTCGCGATAGAGGTTGAAGGCGAAGGCGTTGCCCCGGCTGGCGGATGGATTCATGGCGGTGGCCTGTGCGACGGTGGTGTCCGGGCTTGGCGGCGGCTGCGCACCGGCGGCGGCGCAGGCCAGACCCAGCGCCAGGCTCAGCAGCAGACTCCGGGCTCGGCCGGGGGCGGCATCTCCGCGCCTGATCTGGTTCGTGTTCATTCCGCCCTCGCTGCGGTCCACACCTCGATGCGCGCCGCGCCGGCCTCACGGCAGACCCGCGCCAGTTCGGACAGCGTGCTGCCGGTGGTCATGACATCATCGACCAGGGCCAGGTGCAGGCCGTTCAAGCCTGCCGCGTTCACGGTGAATGCGCCCTTAACATTGCGCCGTCGCTCGGCCGCGCTCTTGCCGATCTGGTCCTCGGTCGGGCGCAACCGCCGCGCCAGTTCCGCATCGACTTCGATCGTCAGCATCCGCCCCAGCGCCCGCGCCAGTTCCAGCGCCTGGTTGTAGCCGCGGCGGCGGAGGCGGCCGGGGTGCAGCGGCACCGGCAGCAATAGGCCGGGGAGGGGCTGCGGGTGGCGCGCCAGCTCCCGAGCCATCTCTTCGCCGAGCCAGCGGCCGGCGCGGAAACCGGCGTGGTACTTCAGGCCCTGCACGGCGCGGTCGATCGGGGTGGCGTAGCGGAACGCGGACCAGGCGCTGTCGAACAGCGGCGGCGCCTGGGCGCAGGCGCCGCAGACATAAGAAGGACCGGTTTCCTGCGGGCGGGCGCAGAGCGGGCAGGCGATGCGGTTCCAGGGCAGCTCGGCCCGGCACGGGGCGCAGACTGGCGCGGACGCCGGGCCACGGCACAGGCTGCATTGCTCGGGCAGCAGCAGCTGGAGCAGCGGATCGCGCCTACTGTCAACCATATGATCTATTCATAGGTTGACAGGGGCGGATCCGGCAGCAACACTGGACTGGCAAATCCCAGTGGAGCGTCCCATGTCCGAGGTCCCGGTGCTGCGTCACGACTGGCGCAGCGAAGAAGTGCAGGCGCTGTTCGCGCTGCCGTTCAACGACCTGCTGTTCCGGGCCCAGACCGTTCATCGTGCGCATTTTGATCCGAATGCGGTGCAGCTCTCCACCCTGCTGTCGATCAAGACCGGAGCCTGTCCGGAGGATTGCGCCTATTGCCCGCAGAGCGTGCGCTACGACACCGGCCTGAAAACCGAGCCGCTGCTGCCGCTGGACGAGGTCAAGCGCGCCGCGGTCGAGGCCAAGGCCAATGGCGCCACCCGCTTCTGCATGGGCGCGGCCTGGCCCTCGCCCAAGGACCGCGACCTGGAAAAGGTCGCCGCGATGGTGCGCGAGGTCAAGGCCCTGGGCCTGGAGACCTGCGTCACGCTCGGCATGCTGAAGAAGCACCAGGCGGAGAACCTCGCCGCCGCCGGCCTGGATTACTACAACCACAACATCGACACCTCGCCCGAGCACTATGGCGAGATCATCACCACCCGTACTTTCCAGGACCGCCTCGATACCCTCGGGAACGTCCGCGAGGCCGGCATGAAGGTCTGCTGTGGCGGCATCGTCGGCATGGGTGAATCACCCACCGACCGCGCCGAGATGCTGCGCGTGCTGGCCAACCTGTCGCAGCACCCGGAAAGCGTGCCGATCAACGAGCTGGTGCAGGTGCCGGGCACGCCGCTGGACG
>CAYWPB010000220.1:0-6562 GCA_964458725.1 uncultured Nevskia sp. | reverse complement strand
TGGCGATGCGCGCGCTGCGCGATCCGGATGCGTTCCCGGCCTCGGACCTGGGTGTCTATCGCGCGCTCGGCGTGTCGAAGCCGCGTGACGCGATTGCGGCCGCCGAAGCCTGGCGCCCGTGGCGGGCCTATGCAGTGCTGCACCTGTGGCAGGGCCACTCCGGCGGGTGAAGGCCCGCACTTTGGCGAGGGGCAAAACGGAGCTTTTGATGACGGACCAGACGAAGTTCTATACCACCATGCCCAGCCCGGTCGGCGAGCTGCTGCTGCTGTCCGACGGCACCGCGCTGACCGGCCTGTACATGCAGCAGCACGCGCACTGGTCCGGCATGCAGGACCACTGGCGCCGCGACGACCAGCGGCTGCGTGCGCCGCGGCAGCAGCTGCGCGCCTACTTCGCCGAGGAGCTGAAGACCTTCGACCTGCCGCTGGCGCTGCACGGCACCGAGTTCCAGCAGCGGGTGTGGCAGGAGCTGCTGAACATCCCCTACGGCCAGACCGTCAGCTACGGCGAGCTGGCCTGCCGGCTGGGTCAGCCCAAGGCTTCGCGCGCCGTCGGCCTGGCCAACGGCCGCAATCCGATTTCGATCGTCGTGCCCTGCCACCGGGTGGTCGGTTCCAACGGCACGCTCACCGGCTACGGCGGCGGCCTGCCGCGCAAGCGCTGGCTGCTCGATCACGAGAGCGGGGTGCCGCGCGCGTGGCTGGCATTGAACGCGATCCAGCTCCCGGGCGAGCTCGCCTAGGCACCTCAGGCCTTGATGGCAAAGCTGGCGAGATAATCCTGCGGGCGCGACGGGTCCCACACCCGCCCGTCGAACAGTGTCTCGGTCTTCAGCGGGGTGTCCGGCACGGGTACACCCAGTTCTTGCGCCACGCCGGCGTACAGCTCCACCTGGTTCACCTGCCGCGCGACTTCGAGGTAGTCCACATCGTGCGGCAGCAGGCCCCAGCGCCGCTGCTGCGTCAGGAACCACATGCCGTGCGAGAGATGGGGGTAGTTGACCTCGCCGTCGTTGTGGAACTTCATGTAGTCCGCTTCCTGCCAGCGGCGGCCCAGCCCGTTCTCGAACTCGCCGCGCAGGCGCGCCGCGATCAGCGGCGCCGGGCCGTCGACGTAGTGGGCGGCGCTGATCACGTGGGCGACGTGGTCGCGGTGTTCCATCCGGTCGATATGCTGCGAAGCCTCGAGCACGGCGCGGATCATGGCGCGCGCGGTGTTCGGATACTGTTCGACGAACTCGTGCGTCGTTCCCAGCACCTTTTCGGGATGGTTGCGCCACATGGCCTGGGTGGTGGTGACGGAGAAACCGATGCCGTCGTCGATGGCGCGGGCGCCGCCCCAGGGTTCGCCGACGCAGTAGCCGTCCATGTTGCCGGCGCGCATGTTCGCGACCATCTGCGGCGGCGGCACGGTGATGACCCTGACATCGCGCAGCGGGTCGATGCCCGCCGCCGCCAGCCAGTAGTACAGCCACATGGCGTGGGTGCCGGTGGGGAAGGTCTGGGCGAAGGTGTAGCTGCGCTCGCGGCGGTCGATCAGCTTCTTCAGGGACGCGCCATCGGTGACGCCGCGATCCCGCAGCTCATTGGACAGCACGATGCCCTGGCCGTTGTGGTTCAGGCCCATCAGCACCGCCATGTCCTTGCGCGGGCCGCCGATGCCCAGGTGCACGCCGTAGACCAGGCCGTACAGCATGTGCGCGGCGTCCAGCTCGCCGAGCGTGACGCGGTCGCGGATCGCGGCCCAGCTCGGCTGTTTCGACAGCGTCACCTCCAGGCCGTGCTTGCGGAACAGGCCCAGCTCCTGCGCCATGACAATGCTGGCGCAGTCGGTGAGCGCGATGAAGCCGATGCTGACGCGCGTCTTCTCCGGCGCGTCGGGACGCTTGTGCGCGGGCTGCTGCGCCCAGGCTGGGAGGCTCGAAGCGAGCGCGGTCGATCCGGCAGCCGCTGCGGCGGCGTGCAGGAAGTCGCGACGCGAAGCGCTGGCGGGAGCGCCGTCTCCAGGTGTTGAGGGAGTCATGTCGGAATCCTCGTTCATGTGCTCGCACCGCGCTCGGCCAGGAGGCGCGCCAACTCCACCAGCTTCATGCCGCGTTGCATCGCCATGCGACGCAGCTGGTGGTAGGCCTCCTCCTCGGTCATGCGCATCTCGCGCACCAGTCGATACTTGGCCTTGTCGATGACGCGCCGATCCTGCAGGGCCTGCTGCGCCTCCTGCAGCTCGCCGGCAAGGCTGCGCTGGCTCTGGAAGTGGGCCATGGTCACCTCCACCAGCGAGCGCAGTAGCGGCGGCGAGATGCCGTCCACGGCGTAGGTGCTGATGCCCATCCGTGCGGCGTCGCGCACCATTTCGGTGTCTGCCGACTCGCTAAGCATCAAGATGGGGCGGGGAAAGCGCTTGCCGAGCACGGCCAGGCCCTCCAGCGTGTCGCGGGAAGGGGAGTCGGCATCGATCACGATCGCATCCGGCTGCAGGCTGCTCACCGCGCCATAGATATCGTCGGATTCGCTCACCACGCCGGCCAGTTCAAAGCCTGCCGCGCCCAAAGCCTGGGCGAGCGAATCGGTGCGTTCGGAGTGCGCATCGATAATCAGGACTCTGGCGGGCATATGAAAACGGCTGCAAAAACAGGGTGCTGCTCTGTATGAAGCAAGGAACGTGCCCTGATTTGGGACATGGCACGCTGCTTGCTCAATAACTCCCGCAACCCAGGTTCCGTGCGTGGCACGGGGACCCAACGGCGGGTCCGGGGAGCGACAGTTCGGGTTTCAGGACAAGGGCGTCCGTCTGCGCTTCCAGCGCGGCGAGGCGCCCTTTTTGTTGCCTGCGGGACCGGCGCCGTGCCGGTCGCAGCACCGGGGACGGCCTTCTTCAACGGGATGGGATCAAGGAACAGCAATGAAACAAATCATCGAGTCACTCAAGAGCGGTAACTGGCGAGCGCTGCTGGCCTGCTTCCTGTATTTCGACACCGGCTTCACGGTGTGGGTGCTGTTCGGGCCGCTGGCGCCCTTCATCGGCAAGGACATCACGATGACGGCGGCCGAGCAGGGCTTCCTGGTCGCCGTGCCGGTGCTGTCGGCCGCGATCCTGCGCGTGACGCTCGGCAACTTGTTCCAGTCGGTCAACGGCAAGCCGCTGGCGCTGATGGGCATCTCGCTGTCGGCGATCCCGGCGGTGGCGCTGCTGCTGATGCCGGCGGCCAGCTACACCATGCTGCTGGTGCTCGGCGTGTTCCTCGGTGTCGGCGGCGCCAGCTTCGCGGTGGCACTGCCGATGGCGGGCAGCAACTATCCGCCGAAGGTGCAGGGCCTGGTGCTGGGCCTGGCCGCGGCCGGCAACATCGGCGTGACGCTCGACGGCCTGCTGTTCCCGACGCTGGCCGAGAAGTTCGGCTGGGCGACGGCCGCAGCGGCGGTGCTGCCGCTGCTGGCGCTGACCGCTGTAGCGATCAGCTTCTGGGCACATGACCTGAGCAAGAAGTCCCCCGGCGCGAAGCGTGCCTTCGCCGCCTTCGCCACCACCCTGCTCGGCACCATCGGCCTGGTGTTCCTGATCCGCCTCGGCTACATCGGCAATGCACTGACCGCAATGTTCGGCGACAGCTACACCAAAGCCAACACCTTCGTCAGCGGCAAGATCCCGCTGCTGCTGCTGCCGCTGCTGGGTTCGGCGCTGGCGGTCGCGGTGCTGCCGCAGCGCTACCGCGCGGTGCTGGCCGAGCGCGACACCTGGGTGTTCATGCTGGTGTACAGCATGACCTTCGGCGGCTTCGTCGGCATGTCCTCCTACGTGCCGACCCTGCTGATCACCCAGTATCACGTCAGCAAGGTCGACGCCGGCCTGCTGATGGCGCTGTTCGGCTTCACCGGCGCGCTGATCCGCCCGGTGGGCGGCTACATCGCCGACAAGGTCACCGGCGTGCGCGCGCTGCTGGTGCTGCTGGCCGGCATCTCGCTGCTGGACTTCGCCTTCGCCGCGCTGATGCCGGGCTTCGCCGGCGGCGTGGCGCTGATCTTCTGCATGTTCGTCTGCTTCGGCCTGGGCAACGGCTCCACCTTCCAGCTGGTGCCGCAGCGCTGGCGTGAGAAGACCGGGATCATGACCGGCATCATCGGCGCGGCCGGCGGCATCGGCGGCGCCTACCTGCCGGTGATCATGGGCATCGCCAAGGACGCCACCGGCAGCTACCAGGCCAGCTTCGCCACCTTCGGCGGCCTGGCGGCGACGGCGCTGGTCGCGGTGGTGCTGCTGCGCACGCAATGGCTGACCTGGGCGATGCCGGCGCACGAGGCCGGCGAATTGCCGGGCGCCGCGCACGCCGCCGAGTAAGCGAAACGACTTGGTCTCACACGAAGAAATGGCAATGGACAGGAAGAAGGTTGTAGTGGTCGGCAACGGCATGGTCGGGCACAAGCTGCTGGAGCAGCTGGTGGCGGCTGAGGCCGCGCTGGACATCACGGTGCTGTGCGAGGAGCCGCGGCCGGCCTATGACCGTGTGCACCTGTCCGAATTCTTCGCCGGCAAAACCGCGGACGATCTGTCCCTGGTTGCGCCGGGCTTCTTCGAGAGCAACGGCAACCTGCTGCTGAAGCTCAATGCCAAGGCAGTCTCGATCGACCGCGCGGCAAAGACCGTGACCACCAGCGGCGGCGAGACGCTGCCCTATGACGCCCTGGTCCTGGCCACCGGGTCCTATCCGTTCGTGCCGCCGTTGCCGGGCAAGGAACGCCCAGCTTGCCTGGTGTACCGCACCATCGAGGATCTGGAGGCGATCGCCGCGGCCGGGCGCGAGTCGAAGGTCGGTGTGGTGGTCGGCGGTGGCCTGCTTGGCCTGGAGGCGGCGAAGGCGCTGAAGGACATGGGCCTGACCACCCATGTCGTCGAGTTTGCGCCACGCCTGATGGCGGTGCAGGTCGACGACGGCGGCGGCCGCATCCTGCGCCGCAAGATCGAAGAGCTCGGCGTGACCGTGCACACCGGCAAGAACACCCAGGAGATCGTCGACGGCGAGGGCCATCGCCACCGCATGAAGTTCGCCGACGGCGGCTTCCTGGAAACCGACCTGATCCTGTTCTCCGCCGGCATCCGCCCGCGCGACGAGCTGGCGAAGCAGGCGGGCCTGACGATGGGCGAACGCGGTGGCATCGTCGTCGACGAGTCCTGCCGCACCAGCGATCCGGACATCTATGCCATCGGCGAGTGCGCGCTGGTCCAGAACCGCATCTACGGCCTGGTGGCGCCGGGCTACCAGATGGCACAGGTGGTTGCGGATCAGCTGGTGGGCAAGGCCGGCTCCAGCTTCACCGGCGCCGACATGAGCACCAAGCTCAAGCTGATGGGCGTGGACGTGGCCAGTCTCGGCGACTGCCACGGTGCGACCAAGGGTTCGCTCTGCTACAGCTTCATCGACGAGCGTGCCCAGGTCTACAAGAAGCTGGTGGTGAGCGAGGACGGCAAGTTCCTGCTCGGCGGCGTGCTGGTGGGCGAGGCCGAGGACTACGGCACCTTGCTGCAGATGATGCTCAACCGCATGGCGCTGCCGGAGCGGCCGGAATCGCTGATTCTGCCCTCGCTCGATGGCGCGGCCAAGCCGGTGATGGGCGTCGGCGGCCTGCCGGACGCGGCGCAGATCTGCTCCTGCAACAACGTCAGCAAGGCCGACCTCTGCGCGGCCATCGGCGAGGGCTGCACCACCTTGGGCGCGCTGAAGAAGTGCACCAAGGCCGCCACTTCCTGCGGCGGCTGCGGTCCGCTGGTGACGCAGATCCTCAAGCATGAGCTGACCGCACGCGGCGTGGCCGTCAGCAACCACATCTGCGAGCACTTCCCGCACTCGCGCCAGGAGCTGTACCACCTGGTGCGGGTGGAGAAGATCAAGAGCTTCGACGAGCTCCTGGCGCACCACGGAAAGGGCCGCGGCTGCGACATCTGCAAGCCGGCGGTGGGCTCGATCCTGGCCTCGTGCTGGAACGAGCATGTGCTCAAGCCCCGCCACGCCAAGCTGCAGGACACCAACGACTACTACCTGGCCAACATCCAGAAGGACGGCACCTATTCGGTGGTGCCGCGCGTGCCGGGCGGCGAGATCACACCGGACAAGCTGATCGCCATCGGCGCGGTGGCGAAGAAGTACGGCCTCTACACCAAGATCACCGGCGGCCAGCGCACCGACCTGTTCGGCGCGCAGGTGCACGAACTGCCGGCGATCTGGCGCGAGCTGATCGAGGCCGGCTTCGAGTCCGGCCATGCTTACGGCAAGGCGGTACGCACGGTTAAGTCCTGCGTCGGCAGCACCTGGTGCCGCTACGGCGTGCAGGACAGTGTCGGCTTCGCCATCGACATCGAGAACCGCTATCGCGGTATCCGGTCGCCGCACAAGCTCAAGTTCGCCGTGTCCGGCTGCACCCGCGAGTGCGCCGAGGCACAGAGCAAGGACGTTGGCGTGATCGCCACGGACAAGGGCTGGAACCTGTACGTCTGCGGCAACGGCGGCATGAAGCCGCGCCATGCCGACCTGCTGGCCGCCGATATCGACCGCGAGACCCTGGTCAAG
>CAYWPB010000219.1:664-6614 GCA_964458725.1 uncultured Nevskia sp. | reverse complement strand
AGGCCGATCTACAAAATTCGTGAGGAGAATGGACAGATGAGCTTGCCCCTGGAAGATCTGGAACTGATCAAGCGGCTCAAGTACGCCTACTGCCGGTGCATCGATACCGCCAACATCAAGGAAGTGAAAGAGCTGTTCACGGAGGACGCCAGCGTCTTGTACGTCGGCGGCACCTACCGTTTCGAGGCCAAGGGGCGCGACAACATCCTCGCCGCGCTTGAAGGCGCCTTCCATGCCGAGGCGATCGCCTTCCACCATGTCAACCATCCGGAGATCGACTTCCAGTCGCCGACCGAGGCCACCGGCACCTGGTACCTCAAGGACTGGTTCCTCGACCTGCGCCACAAGATCATCACCGACGGCTCGTCGTTCTATAAGGATCGCTACGTCAAGCGTGACGGCAAGTGGCTGATCCAGTACGCCAGCTATGAGCGCGTGTTCGAGATCGTGACGCCCTTCGAAAAGGCGCCGAACATCACGGCGCACTACCTGGCCAAGCACGGCAAGAAGCTGCCGGCGGCCTGAAACTCCGCGGGAGAGGACGCCATGCGCGTAGCCGTGACGGGTGGGGGTGGCCGGCTGGGCTGCTCGCTGGTGCGGGCGCTGCTGGAGCGCGGCGACCAGGTCAGAGTACTGGAGCCGGGCAAGCCGATGCCAGCTTCGCTGACCGGCCTGGACGTGGAGCTGGTGCAGGGCTCGGTGCTGGTCAGCGAGGACGTGCGCCGCCTGGTGGAAGGCACCGAGGCGGTGTTTCACCTTGCCGCCAAGGTCGATCTCGGCAAGGACCGCGACGGCAGCATCCGGGCAGTGAACATCGTCGGCACCCGCATCGTCGCCGAGGCCTGCGCCGAGCGCGGCATCCGCCTGGTGCACTGCTCCTCGCACCATGCCCTGGTGCGCCATCCGCTGGAGCAGCCGTTGGACGAGGGCCGCCCGCTGGCGCTGGACGAGCCCTGCGACTACCACCGCTCCAAGGCTCACGCCGAGCTGCTGATCCAGGACCTGGTGCGCACCCGCGGCCTCGACGCCGTGGTGGTCAGCCCCGGCACCATGATCGGGCCGCACGATTACGAGCCCTCGCTGATGGGCAAGGCCCTGCTCGACCTCTACCACCGCCGCATCCCGATGCTGATGGAGGTGGTCAGCGACTACGTCGACGTGCGCGACGTCGCCGCCGGCATGATCGCCGCGGCGCAGCGCGGCCGGCGCGGCGAGCGTTACCTGCTGACCGGCGCGGTGCACGACCTGCGCAGCCTCTGCGCGATGTGGCAGGAACTGACCGGCGTGCCGGTGCCGAAGACCGTGCTGCCGCTGTGGGTCGGCTGGGCCATGCTGCCGTTCGCCCTGGTTTCCTCGCGCCTCACCGGCAAGCCGCCGGTGTTCACCCCGGGCGTGCTGCGCGCCAGCGTGTCCAACACCGTGGTGCTGAACGACAAGGCCAGGACCGAACTCGGCTTCGTGCCGCGTCCGACCCGCGAGGCGCTGGCCGATGCGCTGGCGTTCTACCGGGAACAGGGCTGGCTGGAGAGCCGGCAGGCTGCCTGAAGCCGGGCGCTACAATCCCTCCAGGCCGGGACGAGGAGGGACGATGAAGCGCATGCTCGAAGGACAATGCCTGTGCGGCGCCGTGCGCTACACGGTGGCCGACGACTTCCGTTACGCCGCCAACTGTCATTGCTCGCAATGCCGCCGCGCCACCGGCGCAGCCTTCAAGCCCTTCGCCGGGATCGAGTCCGTCAAGCTGCGCCTGACCCAGGGCGCGGATCAGGCGTTGCGCCACGGCGACGATCAAGGCTACGACCATCACTGCGGCCGCTGTGGCTCGCTGCTGTACTCGCTGGTGCGCGAGGGACAATACGTCCACGTTGCCCTGGGCACCTTGGTGGATACGCCATCGATCAGGCCGGACAAGCACATTTTTGTCGGCTCCAAGGCGCCCTGGTTCACCATCACCGACGACTTGCCGCAGTACCAGGAATTCGCGACCTAGAGGTCGGAACCGCGGCCGGCTTATTCGCCGTCCCAGTAGTCCAGCGTGCCTTCGGTTCGACCGACATAGGAAAAGCCCTGCGGCTTGCCGTCCACGTCCGGCGGGAATTCGGCGCGAATCGAGAACTTGCCGCTGTCGGGATAGTCGCAGATCTCCGGCGAGAGCTTGGTGCTCACCGCCAGCATCTTCAACTCGCGGTCCGAGGTATTGATGATCTGGTGCGCCGTCTCGGGGCCACCGGGCGGACAAGCGACGACGTCGCCGGCGCGCAGCGGATATCTCGCGCCAGCCAGGCGCAGCTCGCCGCTGCCTTCGAGAATGAAGAACATCTCCTCGTTGACGCGGTGGTTATGGAACGGGAAAGCCGGCTTGCCAGGGGCGATGACCGTCAGGTTGTAGCCCAGCTTTTGCGCGCCGAGGGCCTGGCCGATGAAGCCCATGCTGGCGTCGAATTTCTCCAGGATGCGCGCCGGTGGCTCCTTCGGCGCGAGCTGGCGCAGAGGGATGCAAGCGACGTCGGCGATATTGAGGATCGGCGGCTTGGGTTGGCTCACGGCTGCATTCCGGTTCGGGGACGCCATAAGTTAGCAGCCCGGCGCACGTCCGCACGTGCACCGTGACGAGCAGTCCAAAAGCGGGGACGGGTCCCCGTGCCGCCGTTTCAGCCCAGGGTGATGACGCTGTTCAGCAGCAGCCGCACCAGCATGGTCTGCCGGGTCACCCCGGTCTTGCAGAAGATCGAGCGCAAATGGGTGCGGGCGGTATTGCGGCGCACGTCCATCTTCTCCGCCGCCTCGTCCAGGGTCAGGCCGTCGGCCAGCAGTAGGGCGAGGGAGGCTTCCATCCGGGTCAGGCCGAACAGCCGCCGCACCAGCTCGTGCGAGGGCTGGGCGCCGCTGGATTCGGGGTCGCGCAGGAACACGGCCACGGCGGGGCGCTGGCGGCTCTCCGACCAGGTGTCGAGCGGGATCTGCCGTACCAGCACGCCGAGCTTGGCGCGGCCGGAGGGGCGGGTGACCGACATCGCCTCCACCACCTGCGGCCCCTGGTTGGCGACGGTGCCGCTGAGGGCCTGGCGGATCATGCGCTGCAGCTCGCGGCCTTCCTGCGTCACTTCCACAGAGAGGTTGTTGCCGGCCAGCCAGATGCCGTCCTTTTCGGCCAGGATGCGGCGCGCTTCCTGGTTGGTTTCGAGGATGGTGCCGTTCTGCGAGAAGCTGATGATGCCCAGCAGCATGCGGTTGACGGTACCGGCGAACAGCTGGCGCTCGCACTCGAGGAAGTCCAGGCGCGCGTGCAGCTGGATCGAGCGTTTCAGGTGCGGCAGCAGGAAACGCACCAGGGCCTTGTCTTCGGTGCTGAACGGCTGCGAATCGTGCGGGCGCGTGATGCGCAGCCGGCACTCGATGCCTTCCTTGGTGTAGATGTCGGCGCCGAGCAGGTGGCGCACGCCGAGCGGACGCAGGTATTCCTGGTACACGGTGCTCTGCAGCCACTGCTTGCCGATCAGCTCCTCGGCGGTGACGACCTCGCCCTCGGCCAGGCGCACGAAGGGGTCCATGGCGAAGAAGTGGGTCTCGTAGGATTCGATTCCCTGCTTGGTGACCGTGCCGGTGTTGATCATCACGCCGGTGCTTTCCGAGGACGGCGGACGCAGCATCAGGGTGACGTGGCCAGCCTGCAGGTGGTCGCGCACCAGCTGCAGCGCCATCTGCCAGGGTGGCGACTCGACTGCGCCGTCGTAGATGGCGCCTACCAGGCGGTCCAGCGCCGCCATGCCTACCGACTCGACCAGGTTGTCCAGGGTATAGGCGCCCCCGGTCCGGCCGATGGACCCCTCAGTATCGGTAATGGTGTGCTTTGCAGCCAAAGGCATTGACCCTCCTCGCTCCGTCATGCCGGACTCCGCGCTGCGCACCGTTTTGGATTGGTTTAGGTATCGCGCGGAGCTGTTTGATTTAACTGGTTTTTGTTCCTTAAATCCTCGTGCCGGAACGGGCGCCCGCGGCGGTCGCCTACGCTCGATGGCTTAAGTATATGCCACGGCATAGGCCGAACGGATGATTCGCAAGCTTAAGCGCAGGCCCGAGCATCAGGCTTTGACATTTGCCGCCATGAAAACGGCGGCCCAACCCCGCACGGAAAACCCGTAAATGCCCAGCGAATCAGTAATGAAGGCGGCCATGCAGGCCTATGTCGACGGCTTCAACCAATCCAGCGCCGAGGCGGTGGTCGCGCTCTACGCCGACGACGCCACGGTAGAGGACCCGGTCGGCAAGGAGGTGATGGCCGGCAAGGACAAGATCGCGGCGTTCTACAGGATGTCCATTGCCACCGGCGCCAAGCTCAAGCTGGCCGCGCCGATCCGCGCCTCGCACGGCAACTCCGCGGCGATGGCCTTCGACGTCGAGCTGAACATGCCGCAGGGCCGCATGCTGATCCGCGTCATCGACGTGATGACCTTCAACGAGGCCGGCCAGTTCACCTCGATGCGCGCGTTCTGGGGCCCGAGCGACATGCAGATGCTGTGAGGGTTTTGCTAGGCGCAGCGGCGCTCCGGTAGTCATTTCGGACGATGCTGCGGCGCGGCTTTTCTGTGAAAAAGATCATCGACAAAGCCGCTTGCGCGCCGCCTCGCCGCGCCCGGGCGAAAACGAACAGATTTCTTGAGTTTCAGGAGGACGCTGTGCAGACCCAAGTTCAGAAAACCGCCACCTTGGTGACCCCCCAGGCGCTGGTGCAGCGTGCCCGCGAGATGGTGCCGGTGCTGGCTTCGCGCGCGAAGCAGACCGAGGAAATGCGCCGAGTGCCGGACGAGACGGTGGCCGAAATGCAGGAGGCGGGCTTTTTCCGCGTGCTGCAGGCCAAGCAATACGGCGGCTACGAGATGGACCCGCAAGTGTTCTACGACATCTGCATGACCCTGGCCGAGGGCTGCATGTCCACCGCCTGGATCTACGGCGTGATCGGCGTGCACAACTGGCAGATGGCCTGCTTCGACCCGCGTGCCTCCGAGGACGTCTGGGGCAAGGACACCTCCGTGCGCATCGCCTCGACCTACATGCCGAAGGGCCAGGTCAAGCCGGTCGAGGGCGGCTTCAGGTTCAGCGGCCGCTGGGGCTTCTCCTCCGGCATCGACCACTGCCAGTGGGTGCTGCTCGGCGGTCTGATCTTCCCGGCCGACGGCAAGGGGCCGCCGGAATACCGCACCTTCCTGCTGCCGCGCAGCGATTTCGAGGTGATCGACACTTGGTACGTGATGGGCCTCAAGGGCACGGGCTCCAAGGACATCGTGGTCAAGGACGTCTTCGTGCCGGAGTACCGTACGCACAAGGCCAGCGACGGCTTCATGGGCACCAACCCCGGCCGCGACACCTTCACTTCCGACCTGTACAAGCTGCCGTTCGGCCAGATCTTCGTGCGCGCGGTATCGTCGGCGGCGATCGGCGGCCTGCAGGGTGCGCTGACCACCTTCCTCGATTTCGCCAAGGTGCGGGTCGGCGACATGGGCAACAAGACCTCGGAGCAGGCGCCGGCGCAGCTGGCCGCGGCCGAAACGGCGCTGGCCATCGACGAGATGAAGCTGGTGCTGAACCGCAACTTCGACGTGCTGATGGGGAAGATCCGCGCCAGGCAGCCGCTGGACGACATCCAGCAGCGCCTGCACTTCCGCCATCAGGCGGCGCAGGTGGTGGACCGCTGCGCCCGCCACGCTTACCAGCTGTTTTCGGCCTGCGGCGGCCGCGGCATCTTCACCGACTTCCCGCTGCACCGCTACATGCACGACATCTTCGCGGCGCGCGGCCACTACGCAAACAACCCGGAGCAGTTCGGTCGCAATTACGGCGGCGTGCTGCTGGGCCGCGACAACACGGACTTCTTCCTGTAGTCCGCCTGAGTCCCCTCTCCCCGCTGGCGGGGAGAGGGTCAGGGTGAGGGGTTTTTGTTTGGCAGTCATGT
>CAYWPB010000219.1:0-654 GCA_964458725.1 uncultured Nevskia sp. | reverse complement strand
ACCAACAGACCGGGCACGTGCTGGTACAATGTCGCGGGGTGGGGGTCGGGGCCCCAAACACCCTCCTCTTCTTCTTGTTGTCCGGCTGCCCCCCCCCCCCCCGGGGGTGGGGAGGGGGTGGGGGGGGGGGGCAGGCCCCATCTCACGGCGGCAGCCTCTCCCATTGATGTGAGATCAAGAGATGGTGTGTGCGATGGGCATGAATCAAGCCGCGGCGCCCGAGCCGCGCGAATACGACGTGATCGTGGTGGGTTCCGGTGCCGGCGGCATGACCGCGGCGCTGTGCAGCCAGGCCCAGGGCCTGTCGGCGCTGGTGATCGAGAAGCAGGACCTCTACGGCGGCACCAGTGCGGTGTCGGGCGGCGGCATCTGGATTCCCTGCAATGACGACATTCCCGGCGTAGGCGGCAACGACACGCCGGAAGAGGCGCTGACTTACCTCAAGGGCCTGACCCGGGGCGAGGTGCCGTTGACGCGCCTGGAGGCCTACGTGCGCAACGCCCCCGGCATGGTGCGCTTCATGGCCAAGCGCTTCGGCGTGGGCTTCCGCGCGGTGAAGCAATACCCGGACTATTTCCCCCACCATCCCGGCCGCAAGCCCTGCTCCCGCACCAGTGAACCGGTCGAATTCGATGCGGCGCCGCCCCGCCGGGC
>CAYWPB010000218.1:0-6690 GCA_964458725.1 uncultured Nevskia sp. | reverse complement strand
AAATCGCTCCGGGATTTGCCCTCCCCTCTCCCGCAGGCGGGCTAGGGGCATTCGCCGGCGGCATGCCGCCGCTACAAGGAGTTGCTTTGCGATACTCTGGCCTGCAATTACGACAAGCCCTGCCCGCGGACCCCGGGACGGGCGGCTCCCCACCGGAGGACGCGACGCCCTTGAGCCTGGTTTCGACGCTGATCATCGCCGATGACCACCCGCTGTTCCGCAGCGCCCTGCGCACCGCGGTGGCGCAGCTGCTGCCGGGCGTGCAGATCGTCGAAGCCGACTCGCCGGAGGCCCTGCACAAGGCGGTGCAGGACCACCCGCGGGCCGACCTGATCCTGCTCGACCTGCGCATGCCGGGAGTGCAGGGTTTCTCGGCCCTGATCGGCCTGCGCGGCCAGCACCCGGCGATTCCGGTGGTGTTGGTGTCGGCAGTGGAGGAACCGGCGGTGATGCGCCGCGCACTGGATTTCGGCGCCTGCGGCTTCATCCCCAAGTCGGCCGGGATCGAGACCATCGGCGAGGCCCTGCACACGGTGCTGGAAGGCGGCGTGTGGCTGCCGCCTGGCGTGCCGGAGAGCACGGCTGACGAGGACGCCGAGGAGCGCGAGCTGGCACAGCGCGTCTCCAGCCTGACACCGCAGCAGTTCCGCGTGCTGATGATGCTGGCCGACGGCCGCCTCAACAAGCAGATCGCCGGCGACCTCAACGTGTCGGAGGCGACGATCAAGGCCCACGTCACCGCGATCCTGCGCAAGCTCGGCCTGTACCGCCGCACCCAGGCCGCGGTGCTGGCGCAGCGCCTGCTCAAGGCCGAGGGGGCGTCGCTGGCGCACGCGGTGAGCGCCGCCGAGGCCGCCGGGGACGAAGAGACTGAGTAGAAGCTGAAGCGGCCCCACGCAGAGACGGAGAGAAGTGCAGAGGCCGCTGAGAACAGCAAAGCTGAACATCGAAAGCTTTTCTCTGCGCTCCTCTGCGCCTCTGCGCGAGATCGCTTTCCTTTTGTCCTAAAGACCAGCTAAACGCTTCAGCAGCGCCTCGCTCTCCGCATCCGCCGGGAACAGGTGCTCCACTCGCAGGCTGTCGGTGGTCACGTCCTGCGGCGTACCGAAGGTGCTGAGCATGGTGAACAGGTTGAGGCGCAGCTCGCCCATGCGCAGCTGCGCCGCCAGCACCGGCGGCGGGTGCGCCACCGGATCGGCCAGCTTCCAGCGCATCGGCGTGTCGGGATAAGCCAGGATCTCGTCGAGCAGCCGCGCCACCGCCGGCTCCTCCAGCGCCTCCAGCCGCGCCCGCGCCAGCAGCTCCGAGCCGACCTCGGCCATGTTGCTGACCAGCGGCCGCATCCCTTGCGGATGGAAGGTGAACTTGAGCATGTTGCGCGGGCCGTCGCCGCAGACGCGGCGCCACACCGCATCGGCATCGCCGAGCAGGCCGGTGAGGCGGTCGAGCGCGCGGTTGGTCATCAGGATGTTCCAGCCGCGATCCATCACCAGCGCCGGATACGGTTCGTGGTGGCTGAGCAGGCGCTGCAACGCCAGACGCACCGGCGCCATGTCCTCGCTGTCGAGCGCGCGCTGCGGGAACACCGGGGCGAAACCGGCGGCGACCAGCAGGCGGTTGCGCACCCGCAGCGGCAGCTCCAGCGATTCGGCCAGCTGCAGCACCATGGCGCGGCTCGGGCGGGCGCGACCGGATTCGAGGAAGCTCAGGTGGCGCTGCGAAATGCCGGCCTCGACCGCCAGCTCCAGCTGGCTCAGCTTGCGCGCACCGCGCGTCTCGCGCAGCACATCGCCGAAACTGAGGTCGGTCGGGATCGGCGCGGGCCGGGCGGACGGGACGGGCTGTACGGTGGACATGGCCGCAGTCTGCGCCTTCGCCGGCCGGCCGGCTATTACCTGCGGCGTAATTGAGCCTCCTACCCCCCGCCGCGCACAGTGCGCGGGCATTCCCCACAGGAGCCCCCATGGCCCGCGTACTGCTGATCCTGGTTTTCGCCGCTTTCGGCGCCTATTCCACCTTTGTCATGTTCGACGTGGGCTACCTCGGCATCTGGCGCAGCGCGCTGAAGGACAGCGGCAGCATCCAGGTGCTGTGCGACCTGTGCATCTCGCTCGGCCTGGTCTGCAGCTGGATGATCCGCGACGCGCGCCAGCGCGGCCGCAGCGCCTGGCCGTTCGTGGTCGCGGCCCTGTTCGTCGGCTCCTTCGCGCCCCTGCTCTACCTGCTGCTGCGCCAGCGCCAGCCGGCGCGGGATGGCCGCATCTCGCGGCAGGTCGCCGCGAACCTGATCCACTGAGCGGCGCACCGTGATGCCCGCGCTCACCGTGCTGTGCGTCGCCGCGGTGTTTGCCGCGATGGGCCTGATGGCGCTGGCCCGCCCGGAAAGGATCGTGGCCTATTTCGGCACGCCCAGCCTGACCCGTGACGGCCGCAACGAGGTGCGCGCCGTCTATGGCGGCTTCGGCCTGGCCATCGCCGCCCTGCTGTGCGGCGCGCAGTTCGATGCACCGGTGCGGCCGGGCGCGCTGCTGGCCGTGGCGGTGGCCCTGTTCGGCATGGCGGCGGGCCGGCTGCTGTCGGCCGTGCTCGACGGCGCACCGGGCCGCTGGCCCTGGATTTTCATGGTGGTGGAACTGGCCGGCGGCTGCGTACTGCTGGCTGCGATGCAGGGCGGAGGTGCGGCATGAATCCGGCGGAAACGATCAACGCGCAGTTCAAGAACCTGCTGCCCGGCCTGCTCGGATTGGAGCTAACCGAGGCCGGACCGGAGCGGGTTTGCGGCAGGCTGACCGTACGGCCGGAACTGTGCACCCTGGGCGGCATCCTGCATGGCGGCAGCCTGATGGCGCTGGCCGACACGCTCGGCGCGGTCGGCGCTTTCCTCAACCTGCCGCCGAACGCCCGTACCACCACCCTGGAGTCCAAGACCAACTTCCTCGGCGCGGCACCGGCCGGATCGACGGTGCGGGCCGAATGCACCGCCGTGCACCGCGGCAAGACCACCTCGGTGTGGCAGACGGCGATCCGCTCGGAAAACGGCAAGTTGCTGGCGCTGGTGACGCAGACGCAGCTGGTGATCGCGGGCTAACGGTTCGCGGTGGATCCCCTCTCCCCACATTCGTGAGGAGAGGGGGATGAAGCGGAGGCGCTTAGCCGGAAGCCGCCAGCAGCCGCGCGTTGCCGCCGACGGCGGCGGTGTTGACCGTCAGGGTGCGCTCGGTGACAAAGCGCAGCAGGTAGTGCGGACCGCCGGCCTTGGGGCCGGTGCCGGACAGGCCCTCGCCACCGAAGGGCTGCACCCCGACCACCGCGCCGGTCATGCCGCGGTTGATGTAGCAGTTGCCGACATGGGCCAAGGACTGGACCCGGCGCCAGGTCGACTCGATGCGGCTGTGCACGCCGAGGGTCAGGCCAAACTGGGTCTGGTTGATCGACTCAATCACCGCCTCCAGGCGACGCCCGGGGTAGCGGGCGATGTGCAGGATCGGGCCGAAGTGCTCCTCCTGCAGATCCTCCAGCTTGCCGATCTCCACCGCCAGCGGCGCGAAATAGGTGCCATGCGCGGCGGACTGCGGCAACTCCAGCTGCCGTACCAGCTTGCCGCCCTTCTGGATCGCCTTGCCATGCGCCGCCAGGCGCGCGCGCGCCGGCTCGTCGATGACCGGGCCGACGTCGGTGGACAGCAGCGCCGGGTCGCCGATGCTCAGCTCCTGCATGGCGCCCTTGAGCATGTGGATGGTCTTGTCGGCGATCTCCTCCTGCAGCAGCAGCACACGCAGCGCCGAGCAGCGCTGGCCGGCGGAGTAGAAGGCGGAATACAGCGCGTCCTTGACCACCTGCTCGGGCAACGCCGAGGAGTCGACGACCATCGCGTTCTGGCCGCCGGTCTCGGCGATCAGGGTGGCGATCGGCCCCTTACGCGCGGCCAGGCTGCGGTTGATCAGCTGCGCCACCTCGACCGAGCCGGTGAAGGCGACGCCGGCGATGCGCGGATCGCCCACCAGTTCGGCGCCGATGTCGCCTTCGCCCAGCACGTTCTGGAACACGTAGCTCGGCACGCCGGCGTCGCGCAGCAGCTGCGCCATCTGTGCCGCGACCAGGTTGGTCTGCTCGGCCGGCTTGGCGATGACCGGGTTGCCGGCGACCAGGGCGGCGGCGATCTGGCCGGTGTAGATGGCCAGCGGAAAGTTCCAGGGGCTGATACAGACGAACACGCCGCGGCCGTGCAGCTGCAGCTCGTTGTGCTCGCCGGTCGGGCCCGGCAAGGTCTCGGCGTGAGCCAGCAGGCGCCGCGCCTGGGCGGCGTAGAAGCGCAGGAAGTCGACCGCCTCGCGCACCTCGGCCAGGGCGTCGAGCACGGTCTTGCCGGCCTCGAGGATCAGCAGCTGCATGAATTCGGCGCGGCGCGCCTCGAGACGGTCGGCGGCACGCTCCAGGATCGCCGCACGGCTCTCCACCGGCGTGGCGTTCCAGCGCGGATAGGCGGCGGCGGCGGCGGCCACCGCATCGCGCACCCGCGCCCGCTCCAGTGGCTGCCACTCGCCGACCACCTGCCGGCGGTCGGCCGGGCTGGTGATGGGGCGCACTTCGCCGGCCGCGACGATGCCGTCGTAGAGCATCGAGGCGGCGCGCGGCGGCGCCGGCGCGGCCGCCAGCTCGCGGGCGAAACCGCGCTGCACCGCCTCGTCGGCGAGGTTGAGGCCGGCCGAGTTACGGCGACTGGCGCCGTACAGCTCGGCAGGCAGCGGTAGCGCCGGGTTGATCTTGACCGCCAGGGCCTTGACCGCGGCCACCGGGTCGGCGACCAGCTGCTCCGGCTCCACGTTCTCGTCGAAGATGCGGTTGACGAAGGAGGTGTTGGCGCCATTCTCCAGCAGGCGCCGCACCAGGTAGGGCAGCAGGTCCTCGTGGCTGCCGACGGGGGCGTAGACGCGGCAGGGCACCGGAGAGTCCTCACGTACCACCTGGTACAGGGCCTCGCCCATGCCGTGCAGGCGCTGGAACTCGTAACCCTGGTCGTTGCCGGCGTAGGCGCGCACCGCCGCCACGGTATGGGCGTTATGGGTCGCCAGTTGCGGGTAGAACAGCTCGCGCGCGGCGATCAGGCGACGGGCGCAGGCGAGGTAGGCGACGTCGGTGTTGGCCTTGCGGGTGAACACCGGGTAGCCGGACAGGCCCTGCTCCTGGGCACGCTTGACCTCGGTGTCCCAGTAGGCGCCCTTGACCAGGCGCACTGGCATGCGCCGGCCGACTTCACGCACCAGTCCTTCCAGCCACTCGATCACGGCGATGCCGCGCTTCTGGAACGCCTGCACCGCCAGCCCCAGGCCCTCCCAGCCGCGCAGGCTGTGGTCGCGGTACACCGCTTCCAGGACGTCGAGCGACAGCTCCAGGCGGTCGGCCTCCTCGGCATCGACCGTCAGGCCGATGTCCTGGGCGCGCGCCGCCTGCGCCAGGCTCAGCAGCTTCGGCGCCAACTCGGCCACGACGCGCGCGCGGTTGGCGTATTCGTAGCGCGGGTGCAACGCCGACAGCTTGACCGAGATGCTGGGCCGCAGGAACACCGGCAGGTCGCGGCTGCCGCCGCTGAAGCTGCCGATGCTGACGATGGCGTCGTGGTAGGACTTGAGGTAGCGCTCGGCGTCGGCGGCGGTGAGCGCCGCTTCGCCCAGCATGTCGAAGGAGTGCAGGTAAGCGCGCTGGTCGCGACCCTGCGAGCGCTTCAGCGCCTCCTCGATGGTGCGGCCCATCACGAACTGGCTGCCCATCATGCGCATGGCGCGGCGGACGGCGACACGGATCACCGGCTCGCCGCCGCGCGCGATCAGGCGCTGCCACACCGCGCGGAAGTTGCCCGGGGTGTCGACCGGCATGCGCACGATGCGGCCGGTCAGCATCAGGCCCCAGGTGGAGGCGTTGACGAACAGCGAGTCGGAGGAGCCGAGGTGCTTTTCCCAATCGGCCTCGGACAGCTTATCGGCGATCAGCTTCTCGGCGGTCTCGTCGTCGGGGATGCGCAGCAGGGCCTCGGCCAGGCACATCAGCAGAACGCCTTCCTCGGACGACAGGTCGTATTCGCGCATGAAGGCGTCGAGCGCGCTCTGCGATTCCTTGAGCTGGCGCACGCGGCGCACCCAGTCGGAGGCCTGGCCGATGATCTGGCCGCCCAACTCGGGCGGCAGCTCGGCGATCGCCAGCAGGCGGTTGACCAGGGCGGTTTCGTCGGCCAGGTACAGCTCGGTGATGGCCGCGCGCAGCGGCGAGCGCGCCGGCAGCGGCTCGGCGGACAGGAAGTTGGGTTCGGGGTTGAGCATTGCGCCATGCGGGGATAGGGGTATGCCCCCATTTTCGCACGCCGCAATGGCCGGGGGGACACCCCGGGCTACCAGGCCTACAGGTCGGTGCGCACCAGGCCCATGCGCGCCGCTTCCAGGGCCGCCTCGGCGCGGCTGGAGATGTTGAGCTTGCGGTAGATGGCCTTGATGAAGCCGGCGGCGGTGTGGCGGGTGACGCCCAGCTGCTGCGCCACGTCCGGCAGGCGGAAACCCTTGGCGATCAGCACCAGGGTTTCGCGCTCGCGCGCGGTCAGGCGCGCCTCTTCGGAGGTGTTCTGCGCCTGCTCGTCGCTAAACACGCGCAGCAGGCGCTGGGCGATCGCCGGCGACAGCGGCGGCTCACCGCCGCCGATGG
>CAYWPB010000217.1:0-6692 GCA_964458725.1 uncultured Nevskia sp. | reverse complement strand
GGATCACACGGTCGAGCTGGTACAGCGTCAGGTTGATGCGGTGGTCGGTGACGCGTCCCTGCGGGAAGTTGTAGGTGCGGATGCGCTCGGAGCGGTCGCCGCTGCCGACCAGCTTCTTGCGCGTCGCCGCCATGTCCTTCTCCTGCTTCGTCCGCTCCATGTCGAGCAGGCGCGAAGCGAGCAGGCTCATTGCGCGGGCTCGGTTTTTGTGCTGCCAGCGTTCGTCCTGGCATTCCACCCCCAGGCCGCCGGGAATTTGGGTAATGCGGATCGCCGACTCGGTCTTGTTGACGTGCTGACCGCCGGCGCCGCTGGCACGGTAGGTGTCGACCTTCAGATCGGCCGGGTTGATCTCCACCGCCTGCGCCGCCTCGATCTCCGGCAGCACCGCCACGGTGGCGGCCGAGGTGTGGATGCGGCCCTGCGCCTCGGTCTCAGGCACGCGCTGCACGCGGTGGGCGCCGGACTCGAACTTGAGCCGCGAGTAGGCGCCGAAACCGGCAATACGCGAGATGATTTCCTTGTAGCCGCCGTGCTCGCCCTCGCTTTCCGACAGCACCTCGACCTGCCAGTTCTGGGTCTCGGCATAGCGCGAGTACATGCGGAACAGGTCGCCGGCGAAAATCGCAGCCTCGTCGCCGCCGGTGCCGGCGCGGATTTCGAGGAACACGTTATTGCCGTCGAGCGGGTCCTTCGGCACCAGGAAGCCCTGCAGCTCGCCTTCCAGCGTCTCGCGCCTGGCCTGCACGGTAGGCAGCTCGGCCTCAGCCTCGCCTTTCAGCTCGGGATCGCTGCGCAGTTGCTCCAGCCCCTCGATTTCCTTGAGGGCGGCCTGGTACGCGCCGTAGGTCTCGGTCAGCGGACCGAGCTGGGCGTATTCCTGTGACAGGCGGCGGAACTTGTCGCTGTCGCCGAGCACTTCGGGGGAGGACAGCTCGCGCGCGACTTCGTCGCGCCGGCCCGCCATCTGCTCGAGACGGCGCAGCAGGTTTTCTCTCATGATGAGCCTATTTCAGGGCGCCGAGCAGGCTGCGCCGGGAGTCATTTTCGCGCAGGGCTAGGAACGAGGAGCGAAGTGTGCTCTGCACACGAGCGACGAGTGACAACGCCATGCGCGAAAATGGCCCCGGCCCTTCGGGTTGCTTCCAGAATTGCGCCATGCAGCGTTGTCGGCCTTGGCCATAGAGTCTATGGCTCTGCGGCCTCCGCCTCGCCTGGCGCAATTCTGGAAGCAACGCAGCCTGCTCGGCGCCCTGAAATAGGCTCATTGCTCTTCGTCGGGAATATCGAAGAGCTTGTGAGCCGCATCGATCAGGAGCGCCTGTTCAACGGCGCCGGCATTGCGCAGGCGCTCGCTCGGCGCATGCAGCAGCTTGTTGGCGAGCGTATCGGCGACGAACGCCATCACCGCCTCGGCGGACTCGCCGTTGGCCAGCTTGCGCTGCGCCTTGGCCAGCACCTCGTCGCGGCTGAGGCGGGCGCGGGCACGCAGGCGGCGAATGGTGGCGCCAGCGTCGCGGCTTTCCAGCCACTTCTCGAATTCGCGGGCATAGTCCTCGACCAGCACCTCGGCCTGCTGCGCCGCAGCGTCGCGCACCTTGAGGTTCTCGGCGATGACAGCGCGCAGATCGTCGAGCGAGTACAGGTAGATGTCCTCGAGCCGGGCGATGGCCGGATCGAAGTCGCGCGGCACCGCCAGGTCGATCATCAGCATCGGCTTGCGGCGGCGCTTGCCGATGGCGCCGGCCACCAGCTCGCGGGTCAGCATGTAGCCGCGGCTGGCGGTGCCGGAGATCACCAGGTCGGCCTCGGCCAGGTGCACCGGCAGGTCATTGAGGCCGATGGCGTAGCCGTGCAGCGCGCCAGCCAGGGCCTGTGCCTTCTCCAGGCTGCGGTTGGCGACGATGATCCGCCCCACCCCGCGGGTCTTGAGGTGGCGCGCCAGCAGCTGCACCGTTTCGCCGGCGCCGATCAGCAGCGCGGTCTGGTTGCCCAGGTCGGCAAAGATGTGCTGCGCCAGCTGCACCGCGGCGTAGGCGATGCTGACCGGATGGGCGCCGATCTGGGTGCGGCTGCGCACCAGCTTGGCCACGGCGAAGGTGTGCTGGAACAGGCGCGACAGCACTGGCCCCAGGGTTTCGACCTCGCGCGCCTTGGCGTAGGCCTGCTTCATCTGGCCCAGGATCTGCGGCTCTCCCACCACCATGGAATCCAGGCCGGAGGCGACGCGCAGGCTGTGCAGCACGCTGCTCTGGTCACGCAGCACGAACAGGTGCGGCTCGATGCTGCCGGCGGCGACCTGGCGCTCGCGGCGCCACCATTCGATCAGCCGGCTCTCGTCCTGCGGCGCCGCCACCGCCAGTATCTCGGTGCGATTGCAGGTCGACAGGATGGCGGCCTCCTCCACCCCCGGCATGGCGCGCAGACGGCTCAGGGCGGCGGGCAACTCGGCGTCGGTAAAGGCCAGCCGCTCGCGCGCTTCCAACGGCGCGCTGTGGTGGCTGAGTCCGAGCGTCAAAAGGGCCATAACCGCGAATTTTCCGGCAATGCACCGGTCTATACAAGCTGTGTGCCAGCCCCCGCCAACCCGCCTGCGGCTACAATACCCTGTGATCTCCTTCCGGCAGCCTCCCTTGCACTCGTCCCGCACCCCGTTGCGTTTGTCGCTGAGCTTGGCCCTGCTCGTGCTGGGCGGATGCGCCCTGGCGCCGTCGAGCCAGGCCACTCCCGCCCAGGATACGGCGCCCGCGCCTGACGCTCCGATCAAGCCGTCGGACCAGGTTGCGCCCAAGGCCGAATCCACGCCGGACGTCGAGGCGCAGTACCACGTCATGGCCGGCGAGATGGCCGCCGGACGCCAGCAGCCCGCCACCGCCGCGCGCGAATTCATGCAGGCGCTGGACTATGTGCCGGACACCCAGCTCGCCGCCCGCGCCACCGCCCAGGCCCTGCTGGCCCAGGACGACACCCTGGCGCTGCAGGCGGCGCGCAAATGGCAGACGATCGACCCGACCAGCCTGGACGTGCGCGAGGTCATCACCCGCCTTTCGCTGCGCACCGGCCAGGATGAGGAAGCCTACAAGCAGTGCGCGTCGATCGTGCGCGACCATCCGGGCGGCCTCGCCGACGGTTTCCACCACGTCTCGCTGCTGCTGCAGCAGGAGCCGAACAAGGGCCCGCAGGCGATGGCCGTGATGGACCGCCTGGTGGCGCAGTATCCGAAGGAACCCGCCGCCCTGCAGGCCCAGGGCCTGCTGGCGTTGCGCTTCGACAAGCCGGACGTCACCGAGCGCGCCGCGCGCGAGGCGCTGAAACTGAAGCCGTCCAAGGAAGCCTCGCTGCTGCTGGTCGGGGCGCTGGTCAAGAAGGGCGACCTCGCCGGCGCCGACCAGGTGCTGGACGGCGTGCTGAAAAACAACCCCGATGCCAGCGAGGTGCGGCTGGGCTACGCCCGCCTGCTGATCGAGTCGGGCCAGGCCGAGCACGGCCGCGAGCAGCTGGAGAAGCTGCTGCGCGACGAGCCCGGCAACGTCGACGCCCACTTCATGCTGGGCCTGCTGGACATCGACCAGCGCCGCCTCGACGAAGCCGAAACCCACCTGCTGATCGTCGCGAAGAAACCGGACCGGGTCGGCGACGCCGAGTACTACCTCGGCCGCGTCGCCGAGGAGCGCCACCAGTACAAGCAGGCGCTGGCGCACTACGAGAAGGTCAGCAACGGCCAGCAGGGGCTGGACGCGGCGATCCGCCGCGCCGCGATGCTCGGCAAGCTGAACCGGGTCGACGACGCCCGCACCATCCTGGAGGCGCTGCGCGAGCAGTTCCCGACCCTGTCGGACCGTTTCCTGATGGCCGAGGGCGAGGTCCTGCTCGAGGCCGGCCAGTACGACCAGGCGCTGGAACTGTACGGCGAGGCGCTGCAGGACGAACCGGACGACGACGATATCCTCTACTCCCGCTCCCTGGTCTACGAGCGCATGAACCGCGTCGCCGACTCCGAGGCCGATCTGCGCAAGATCCTCGGCCACACCCCGGACGATCCGCGCGCGCTGAATGCCCTCGGCTACACCCTGACGGTACACACCGACCGCCTCGACGAGGCCGACAAGCTGGTCAGCAAGGCGCTGGAGCTGACGCCGAACGACCCGGCGGTGATCGACAGCATGGGCTGGCTACGCTTCCGCCAGGGTCGGCCGCAGGACGCCCTGCCGCTGCTGCAGAAGGCCTATTCGCAGTTCCCTGACGGCGAAGTCGCCGCACACCTGGGTGAGGTGCTGTGGGCCCTGGGCGACAAGGACAAGGCGCGCGCACTGCTCAGCCAGGCCGCCCACAACGACCCGGACAACACCCAGCTGCGCGACACCCTCAAGCGCCTGGATCAATGAGGCTGCCGCGCGCCCTAGGGAACCTAGGCGCGGGCGCGGCGGCTCTGCTGCTGGCCGGCTGCTTCAACAACATCCAGCCGGAAAGCACCGGCAACAGCGAACAGGCCCGGCAGAACTGGGAAGCGCGCCGCGCCGCCTTGCAGCACCTTCACGGCTTTACCCTGCAGGGCCGGCTCGCCGAGAGCGGTCTGGTCAGCTTCGGCGGCGCGCTGAGCTGGATGCAGGACGGCGAGGAATTCCAGGCGCGCTTCTACGGCCCGCTCGGCGTCGGCGCGGTGGCCATCAGCGGCACCCCCGAGGACATGGAGGTGCGCAGCAAGGACGGTGTCACCCGCACCCGCGACCCGGAAGCCTTTATGCAGCAGCAGTTCGGCTGGAGCCTGCCGCTGCGCGAGCTGCGCCACTGGGTGCTGGGCCTGCCTGCCCCCGCCAGCCGGGTGGACGGGCTGAAGCTGGACGAGTCCGGGCGCATCCTGTCGCTGAAGCAGGGCGGCTGGGATCTGGCCTACACCGAGTACCAGACCGTGGCCGGGCTGGAACTGCCGAAGAAATTCACCATCAGCGACCCCGAACGCGGCTTCAAGGTGTTCGTGGATCAATGGGTGAGCGTCGAGTAAGCGCTTTTTCCCGCATTTGCGGCCTCAAGTGGCGCCGCATCACGATATAATTGCAATCCGATGTACGCGGGCTGTGGGTACGCGCACTGGGGCGTCGCCAAGTGGTAAGGCAGCGGGTTTTGATCCCGCCATTCGGTGGTTCGAATCCATCCGCCCCAGCCACCTAGATTTTCTTAGCGCGCAGCGCTTAGAAAGTCAGGTGCCCCGGCGAAAGCCGGGGCCCAGTGAACGAGCGCTGAGGCTCCTGGATACCGGCTTTCGCCGGTATGACGAGATGACGTGTCGTGAAGAGAGAATGACTGCCCCATGGACTCCCGCTCCAATCCGATCAGCCTGATGACCGACACTACCGCGCAGCTGATGCTGTTCACCGGCAACGCCAACCCGGCGCTGGCCCAGGACATCGCCAATTATCTGAAGGTGCCGCTGGGCAAGATCATCGTCGGCCGCTTTTCTGACGGCGAGGTGCAGATCGAGCTGCTCGAGAACGTGCGCGGCAAGGACGTGTTCATCATCCAGCCGACCTGCGCGCCGACCAACGAGAGCGTGATGGAGCTGCTGATGATGCTGGACGCGCTCAAGCGCGCCAGCGCCGGCCGCATCACTGCGGTGGTGCCCTACTTCGGCTACGCCCGCCAGGACCGTCGCCCGCGCTCGGCGCGCGTGCCGATCTCGGCCAAGGTGGTGGCGGACATGATCGGCGAATGTGGCGCCAACCGCGTGCTGACCGTGGACCTGCACGCCGACCAGATCCAGGGCTTCTTCGACATTCCGGTGGACAACGTCTACGCCAGTCCGGTGCTGCTTGGCGACATCTGGCGCCAGAAATACGAGAACCTGATCGTGGTCTCGCCCGATGTCGGCGGCGTGGTCCGCGCCCGCGCCCTGGCCAAGCAACTCGACGAAGCCGACCTGGCGATCATCGACAAACGCCGCCCGCGCGCCAACGAAGCGCAGGTGATGAACATCATCGGCGACGTCGAGAACCGCACCTGCATCATGGTCGACGACCTGGTCGACACCGCCGGCACCCTCGGCAAGGCCGCCGCGGCGCTGAAGGAGCGCGGCGCGCTGAAGGTCTACGCCTATGTCACCCACCCGGTGCTGTCCGGCGCAGCGATCAGCAACATCACCAATTCCAAGCTCGACGGCCTGGTCGTTACCGACACCATCCCGCTGACCGCCGAGGCGGCCGCCTGCCCGAAGATCCGGCAGCTCTCGATCGCCGGCCTGCTGGCCGAGACGGTGCGTCGCGTCAGCGCCGAGGAATCGGTCAGCTCGCTCTACATCGAGTAGGTTTTTCCCTTCACAATCAATGGCGTTAGCCTTTTTGGCAACGCCTCTCTATAATGCGCGGCTCGTTGCGCCTGGTCGCGGGCGCGGCGTTTTTGTCGTTCAACCCGTATTTTCGAGAGATTCCATGAAACAGACATTCGTCGTCGAAGCCGAAGTCCGCTCGGCGCATGGCAAAGGTGCGAGCCGCCGCCTGCGTCGCGAGGGCAAGGTGCCCGCCATCCTCTACGGTGGCAAGGGCGAGCCGCAGCCGATCACCGTCGATCACAACGAGCTGAGCAAGCAGCTCAAGGTCGAAGCCTTCTACTCGCACATCCTGACCGTGCAAATCGGCGGCAACAGCGAGCAGGCCGTGCTGAAGGACCTGCACCGCCACCCGGTGCGTAACGAGATCATG
>CAYWPB010000216.1:0-6704 GCA_964458725.1 uncultured Nevskia sp. | reverse complement strand
CTGGACTTCCCCAGCTACGACGCGGTGATCAGCTACGCCGACAGCCGCGCGCTGCGCCAGGAGCTGTACACCGCCTACGCCACCCGCGCCTCGGACCAGGGCCCGCTCGCCGGCCAGCACGACAACACCGCGCTGATGAACGAGATCCTGGCGCTGCGCCACGAAGAGGCGCAGCTGCTCGGCTTCAACAACTTCGCCGAGCTGTCGCTGGAGACCAAGATGGCGGAGTCGCCCGACGCGGTGGAGCGCTTCCTGCTCGACCTCGCCGGCAAGGCGCGCAGCTTCGCCCGCGCCGAGCTGGAAGAGCTGAAGACCTATGCGCGGAAGCGCGACGGCCTCGCCGACTTCCAGCCCTGGGACGCCGCCTACTACTCGGAGAAGCTGAAGGAAGAGAAGCTCGGCTATTCCGAGGAGGAGCTGCGCCCCTATTTCCCGGCGCCGCAGGTGGTCTCCGGCATGTTCGCCCTGGTCGAGCGCCTTTACGGCGTGAAGATCGAGAAGGTCGACCACGTCGCCACCTGGCACAAGGACGTCACCACCTATGCCGTGCGCGAACAGGACGGCAGCGAGGTCGGCCTGTTTTATCTGGACCCCTTTGCGCGCCAGGACAAGCGCGGCGGCGCCTGGATGGACGAATGCCTGGGCCGGCGCCGCAGCCCGCATGGCCTGCAGCGCCCGGTGGCCTATCTCACCTGCAACTTCACGCCGCCGCTGGGCAGCGATCCGGCGCTGCTGACCCACGACGAAGTGCTGACCCTGTTCCACGAGTTCGGCCACGGCCTGCACCACCTGCTGACGCGGGTCGACGAGGCCTCCGTCTCCGGCATCCACGGCGTGGCCTGGGACGCGGTGGAGCTGCCCAGCCAGTTCATGGAGAACTGGGCCTACGACCGCGACACCCTCAACGGCTTCGCCCGCCACTGGCAGACCGGCGCGGCGATCCCGGAAGACCTGCTGAAGAAGCTGCAGGCCAGCCGCAGCTTCCAGTCCGGCCTGGCCACGGTGCGGCAGATCGAGTTCGCCCTGTTCGACCTGCGCATGCACCGCGACTACGACGCGGCGCGCGGCGGCCGGGTGCTGGAGACGCTGAACCAGGTGCGCAACGAAGTCAGCGTGCTGCCGCCGCCGTCATGGAACCGCATGCCCAATAGCTTCTCCCATGTCTTCGCCGGCGGCTACGCCGCGGGCTACTACAGCTACAAGTGGGCCGAGGTGCTGTCCGCCGACGCCTTCGCCGCGTTCGAGGAAAGCCATTTCGCCGCCGAAACCGGCCACCGCTTCCGCGACACCGTGCTGGCCAAGGGCGGCTCGCAGGATGCGATGGAGCTGTTCGTCGCCTTCCGCGGCCGCAAGCCGAGCATCGAGCCGCTGCTGCGGCACTCGGGACTCACCGCTTAGCTCTCCACTCCCCTCTCCCGCTTGCGGGAGAGGGACCGGGGGAGAGGGTCACGCGCCCTCAGGCAAAGGGGACGGCACCAGATCCTTCGCTGCGCTCAGGATGACAGCTACGCCTTCACCGGCACCCGCTGCGCCGGATCGTAGAAGAACTGCTCCTCGGCGATGCGCTCGCCTTCCCAGCGCTGCCAGGCCAGTTCCTCCATCCGCGTCACGCTGCCGTCCGGCCATTCGAAGCGGAACACCCAGCGCACCACCACGTGGTCGCCGTTGACCAGCACCGGCCGCACGCAGCGCGACTGCACCGACTTCGCCAGCGCCATGATCTTGCGCTCGCTGGCGAGATGGGCGTCGCGGCCGACGCGCGGCGGCGCCAGGTTCTCGCGCATGGTCGAGCCCTCGGTGTAGAACTCCTCCACCGCCTCGACATGGGCGTTGGCCTCAACGCAGGCGATGAAGCGTTCCAGGGTTTCCGCGGTTGGCATGTCAGGACTCCGATTCGAAGGGAACGGCCGCAGCCGCCTGCGCCGGTGGCGTGCTGCCGAGCAGCTGCCGCGCCTTGCGCCAAGCCTCGCCCAGGTCGAAGGACTCAACTATCCATGTTGCGGAGGCGACGGATTCCATGCGCGGCCGGTAAGCGCGCATCAGCGCCAGGTGCGAGGGATGGCTGATGAATTTCCTCAGATCCTCCTCGCTGCGCCACAGCGAGACGGTGTAGGTGCTGCGACGCCCGGCGTCGGCCGAGAGCGACACGCCGATGCTGCCGGGAAAGCGCGGCCAGACGCGGCGCAGGCGCAGGCCGTGCCAGTACACGCCGGGCAGGTCCCACAGGCTCTTGTAGGTGAAGCGGGTGGCGCTGACCACCATCGGTCCATGCGCCTGGGGAAGCTGACCGTGCTTCCAGGGGAGTTTTGTCATAATCGCCTCGCCGGAATGGGAGCGCCGGGGCACGGCGCCAAATTTGCATACTGCTGGTACGTAACTTACATACTCCAAGTATGCAAGTCAATGTGGCCGGCTGCGCGCAGGATCACAAGCGAGGGGATGTGAGCAGGACCAGGCAGACATCGAGCCGACGCACCCAGCAGGAGCGCTCCGGCGAAACCACCCGCACGCTGCTGACGGCGGCGACGCGGCTGTTCGCGCAGCAGGGTTATGCCGCAACCTCGATCGAGGACATCAACCGCGCCGCCGGGCTGACGCGCGGCGCCATCTACCACCACTACGCCGGCAAGGCGCAGCTGTTCCGCGCGGTGTTCGAGGCCGGCGAAGCGGAGCTGACCGCGGCCGTGGCCGCAGCCGCGCTGCAGAAGAAGGATCCGTGGAAAGCATTCCAGGCCGGCTGCGAAGCTTTCCTCCAGGCCTGCCTGGACCCGGCGGTGCAGCAGATCATCCTCAAGGATGGGCCAGCGGTGCTGGGCTGGGAGGTGATCCGCGAAATCGAGGCGCGCTACTCGATGGCGATGATCCGCCAGGGCATCGAAAACTCGATGCGCGAAGGCAAGCTGGCGCGGCGCCCGGCCGGGCCCCTGGCGCACCTGCTGCACGGCGCGCTGGCCGAATGCGGGCGCGCCATCAGCCGCGCGCCCGATCCCGAGGCCAGCTACCGCGAGGTGCGCGCCGAGTTCAACCGGTTGTTGCAGGCGCTGGCGGCCGAGTAGGGTTCAGCCGCTGCGGTGGATCCAGGCCAGCGCCACGAACCCCGCCGCCGCGCCAAGCGAACCCAGCACGCCGACGGCATAGCCGGCGAACACCAGCCGGTTCGCCGGCGGGCCACCGGCGCTCAAGCCGCGCTGCCCGCTCGCCGCCGCCAGGATCATCGCGACGCTGAAAGCCCAGGCCGAGACGATCGCGCTTGCCGCGACGGCGTTAACCAAGGCCCCCTGTGCCTGCCATGCACGCAGCATCAGCCCAAACACCATGGTGATGAGCCCGGTGCCGATCAGGCCCGCGTGCGCGGCACGCCAGGCCTCGGCGCGTCGCGCCGGCGCACCGGTCGCGATGGCCTGTCCGTACGGCGCGCCGGCCAGCAAACCGACCAGCAGCACCAGCGCGCCGTGGAACAGCAGCAGCCCGCTCATCAGCGGGCCGCGAGCTGTGGCGCCTGTTCCTTCTGGTAGAGCGCGAACTCCTCGCGCACGGCGCGGCCCAGCGCCGGCCGCTCCAGCATGCGCTGATAGTAGGTGGCGACGGCCGGCCAGGGCGTGAGCTTGAGGCCGACCGCGGCCGACCAGTTCAGCACCGTGGCCAGGTAGGCGTCGGCAACGGTGAAGTGATCGAGCAGGAACTCGCGGCCGTCGAGATGCTGCTGCAGCACATCCATGCGCAGCTGGATCTTGTCGCGCGCGTAGGCCTTCACCGCGTCCGGCGCCTTGCGGTCCAGCAGCGGCACGTACACCGCCTTATGCAGCTCGGTGCCGATGAAGCCGAGCCACTTGCGCAGCTGCGCCCGCGCCAGCCCTTCGGCGGGGACGAGCCGCGCCTGCGGCAGCTGCTCGGCGAGGTATTGCAGGATCGCGGTGTTCTCGGTCAGCAGGCCGCCGTCCGCGGTCTCCAGCACCGGCACCTGGCCCATCGGATTGACGGCGAGGAAGTCCGAGCCGTCCTCCAGGCGCTTGGTTTTGGTATCCGCGTAGACATACTCGGCCGGGGCGCCGGCCTCGTAGAAGACGATGCGGCTGGCCAGGGAGCAGGCCAGCGGGGAAAAGTACAGCTTCATGACGGGTCCTCCAGTGTTTTGTACGAGTTGGTATAATAATACCGATCCGGTATATATTTGCAATATGGTACAAAAAACTCAGCCCCGCCCGCGCGGCCGTCCGCGCGCCTACGACCCGGAACGCGCACTGACGCAGGCACTGGAAACGTTCTGGCAGGGCGGCTTCTCCGCCACCTCGCTCGACGATCTCAGCGCCGCCACCGGCATGAACCGGCCCAGCCTGTACGCCGCCTTCGGCGACAAGCAGCAGCTGTACCTGCAGCTGCTCGACCGCTATACCGCCGCGTCGGAGCGGGCCATCGCCGCCGAGTTCGAGCGCGACCAGCCGCTGGCCAAGGCGCTGACCCGCTTCTACCAGTTCGCCGTGACGACGTACCTGCCCGAGAATGGCGAGCCGCGCGGCTGCTTCCTGATCGGCACCGCCCTGACCGAATCGGTGAGCGATCCCGAGGTGCGCGCCAGGCTCGCCGCATCGCTAGGCGGCTTCACCCGCGCGCTGGAACGGCGGCTGAAGCGCGCGCGCGATGAGGGCGAACTGCCCCGCGACGCCGACCCCGCCGCCCTGGCCGAAGTCGGCGGCGCCGTGCTGCATTCCCTTGCCGTCCGCGCCCGCGCCGGCGACTCGCGTACCGCGCTGAACGCGCTGGTGAAGTCGGCGGTGAAGCTGATCTGCGGTGGGGCCGCCGCAAAAAAAGCAGCTAGCCCCAATTGATTCGTCATTCCCGCGAAAGCGGGAATCCACGCGCACTTTAAGATCGCGGTGCAATTTCCTGGCTGCGCTGGATTCCCGCTTCCGCGGGAATGACGCCGTTGTGACAAGACGGTAACGCGCGCACCCAAGCACAGGTCTATACTCCCACCATGGTTCGCTCGGCGATTCTGTGGTGGACCAGCGCGCTGCTCGGCGCGCTATGGAGCGCTTTGGCCCATGCCGCCCCCACGCCGCAAGCCGCGCTGCTGGAAATCACCGGCCCGATCGGCCCCGCCAGCAGCAGCTATTTCGAACGCGCCCAGCGCAAGGCGGTCGCCGACGGGGCGCAGCTGATCGTGCTGCGCCTGGACACGCCCGGCGGCCTCGACAGCGCCATGCGCGACATCATCCGCGACATCCTCGCCTCGCCGGTACCGGTGGTGGCCTGGGTCGGGCCCGGCGGCGCGCGCGCCGCCAGCGCCGGCACCTACATCCTCTACGCCAGCCACCTCGCGGCGATGGCGCCGGCCACCAATCTCGGCGCCGCCACGCCGATCCCGGTCGGTGGCTCCTGGACCTCGCCGAAGCCCGGCAAGGCCCAGGACGAGGCCAAGCCTGACAAAGACCAGACCGAAGAATCCAAGGCGCCATCCGACGCCGCCGAGCTGAAAGCGGTGAACGATGCCGTGGCCTACATCCGCGGCCTCGCCGAGAAGCGCGGCCGCAATGCCGACTGGGCCGAGACCGCGGTGCGCTCCGCCGCCAGCCTCAGCGCCGAGCAGGCGCTGAAGCTGAAAGTGGTGGACCTGCTGGCGGAGGACGTGCCGCAGCTGCTCAAGCAGATCGACGGCCGCAGCGTGCAGACCGCCAGCGGGCCGCTGACTCTGCACAGTGCCGGCGCCGCCGTAACGCGCTACGAGCCCGACTGGCGCACGCGCCTGCTGGCGGTGCTGACCAGCCCGACCATCGCCTATGCCCTGCTGCTGATCGGCATCTACGGCCTGCTGCTGGAAGGCTATCACCCTGGGGCGGTGCTGCCCGGCGTGGTCGGCGGCATCGCCCTGGTGCTGGCGCTGTACGCTCTGCAGATGCTGCCGGTGAATTACGCGGGCCTGGCGCTGATCCTGCTCGGCGTGGCCCTGCTGGTGGCCGAGACCTATGCCACCACTTTCGGCGTGCTCGGCTTCGGCGGCATCGTCGCCTTCGTGCTCGGCTCGATCCTGTTGTTCGACACCGACGCGCCCGGTTTCGGCGTCAACCTCGGCGTGATCGCCGGCCTCGCCCTCGGCGCCGCCGCGGTGCTGGCGCTGACCCTGTTCCTGGTGCTGCGGGCGCGGCGCGCGCCGGTGGTCACCGGCGGCGGCGCCCTGCTCGGCCAGACCGCCGAGGTGCTGGAACCGTTCAGCGGCGAAGGCTGGGTGCGGGTCATGGGCGAGCGCTGGCGCGTGCAATGCGCGGTGCCGCTGGCGGCCGGCGCGCGGGTGCGGGTGACGCGCATGGACGGCCTGCTGCTCACAGTGGAACCGCTTGATACCGCTTGATACCACGGAGGTCCGGTCATGATGGGATTGTTCGGCGTGCTGCTGTTCCTGGGCGGGGCACTGCTGTTCTCGGCCTTCAAGGTACTGAAGGAATACGAGCGCGGCGTGGTGCTGACCCTGGGCCGCTATACCGGCACCAAGGGGCCCGGCCTGATCATCCTGTGGCCGCTGATCCAGCAGATGACGCGGGTCGACCTGCGCACGGTGGTGATGGACGTGCCGCCGCAGGATGTGATCTCGCGCGACAACGTCTCGATCAAGGTCAACGCCGTGCTCTACTTCCGCGTGGTCGATCCGGCCCGCGCGGTGCTGCAGGTGGCGCACTACTACGAGGCCACCAGCCAGCTGGCGCAGACCA